>JBIKYZ010000479.1:0-9462 GCA_044354985.1 Pseudanabaena sp. | reverse complement strand
CATCGTGGCTTAGGTTCTCTTATTAAAGCAGTACTTATCTCATTCATAGATTCAGCACTATGAGAGAACTAGCCTAATCGTTTAATCTACTTTGTCTTAACAGTCTGAGAGAGGAAAATTTACATGACAATGACTCCTCAAAAGCCAGACACAGAGGTAAAGGTATCGGTTGATCGTGACGTAGTACCTACTTCTTTCGAGAAGTGGGGACAACCTGGTCACTTTGATCGCACCTTAAAGAAGGGACCAAAGACAACCACATGGATTTGGGATCTTCATGCCAATGTGCATGACTTTGACAGTTTCACAACCGAAGAAGATACTGCCCGTAAGATCTTCTCCGCTCACTTTGGGCACCTAGGTATTATCTTTATCTGGCTCAGTGGTATGTACTACCACGGAGCAAAATTCTCTAACTACACTGGTTGGCTTGCCGATCCAGTCAACATCAAACCCAGCGCCCAAGTGGTCTGGAATGTTGTCGGTCAAGATATCTTGAATGGCGATGTTGGTGGCGGTTTCCAAGGTATTCAAATCACTTCTGGCTTGTTCCACCTTTGGAGAGCATCTGGTATCACTACCGAGTATCAACTCCTCTGCACCGCAATTGGCGGTTTGGTGATGGCAGGTTTGATGTTCTTCGCTGGTTGGTTTCACTACCACAAGGCTGCTCCTAAACTTGAGTGGTTTAAGAATGCTGAATCGATGATGAACCACCACTTGGCAGGTTTACTCGGTTTGGGTTCACTCTCTTGGGCTGGACATCAGATCCACGTTTCGATTCCTATCAACTACTACCTTGATAAGGGCGTACCTGCTGATCAGATCCCTCTACCCCATGAGTTCATCCTAAATCCTTCCTTGATGTCGGATATTTTCCCTAGTTTTGCTCAAGGTGTAACACCTTTCTTTACCTTGAACTGGGGCGCTTATGCTGACTTCTTGACCTTTAAGGGTGGTTTGAATCCTCAAACTGGATCTCTTTGGCTAACTGACCAAGCTCACCATCACCTTGCGATCGCTACACTTTTCATCATCGCTGGACATATGTACCGCACCAACTTTGGTATCGGTCACAGCATGAAGGAAATCCTTGAAGCTCACAAGGGACCTCTAACTGGTGAAGGTCACAAGGGTCTATACGAAATCTTGACATCTTCTTGGCATGCTCAGCTAGCTGTTAACCTAGCTTTGATGGGTTCTTTGAGCATCATCGTCGCTCAGCACATGTACGCGATGCCTGCTTACCCCTACATTGCTACTGACTACGCAACTCAAGTTTCACTGTTCACACATCACATGTGGATTGGTGGCTTCTTGATCTGTGGTGCAGCTGCTCACGCTGGTATTTTCATGGTTCGCGATTACGATCCTGCTAAGAATGTAAATAATTTGCTTGATCGCATGTTGCGCCACCGCGATGCAATCATTTCTCACCTTAACTGGGTATGTATTTTCCTTGGCTTCCACAGCTTTGGACTTTACATCCACAACGACACCATGCGTGCATTGGGTCGTCCTCAAGATATGTTCTCCGACACCGCAATTCAGTTGAAGCCTGTCTTCGCTAACTGGATTCAAGGTATCCACGCTGCTGCTGCTGGTACAACCGCTCCTTACGCAACCTCTAGCGTTAGCCCCATCTTTGGTGGCGATACTATTGTTGTTGGTGGCAAGGTTGCTGTTGCTCACATGGCTCTTGGTACTGCTGACTTCTTGGTACACCACATCCATGCGTTTACCATTCACGTTACTGTCTTGATCTTGCTGAAAGGCGTGCTTTATGCTCGTAGCTCTCGCTTGATTCCAGACAAGGCTGAACTAGGTTTCCGCTTCCCTTGCGACGGTCCTGGCCGTGGCGGCACATGTCAAGTTTCGGCATGGGATCACGTATTCCTCGGTCTTTTCTGGATGTACAACTGTATTTCCGTTGTTATCTTCCACTTCTCTTGGAAAATGCAGTCCGATATCTTCGGTACTGTCGATGCAAGCGGCACAATCACCAATATGGCTGGCGGTAACTTTGCACAGAGTGCATTGACTATCAATGGCTGGTTGCGTGACTTCTTGTGGGCACAAGCTTCCAATGTAATTCAATCCTACGGTTCGGCTTTGTCGGCTTACGGTTTGATCTTCTTGGGCGCTCACTTCATCTGGGCGTTTAGCCTCATGTTCCTGTTCAGTGGTCGTGGCTACTGGCAAGAACTCATCGAGTCAATCGTTTGGGCTCACAATAAGCTCAACGTTGCTCCTGCTATTTCTCCTCGCGCTTTGAGCATTACTCAAGGTCGTGCAGTGGGTCTAGCTCACTACCTATTAGGTGGAATTGCCACAACTTGGGCATTCTTCCTAGCCCGTTACGGTGCACTTGGCTAATATTAACGGAGAAATTGAAGTAATTATGGCAACGAAATTTCCTAAGTTTAGCCAGGCTCTCGCACAGGATCCAACAACCCGTCGGATCTGGTATGCGATCGCCACAGCGAACGATTTTGAAAGTCACGATGGTGTTACTGAAGAAAGTCTTTACCAAAAGATTTTTGCTTCACACTTCGGACATTTGGCAATCATCTTCCTGTGGACATCTGGCAACCTGTTTCACGTAGCGTGGCAGGGTAACTTCGAGCAATGGATCAAAAATCCTCTCACCACACGTCCAATCGCCCATGCGATTTGGGACCCTCACTTCGGTAAAGCCGCAGTTGAAGCGTTTACTCAAACCGACGCTGCTGGCCCTGTAAACATCGCTCTTTCAGGTGTTTACCACTGGTGGTACACCATCGGTATGCGTACCAATGCAGAGCTATTTGCTGGCGCAATCTGGATGCTAGTATTCGCTGCTGTCCTGCTATTTGCAGGTTGGTTGCACCTACAGCCCAGCTTCCGTCCTAGCCTCTCTTGGTTCAAGAATGCTGAGTCTCGCCTCAATCACCACTTGGCTGGTTTGTTTGGCGCAAGTTCCTTGGCTTGGACTGGTCACATGGTTCACGTTGCGATTCCTGAATCCCGTGGTATCCATGTAGGTTGGGACAACTTCTTGAGCGTTCCTCCTCATCCATCTGGTCTTGCACCTTTCTTCACTGGCAACTGGGGCGTATATGCTCAGAATCCTGATACCGCAGGACATGTATTTGGTACATCTCAAGGCGCTGGTACTGCAATCCTGACCTTCCTTGGTGGTTTCCATCCTCAAACCGAATCTCTTTGGATGACTGATATCGCGCATCACCACTTGGCGATCGCAGTATTGTTCATCATCGCTGGTCACATGTACCGTACCAACTTTGGTATTGGTCACAGCATCAAAGACATTTTGAATGCACATAACCCTCCTAAAGGCACTCCATTTGGCGGTGCATTAGGAGCTGGTCACAAAGGTTTGTATGACACTGTCAATAACTCTTTGCACTTCCAACTCGGCTTGGCTCTTGCTTCTTTAGGAGTAATCACCTCGTTGGTCGCTCAGCACATGTACTCGATGCCTTCCTATGCGTTCATCGCTAAGGACTTCACCACTCAAGCTGCTCTATATACTCATCACCAATATATTGCTGGTTTCTTGATGGTCGGTGCATTTGCTCACGGTGCGATCTTCTTCGTTCGTGACTACGATCCTGAATCTAATAAAGACAACGTGCTTGCACGTATGCTTGAGCACAAAGAAGCGATCATCTCTCACCTTAGCTGGGTATCTCTTTTCTTGGGCTTCCATACCCTAGGCATCTACGTTCATAACGACGTAATGCAAGCATTTGGTACTCCTGAAAAGCAAATCTTGATCGAGCCTGTTTTCGCACAATGGATTCAAGCGGCTCAAGGTAAAGCATTGTACGGATTTAATGTCCTACTTTCTAACCCTGATAGCATTGCTGCAACAGCTTGGCCTAATAGCGGCAACGTTTGGTTATCTGGTTGGTTGGCTGGCATCAATTCTGACAACAATTCTTTGTTCCTCACCATTGGACCTGGCGACTTCTTAGTTCACCATGCGATCGCTCTAGGTCTACACACCACCACCTTGATCTTGGTTAAGGGTGCTTTGGATGCTCGTGGATCTAAGCTCATGCCAGACAAGAAAGACTTTGGCTATAGCTTCCCTTGCGACGGTCCTGGTCGTGGCGGTACTTGCGATATCTCGGCATGGGATTCCTTCTACCTCGCGATGTTCTGGATGTTGAACACCATTGGCTGGACAACCTTCTACTGGCACTGGAAACACCTCGGTGTATGGCAAGGTAACGTTGCTCAGTTCAACGAATCCTCTGTCACCATTATGGGCTGGCTCCGTGACTACCTATGGCTCAACTCTGCTCAGTTGATCAATGGCTACAACCCCTATGGCATGAACAATATCTCTGTTTGGGCTTGGATGTTCCTATTCGGACACCTAGTTTGGGCAACTGGATTCATGTTCTTGATCTCTTGGCGTGGTTACTGGCAAGAATTGATCGAAACTCTTGTATGGGCGCACCAACGCACACCTCTTGCAAGTTTAGTTCAGTGGAAAGACAAGCCTGTGGCTCTTTCCATCGTTCAAGCTCGTTTGGTTGGCTTGGCTCACTTCACGATTGGCTACATACTCACGTATGCCGCCTTCCTGATCGCCTCAACAACAACTGCTTTCGGTTAATCTAGCTTGCTAGTTAATTAAAAAATCCCTCACAGCAATGTGGGGGATTTTTTTCGTAAAAGCTATAACAGAAATGTTTATACCAAAGCACAAAATGGCATAGCTGTTTTATGCTTATAAACCCTTACAGGGTTTGGTTTTTAATTCACGAAAGTGTTGCCACACTCTTGTGAATTAGTATTAGTAAGAGTAGCGAGTATGAAAGCTATCTTTACTTTTTCCGTTATACAGCATTAAAAAAAGTCCGAAGTATTGATTACAGAGCAAAGTGCTGTGATTTAATCATGTCGATCGCGATAGATTGCTCTCGAAGTACGATTTTGAGCATTGCTCAAACGGACAGCTTCTTTACCGCTCAAATCACCATCCTTAAGATAAACGCGACGTTGAACGGCAATTTTTGCCTCTCTTGCCTCTAATCTTTTATATTCCAAGGGGCTAATTGTGCCTTGTTGCACACCCTTATAGATGCGCTCCTGTTGATTAACTTGGCGTTCATGAATCGGACCTGCGGATGCTGAGCTTGGACTCATCAGGCTGAGGGTGCTGAGGACTGAGGTAGCTGCAAGGATTGGGAGAATGAAGCTTTTCATGATGTCACCTGTGGCGATCGCCTTAATTAACTGTTTAACGATTTACGCTGATTTAGACATTTGCTTCTAGTCAAAAGGTTCAAACTTGAGAATAGTTTTTGCCTACGGCAAAAACTATTCTCAGATAGGTGGATCGCCCCACAATATCCTCACAGATCCTTTAAACTGGAATAGCTCTAAGATTTTCTGTCTAAATCTTGAAAATCATTTCCAAATATTTCCAAAGCTAATGTCAAGCCCGACCCATTTACCTGAAGCCATCGATCGCATTGTCCAGCGATTTCAGAGGCTCTCCGATCCGAAACAACGTTATGAGCAACTAATTTTATACGGGAAGAAACTAGAAGCATTTCCCGAAGCTCTCAAAACCCATGACAACAAAGTGCGGGGCTGTGTATCACAGGTATATGTGGTAGCGAAACTAGATACCAACGAACGAGTCGTATTTGCAGGTGACTCGGATGCATTGATTAGTAAAGGATTTGTTGGTTTGCTATCGGTCTGTATGGGCGGCTTAACCCAAAAGGAAATTGAGTTGCTCACCCCCGACTTTATTAAAGATACAGGTTTAGTCGCAAGCCTCACGCCATCTCGCGCCAATGGCTTTTATAACGTCTTCAAAAAAATGCAACAACAAGCGATCGAAATTGAATTACCCAGCGTTCGCTAAGCAAATAAAAAGCCTCGCTTCGCGAGGCTTTTTATTTAAACGATGGCGGTAATCGGACTAGTTGTGGAAACCATCGCCGCGAGAACTTGGCTAGGGGAAACGGTGAAAGGTAAGCGATGAATATCGGAATTTGGCTGACAGACGATCGCCGCAATATGTTCTAGTTCGGCAAGGGTGACTTGACTTAAACCTAAATCGGCAAGGGTCGTCGGTAAGCCAATCTCTTGATAAAACTTCAGCAATTGATGACGCGATGAGGCGGCGAGTTGATTACCTTGAAATTCCTCTAGACGCAATTGCACCAAAATGCCATAGGCAACCTTTTCGCCATGTAATGTGCCGTGGGTTTGATGCAAGTGAGTTAGTGCATTGTGAATCGCATGGGCGGCTACCGTGCGACAATTTGCGCCACCGATGCCACCGATCGCACCAGCAAGACAGACAGACGCATCGACTACTTCGCGCCATGCTTGGCTGTTAGGGTTAGCGATCGCCTCGGCAGACTTTTGAAACAAAATATCACGCAGGATTCTTGCCTCTTGTACCGCCGCGATGACCATCGTTTTCTCGCTGCTGCCACTGCCGACGGAGGACTCATACCATTTGGCGATCGCATCGCCAATGCCTGAAACGAGGGTGCGTTTAGGTGCAGTCGCAATTACGTAATAGTCCACCAACATCATGTCAGGACATCGATCGAGGGTCACGTCATAGTCAAAGGCTCCATGAGCATCATAGACATTGCTAAGGGCTGTCCATGCGGCACAGGTTGCGCCAGTAGTCGGTACGGTAAAAATAGGCAACTGACATTGATGGGCGATTAATTTCGCAGTATCAAGGACTTTGCCACCACCGATACCCACAATTACATGGGGATTTTGTTGCTGCACAAGGTGACGCAGCATTGCTAAATTTTCATCACTGCAATCCGCGATCGCTGGTGCATGGATAATTTCGATATCGGTATTTTTGAGATGGCTTGCGGTAACTTGATGAGCGGTTTCCCCAGCAATGACTAGAGCTTTATTCCCATAGCGTGACAAATATTTCGGGAGTTGCGCTAAAATCCCGTTTCCCCGTAAAAGTTGGGCTGGTGCGATCGCTAAAATCGGCAATGCTTCCACTGTGAGTGTGTCTGACATTTAGGTTAAGACATGGTAAACATAAGTCCTATTCTATCTCTTCGTCCCTAAATCTGCCAGTTATGGCTAAGAAGTGATCAGGCTATGAAAACAACCTCTCGCTAATTTTTTAGCTGATGATAACGCTAAAAGTTTGGACAACTAAATCAACAAAATCTTTGGGTATAATTTCTCCTGTTGTTTTCCACCAGCGTTGGTTTAGATCGAGGGTTCTTATTTGCTCTGCTATGACCGAACCCTATACTTTAAAACCTGCGGGAATAGGAATCATCATTTTGATTTCAGATTTAATTGTGCTCGTAATGGGATGAACGATGACTATTCCCTGACGTTTTTGGTTATATTGCGTGTGGCTGATTACCAAACATGGACGAGCGTTTCCAGCCTGTTCTCTACCTTGGGTTGGGTTAAGATTAATCCTGATAATTTCACCTCTTTGGATATTCATAGGAGTTCACGCCCTAATGGTTCGCTTTCAGTGAATTCCATTACATCATCAGGATATGTAAAGTTATTGGGAATAGTGGATATTAGGTCATTAAGGGTTAGTTTTTGATGCTGTGCGTTGATATCTGAGCTTTTGACCGCTATATTGGGAGAGACTGTAACTGGGGCGTATGTTTGTTGCAAGAAGGCGATGAAGTTTAGGGCTTGGCGTTGGGCTTCGGCGGGTAATGACTCAAAGGCTTTGAATAGTTCTTGTTGTGTCATATTCATTTGTTTAGTGACGGTATAACTCAACGATAGCTTAGGGATAATGATATCGAAAAAATTTTGATCGCTTGACGGCGAATAGGGCTGATAAAGAAGGGCTAAGAAAGAGAAGAAGTGTAAAGGGCTGAGGCAAAAGAACAAAGAAGGGAGTCCTCACCGCAAAACGCATACAACCCGAAAACCGTTGAAGTCTTTCTGATTAAGCGCAACGCTGATATTGCGAACCGCAGAACGACAATTCTGAGCAATGCTAACCCACGAACCACCGCGAAGCAGGCGAAAACGATTATCATTCTTTTCTACAATGGCTTTACCAGTTTTCCGAATTAGGTCGCTTTCACCGCCATATTTTTCGTAACTATCTTGGCACCATTCCAAGACATTACCATACATATCATATACCCCCCAAGGATTCGGCTTCTTTTGTCCGACAGGATGAGTCTTCGATCCCGAATTGTCGCTATACCAAGCATATTCACCTAACAATGAAGCATTATCACCAAAGGAGTAAGAGGCAATTGTCCCTGCGCGACAAGCATATTCCCATTCCGCTTCACTAGGCAATCTAAACTCCTTTCCCGTCTTCTGCGATAACTTCTTACAAAACTCTTGAGCATCATCCCAAGACACCTGCTCCACGGGATTTTGTAAGTTGTCTTTAAATTTAGAAGGATTATTCCCCATAATCGCTTGCCACTGGGCTTGGGTGACCTCGTACTTGCCCATATAAAAAGCCGAAACACTGACATCATAAATCTGTGGACGCTCTCTTTCCTCGCGTTTTTCTTCAGGGGGCGAACCCATATTAAATTTGCCGCTAGGGATATAGAGCATATCCAAATTTACGCCATTTTCAAATTCAATCTTAAAGGGTTTCCCCGTTTCAACGGTAAAAGGTTTAGGCTCACTGGTAAGTGTCTGATTACCGCGAATAGATGCAAAAGTCACTACACTCACTCCCGTAAACCCAGCAACTAGAAGAAAATTCCGTCTAGATAAACGAAATGGCAATTTAGGCGGTTCTAAAGAATTTGGGCTTTCTATTCTTGATTTTAGATTTTGTCGTTTTTGTCTTTGCTTTTCTAATTCACGCTCAAGTTGACGTTTAGCTTCAGCCTTTAGTTTTTCTTGCTCAGCATCCCGAAGTCTTTGTTGTTCTAATTCCGCAAGCCTTTGCTGTTCTTGTCTTTTTTGCTCTGCTTCACGCTCGGCTTTAAGTTTAGCTTCAGCCTTTAGTTTTTCTTGCTCAGCATCCCGAAGTCTTTGTTGTTCTAATTCCGTAAGCCTTTGCTGCTCTTGTCTTTTTTGCTCTGTTTCACTCTCGGCTTTAAGCTTAGCTTCAGCCTTGAGCTTTTCTTGCTCAGCATCCCGAAGTCTTTGTTGTTCTAATTCCGTAAGTCTTTGTCTCTCTCTATCTAGCTCTTGCAGTTTTCTTTGCTCTGATTGTCTTAGTTGCTCTAATGCAATCAGACGTTGCTTATCAATTTCTAGTTCATGTTGTTTTTGCACTTCTATGTAAGAAGCCATAACTCGTTCTTGAATAGCCCGAACATCTTCATCTCTCAAGCCCAAAACTTCCTGCAAATCTTTAGAAAGCATTTAAGAATGCAAGGGCGCACCAAAACAGGTATAAATACTGATGAAGTCTAGTATCAACCAGTCAAGATGCGCCAACCCTATAATACCGATTTATCAAGCAAAGAGTGGGAAATA
>JBIKYZ010000201.1:0-9527 GCA_044354985.1 Pseudanabaena sp. | reverse complement strand
TCTGGCAAATACTACTATCTTAGTACTCCTAAATCATTAGTGCTTCGATTTCTCATGCCCAATATTTGGGCATCTCTTAATGTGCCGTTCATCCATTTTTTGCTTCAATTTTTTCCAAACTCCAAACCTAAAGCAATCAATATAATAATAACTCATTTGTCAATCCTAGGCTTGATTGCGATCGCCTCAGCCTAACCTTAAAAGCCCCAGTTCGCTAGTATTGTAAGCTCTGATTTATAGACGATCGTATCAACAATCAACCTCATAGGGAAAATTGCTGATGTGTTTTACTTAGTTACAGATGGATATGTCATCACCCTCACCCAAACAGGTGAAAAACTTACCTCGCGATCGCATCAAAAGTCTAAAAGCTATTACTAGAAACTATTTTATCTATTTCTCTGTATTTTCAGACAGCTTGACAATTAACTATAATCAAACATATTATTAAAAAGTAAGCACTTACTTATTCATGGCTCGACCTCCAAAAATTACTAATGAAGAAATTCTGGCTGCGGCGCGGCAAGTCTTTTTAGAAGAAGGATTTGGTGCATCGACATTGGCGATCGCGGAAAAAGCGGGTATTTCGGAAGCATCGATCTTTAAACGATTTGGGACTAAAGAAGGCTTGTTTATGGAAGCGATGGGTGTTTTTGAAACTCCACAATGGGTTAAAAAATTATCCAATCAGCAGCCAACAGCCGACATTAAGTCAGAACTCACCGAAATCTGCAAGCAAATGCTGGCTCTTTACCAGGTGATTTTGCCTAGAGTGTTTATGGTGATGAGTCGTGGAAATATACCTATTCCACCACCTGCACCCCCGCCACCAATAAGGGATAGTCAGTTATTAGGAGCTTTTTTGGAGAGGGCGATCGCGAAGGGCTATTTGCGATCGTGCGATGCGATGACTATTGCTTACATGATTACTGGCTCAATCACTAAGGAATGAAAATTAATTAAAACCAAAATTTGTTGGGGCGGGCTTCGCCCGCCCCAACAAATTTTGGTTTTAATTGCACAAGTTAATTAATTTTCATTCCTAACTATGTTGTGGTTGGCAATATTGCTAGTAAGATGCCATTCCCTATTTCAATCTTCCAGCCAAAACAGATTGAACCATCCATTTTTATTCATAATCTGATTGAAACTCTATGGTTTGGTATAGCACCTGAAGATTAGAACAATTTAAGAAGAATTGTTTTCTGCGGTTAAAACTTCCAATAGATCCCCCTCAATCCCCCTTATAAAGGGGGAAGAAGATAATTCTCCTATAAGGGGGCTGATGCTCGAAAACTTAGACAGATTGGCGTAAGGCTTCATTCAAGACAAAACATAAGTTCTGAACCACCTTGTACGTAAAAGGATTAAATCGATGTCTAAACTTCCTCAACTTGTATCTAGTGTTTTTCTGACTACAGCTATTTCCACTACTTCTTTGGTGAGCTTTGCTACGGCGCAAACTAAGACTCTGAGTGGTAACTGGACTATGTCTTTTGGCGGTAGATCGGCAAAAATGAAGATTGTGCAAAATGGGAATAATCTCAGTGGCACTATCGCGGGACCAATGGGAGAGATGCCTCTCAAGGGTAAAATTTCCAAGAATCGTCAAGTTAGTTTTGGTGTTGACACTCCTATGGGAAGCTCGGCTGAGTTTGAAGGTGTTCTTGATGGAACCTCTATGAAAGGCACTGCAAACGTCCCAAGAATTGGTAAAACCAATTGGACGGCAACTAGATAAATCAAGAGTGAAATTGCTCTTTTTTTGACGAATTAATAAGTAAGTGCTTACATTTAAATTAATCTGTTTTGGTGATTTTGGAGGAATTTTATGTTGTTAGACATTGAGGCTAAATCTGTCCCAGTGATGCAAAACCTTGAGGAGAAAGCTAAGAAAAGTCCCGATCCGAAACCAGAGAAAAAAATACGATGGCGCTGGAGTTGGTTGAAATTCGGGTTGCCAATGATCCTACTAATATTAGGTCCTGGTGGATTCGGACAACAAATTTTGACTTCCATCAATTCTGAATCGGCTAATAAACCTCAAGCTGATTTGCTTACTCAATCCGTCGAGCGCAAAACTATCCCGATCGCAATTACGGCTAATGGCACGATCAATGCCGATCGCTCGATTAATCTCAGTCCGAAATCAGCAGGCATTATCAAATCTTTGCTAGTCAAAGAAGGCGATCGCGTGCGGCAGGGCCAGCTAATTGCGGTAATGGATGATTCTGGATTGAGAGGACAGGCACTCCAAATGGAGGCTCAAGTTGGTCAACAGGAAGCAGCCCTGCAAAGGCTAATTGCTGGCAATCGTCCTGAAGATATCGCCAAAGTTCAGTTTCAGTTAAATAGCGCTCAAGCGGAATTGCGCCAAGCCGAAGCAGATCTCAGCAGCAATAAATCGCTGTATGACTCAGGCGCAATTTCTCGCCAAACCTATCAAAAATCGGTTACAGCTCGTGATACTGCTCAATCAAATGTTTTGCAAGCACAGCAATCCTTAACACTTGCTCAAGCTGGTTCTCGCCGAGAGGATATTTCTGAAGCAAGGGCGAGAGTGGAATCGGCGCTGGGTAGTTTACAAACTGTTCAGACACAAATGGAAGATACGCAGATTGTGGCTCCCTTTGATGGGATTGCGATCAAAAAATATGCTGATGTTGGCGCGTTTGTGAGTCCATCAATGGCGGGTAGTGGTGCTTCAGCTTCTTCTTCCTCAATCATTACATTGGCAAGCGATCGCTTACAGGTTGTAGTGAATCTTTCTGAAGCGCAAATCGCCAAGATTAAGCTTGGTCAGGCGGTAAAAATCAAAGTTGATGCATTTCCTAACGAGCAATTTAATGGCAAGGTCGAGCAGATTGCTCCTCAAGCAACGGTTTCTCAAAATGTCACTAGTTTTGAGGTGCGCGTGGGTATTACATCAGCCGAAGCGACTAAGTTGCGATCAGGCATGAATGTTGAAGCTCAGTTTGAAGTCGGGAGTTTGGAGGATGTTCTATTAGTCCCGAATGCGGCGGTAGTTAAACAGGCGGATGGAACAGGTGTTTATATTTTGGATCGCGATCGCAAACCTATTTTTCAGACTATCCAAACGGGAACTACTTCAGGTGGTTTTACGGAAGTGAAGTCTGGACTCAAAGGTAATGAACAAGTCTTGATCAGCCCTCCGCCTAAACAAGGGACTGGCTCAGGCGGACTGTTTCCTAGACCGCCATCATAGAAATTTATGCTAAAGATCCCCCCAGCCCCCCTTAAAAAGAGAGGAGAATCAAACTCTTCCCCCTTTTTAAGGGGGATTGAGGGGGATCTCTTAGAACTTTGAACCACAGAAAGTTATTCTCTAATGGCTTCTATAAAGTCTTTGCGAATCATTGCTCAATGACTCGATTTAAAAACAAAAAACCTCAAGGTAATCAAGATGTATCCAAGTCTTTCTCTATTAGCTCAGTACAGTCTACTTCCCATTACCATTTCTGCTCTCATAATTGGTAATGGGGTGAGTTCGGGGAAATGTTATGCACAAGCTCCTCCTAGTAAGAGTTCGCAAGATACACCCAAGGATGAAGCCACAAAAAAGGCTGAACCTCCATCTGCCAAAAGCTATATCGGGCTTGGGGGAACCATTGGTCTTAGTGGTAATAACACTGCCCTAGGAACAGGTGGGCTGGCAATCCTCTCTAGGAATGTTTTAAACGATCTATTATCAATTCACAGTAATAATGTGGTATTTGGTACTGCTATCCCCTCAGCATCTAATGCATTGACTCTCAATTTCCCGATCAGAGACAGTACAACCCAAGAAATCGTCGTTTCTCCTTTTCTCGGTGCTGGAATTCAGCTTCGTAATATTGATGGACTTTATATTTCGCCTTTAGCAGTTGGTGGTGTAGATATTCCACTTAACAAGTCTTTGACTGGGACGATTCGATTAGAAGCGGCTTTTCCTAACACTGGCAACACTGATATGGGAGTGTCTATTGGGATTGGCTATAACTTCTAAGTCAGCGAATTCATTGATGTTCACTAATGTCCTTTTAATTTTTTTGAGGTAATTACCATGTTTTACACAACTCTCAAGGGCTTGATGTTAAGTAGTTTGATGGCGGTTTCTAGTTTTGGATTTGTCGCGATCGCAGATGCTCAAAATTCAGTCTCTAAAGACTCAGTATGTCCATCAAATGGTGACGTTTCGGTTAAATCGCAAATCAGTCCATTACAGGGCGATGCGATCGATCTTGGCAACTTTTCGGGGATTCAGGTTGTAGTTTTAGCCTCAATGGGTTCGATGGAAACAGCACAAGAGACGGCAAAAATTATCGATCTGGAATTTCAATACAACAAGAAATTTCGACAGGTGGTAGTGATGGATATGAGAGCGATGAGCGCAATGAGAGGAATGCTGCAAGGGGAAATGGGCAAGCGGAAGCCTCAGACCTCAGCAAAAACCACCTTCAGTCCCGATTTTGATGGCAAATCTATTCAACCGATCATCCAAGCTTCGGAGCGACTCTTCTCCAAGGTAAGCTTAAACGAACAAGCTGTACTGTTGATTTTAAACGGCAAAGGTCAGGTTCTATCAGCCTATAACAAACTTGAAGGCTCGGATCTGCCAATTCGCCAATGCCTTCGCGAAAAATTTAAGTTGGCGAGGAGATAAGCTGATGAATCTACGCCCTCATAAGATTTCATACTTGGAAGTTGCAGAGATGGCGATCGCCGCCCTCTGGGGCAACAAACTGCGTAGCGGCTTGACTATGTTGGGCGTAATTATCGGGATTTCTTCGGTAATTGGCATTTCTTCAATCGGGCAAGGCGTGCAGAAATCTACCGAAGAATCCATTCGCGGCTTAGGGACTGATGTTTTGCAAGTAATGGCTGGAGCCGTCCAAAGTGGCGGCGTTAGTCAGGGCATGGGATCGGTGACGACGCTGACATGGGAAGATGCTCAAGCGATCGCCACTCAAGCACCATCAGCAACTATTGTCTCGGCATATTTACAGCGCAATACACAAGTGGTCTTTGGCGATAAAAATACTTCCACAACCGTATATGGAACTGATTTAAGCTATCCCAATGCCCGCAATACTTTTCCTGTGGAAGGTAGGTATTTTAACAATGAGGAGTTAGAGTCCTCGGCATCGGTCGCTGTGATTGCGCCCACAGTCAGGAAAAATATATTTCCCAACAATGTCAATCCCATTGGTCAAAAAATTAGAATTCAAGGTGAGATTTATGATGTGATTGGGGTAATGGAAGTCAAAGGCTCTCAGGGCCCCCAAGATCGTGATGATGCTGTCTACATTCCTCTAACCTCTATGTCTGCTCGCATCATCGGTAATAACTCATTAATAGGGATTTCTGTGAGTGGCATCTATATCAAGGGACAAGATGAATCAAAATTAGAAATTATCAAGTTTCAAGTCGCAAATATCTTACGGCTACGGCATAACATCGATGTTCCTGAAAATGATGATTTTCGGATTACCAATCAAGCTGATATTCTCAAAACCTTCAACACGATCTTAAGCCTGTTTACGCTGATGATGGTAGCGATCGCAGGGATCTCTCTCATCGTCGGCGGCATCGGCATCGCCAATATTATGCTAGTTTCCGTAGTCGAGCGTACTCGCGAAATCGGCGTGCGGAAAGCTTTAGGCGCAACTGACAATGCGATTCTCAGTCAATTTCTGATTGAGTCGGTAGTTGTTTCCATCGTCGGTGGCTCCATTGGCATTGCGATCGGTGTTGGCATTACCTTTGCCGCAGCCACTGCCTTTAAGTTTCCCTTTATCGTTTCCACCAGTTCCGTATTGATAGGATTCGGTTTGTCAACTACTGTCGGTTTGGTTGCGGGTGTCATTCCTGCCAGAAATGCCGCCAAACTCGATCCCATTACAGCTCTGCGAAGTGAATAGGAGTGAATAGGAGCGAATCATGATCACAATGAAAAATATCACCAAAAGCTATCGACTCGCCGAGGTTGATGTCCCAATTCTCAAAGGAATTAATCTTCATATCGACTCAGGCGAGTATGTCTCGATTATGGGCGCGTCTGGTTCGGGCAAATCCACGCTGATGAATATCATTGGCTGCCTCGATCGCCCTTCTGGTGGTGCATATTATTTGGAAGATCAAAATCTCATAGCCTTAGATAAAAATGAGTTAGCCTATATCCGCAATCAACGCATTGGCTTTGTGTTTCAGCAGTTCAATCTCTTGCCTAAAGCAACAGCCCTAGAGAATGTGATGTTGCCAATGGTCTATGCAGGTGTCTCCAAATCTGAGCGGCGATCGCGTGCTGAAGATGCTCTAGTAAAAGTGGGTTTAGGAGATCGCTTATCCAATCGCCCCAATCAACTCTCTGGCGGACAACAACAACGAGTTGCGATCGCTCGTGCGTTGGTCAATCAACCTGCGTTACTTCTAGCTGATGAGCCGACGGGTGCGCTAGATTCCCATACTTCGCAGGAGGTCATGAATTTATTTGGCATTCTCAATAGCCAAGACATCACGATTGTCATCGTCACCCACGAGCCAGATATCGCAGCCCAAACCAATCGCAATATTTTTGTACAAGATGGTTTGATTGTGGGCTAATGGTTTGCTGAAGGCGATCGCAATTACTATGAGTCGTGATTTCTATGCGAGCGCTTAACAATTATTTGTCTTGACATCGAGACGCACCCTGAAAGGAATCGCGGATAACTTCTCGGAACTACAGCTAATTCAAGGCTTCGATTGTAACGCGCCCACTTTCAATTGCCTCAATCTGAAGTTTAAAACCATACAACAAAACCATTCCCACTAACGGATCTGCACCAAACATCATACGGGTTTTCTCAGGCTGCGACTGCAAAACGGAAGACGGCTCTATGTCCAATCCGAATCACCCAAGGTTGAGCATCGGGTTTACGTTCATAAAGTTTATCAACCGCTATCATCGGTGAATTAGCTACCTCAAAATCTCCAGTCTCAATATCAATAGCAACTATTTTGCCATGATTACCTGCTTCGACTTGTGGGCGTATTTGCGTTTGATAAATTAGATCGCCTCGTTGGGCAAATTCTTCTTTGCTATAGCGGGGTTGGCGGACTGCCATGATTGTGAATTCCTAGATCCTTATCTAGCATTATAACTGACCAGAAACTTCTCCGAATAGATTGCTTTTGTTAATACAAAAATAGGATGTGTAACATTTCATTAACACACGCTACAAAATCGGCTTAATAGTTTTGATGATCGAACTTTCTATTTCTTGTAAAATACCAATAACTTCTGATGCAGATTCTTTAATAGCATCTTTGGCTATTGTGTCATTTTCTTTTATCCAAATTAAAAATTCATCAAGCATATCTTTCTTAAGCTTTCTTTTATCAGATTTATTGCGAGTATTAGATATTTGATCAATTTCTTCTCGAAGATTTGGTTTGAATTGTGTGGGATAATAAGACTCAAAATCATGCTTACTAAATTGTCTGAAATGACTTGAATCCCAACTCGGAAATTTTTCAATTAGTTTATCAATTATTGCCTTTTCTTCAACTCCATCATCAATAATCACCCAAGCTGAATTCCCATAAATCGGTTCTAAGTGAACGAACAAAAATAGTCTTTGGAAGTCTTGAAACTTCGGTTCGACATCATCTTTACCATTTGCTGCAATCGTCCTAAGTTTATTCACTAACTTAGGAACAAACCAAGGAATAAGATACTCTCTAATTATTCTTTCTGCTGATGATTCCTCAAGAAATAGCCAACCTGACCATATACCAAAATCAAATAAATCGTATCCAAGATCGTCAAGAACTGCCAGACGAGCTTCAGGTAAATTTTGTACTTCTTCAACTTTTGATGTAGGAATACGATCCTCATAATGCATTGTTACTTGAAATAATTTGCTTTCTGTCAATGAACCGAGATGTTTAACAACTATATTCGAGTGAGTGGTAATTATGAATTGATTCGATTTAGATTTTTTCTCAATCAACTCAAGCAGTCTTTTTAATGCTCTTGGA
Organism: Pseudanabaena sp.; assembly: GCA_044354985.1. Taxonomy (GTDB): domain Bacteria; phylum Cyanobacteriota; class Cyanobacteriia; order Pseudanabaenales; family Pseudanabaenaceae; genus Pseudanabaena. The sequence continues at coordinate 1,505 of JBIKYZ010000201.1, read as the reverse complement.
TGAATATCATTTTCTGGCTCTTCAATCAAAAAAAGTTTGTCTTTCGCAACACACAAATCTACAATCAGTCCTAATAAGTTAGCAACGCCCTCCCCCATTTCCTCTAGATATATGCGTTGATGAGCATTTATGGTTTGAGCAGGTTTTTTACCACTTGTCGAAGCAACAGCACTCAATTGGAACCCAATTATTTCATTGCATGAATTAATAAATTCACTGTGTTCAGGGATTGTAACATCACAAAGTCTATCGACTTTTGCTGAGAGATTAAGAAAATTCCCAGAAACAGAATTTGTTGCTTCTGAATGAATGGCTTCCTCAAAATGAGTTACTTTTCGCTTGGAAAGATAAGGATAGATAAAGTTGTTTGGCTCTTGATTTGGAATTCGGTAATTATAGTTAGAACTAAAAGCGTTATAGTTATAAGTATTTCTAACTCCTTCCTGAAGGTCATAGTTAACAGTCGATAATCCTCCCGATCCGCCAACTGTTAGCCTTTCATTTGAGCAGTTGATTATAATACTCATGGGCGACTCGGAAACTTGGCTAAAGTATCTTTTACTATCTACTAACACAAGTCCAACTGAGCCACTTTGCTCCATCTTTCTTATATCTTGTCCAGAAATTGGTGAACCATTTTGAAGCCAAGCAACAGATTTTAATATAGTTGATTTCCCAGAATTATTTTGCCCAACTATTAAATTAATACTTTTAGAAAGCTCTAGACTTCCACTAACATAGCTTCTAAAGTTATTTAAATCAATCTTACTAACCCACATGAGCGTTTTTTATTTTTAGTGTAAATCAACCTTTATCAACTATATCCCACATTCCGCTCGTAATGGAAGCCTAATAATATTTGCAGCGAGACTATGAGGGTTTCAGCGACTTCTTAGAAAATTAATAATTATAATTACTATTAGTAAGCCACTATTGACAATATCAAGACAGTGATATTTTCCTGATTAATGACTAAAATACTTTCTGTATAAGGATTTGTTTTCCAAATCTTTTTTCAGTAAAATAAGAGCGGAATGTGGGTTTTAAAAACCAGACTCAAACAGTCTTTTGGATATGTGCAAAATTAGCATTCATCTCTTGGTTAAGCAACGCCTGTAGTCTGCACCATTTATTGAAATACTTAAAACTCTTGAAATAACTCCGATAAAGGAAGATTAAAATTGGGAACTACATCTTCACCATCAAGACTTATCTTCTAACTGCAAAAGTTCTGAAGGCTTAGGTTAGCGGTAAACCAATACACATTCCTCATCAGGCAAAATCACCCATACTAAGCGAGTCCCATTCTCAAAATACTCCACTAACTTATTATGGATTTCCTCAAAAGTATTATTTGGAGAAATAATTTCTACCGCCAGATCATTGGACTTTGGACAAGATTGAAGCAAAGAAAGAGCGGGATTAAGCGAAAAGGGATAATGAGAGTTTCAACTTTCAACCGAAAACAAATCATTATCCCTAAACCCATTATGCCAATAATTGTC
>JBIKYZ010000029.1:0-29536 GCA_044354985.1 Pseudanabaena sp. | reverse complement strand
GGGTAGAAAGGTTATGGATGGTTTCAAAGAAAATCTACCTATTGTTTTTGATGAATATCTTCCTAAATGGAACTATAGAGCCATTCCTCAAAATGCATAAGTTATTTATTTTTCATTCCTAACGATCATCGCTTTGGCTTTGCCACCAATTTTGGGCATAACGCATTGGCGAAAGTGTTCGATGATTACTTCTGTTTTTTGAGCGAGGTTGTGCGGATGTAGAGATAGAAAACGGGCGATCGCTTTGCTTGCCTTTTTCTTATGAATTTTGGGGTCGTCTGCGATCGCTTTGGTTAGTCGAAAGTAGGTTTTATAGGTGGTGTAATTTTTTAGTACATCCATGATGAAGCCTTCTTCAATAGCTTGGCGCATGGAATAAAGATGATGCGGTTCGGGTTTACCTTGGTTATTGATCTGTCCAAATACCTCTAGGGTTTTCGGTTTTGGTGTGGCAGTAAAGGCAAAAAAGCTAAGGTTGGGCTGTTTACCACGGGATAGCATTGATTTGCGTACCCAATCCTCTGCATCCTCTTCTTCGACGTTGTATATGCTGCTTTCTTCTTTTGCCGAACGGCTAAGATCAATCACCGTAAGGACTTCCTTCATCTTTTTCGATGCTTCACCACCTTGAGAGCTATGGGCTTCATCGACAATGAGGGCATAGTTACGTTTTGCTAAATCGCCAATTTTTTCGAGAACAAAGGGGAATTTTTGCAGTGTGGTGATAATGATGTTTGTGCCTGCGGTAAGGGCTTCACCGAGTTGAGAGGCGTTACGATCAATTTTTTGGACAACTCCCGCTACATGGTCAAATTGGTAGATGGTGTCTTGGAGTTGCTGATCGAGAACACGACGATCTGTAATTACAATTACGGAGTCAAATATGCGTGTGTTTTGCTCGTTGTGGAGGTTGGTGAGTTGGTAGGCTAGCCATGCGATCGAGTTGCTTTTGCCGCTGCCTGCGGAATGTTGGATCAGGTAGTTATGTCCTGTACCGTTGGCTTTTGCTTCAGCAGTTAATTTGCGAACGACATCAAGTTGATGAAAGCGGGGGAAGATCAAGCGCTCTTTTTTAATGGTTTTGCCATTGATCGTGATTTCCTCCTGTTCTAAATGTAGGAATCGTCCCACGATATCAAGCCAGCTATCTTTTGCCCAAATCTGTTCCCAGAGGTAGGCAGTTTTGTAGCCGTTGGGATTGGGTGGATTGCCTGCGCCTTTGTTGTAACCTTTGTTAAATGGGAGAAAGCGAGTGTTGCTGCCATCAATGCGAGTTGTCATCCAAGCTTCATCTGGATCTACGGCAAAATGCACGATCGCCCGACGTTTAAATTGAAATAGTAATTCATGATTATCGCGATCGCTGCCATATTGTTGCTTGGCTTTCTCGACATCTTGACCTGTGAACTGGTTTTTGAGTTCGACAGTGGCGACGGGTAAGCCGTTGATGCTAAGCAGGAGGTCGATGGAATTATTAGGATTCTTGATGCTGTACTGGACTTGACGGGTAACGGTAAGGATATTTTGGTTGTAGAGTGCGAGGGTTTCGGGGTTGAGGTTGCTAGCTGGTTGGAAGTAGGCGAGTTTGAAGCGCACGCCGTAGTCGGTAATGCCATAACGCAGGACATCGAGCATTCCCCGATTTTCAAGTTCTTGAGAGAGGCGATCTCCAAATTTCTGCTCGACTGTACTGCCATGAATTGCGGCTAGTTTTTGCCATGATTCGGGTTGAGAGGTTTGGATAAATTGCCATAGGGTAGTTTTATCTAGGGCAAGTTCACGGTCAAAGTTGGCAGCATTTCCCAACTGATAGCCACCATTAACGAGCAATGAGTCGATAATGGCATCTTCAAAAGCTTTTTCTTTGGTTTGACGGGTCATAACTCAACGATCCTAACGATCCTATTTAGTTAGCTAACTGCATATTCAGTGAATTGGCGTTTGAAGGGGGAATGAAAGCCAATCACGATGTCGGTTTTAGGTACTCCCATTTCTACCAGTTCTTCGGCAATATCATTTTCTGTGCCATTGTGCTGTAGCCAGATTTTTTGATCTTTAATGTCTAGATGTAAGATGCAGCCATAGATGCGCCGATCGCTGTGCCAGCCAACATGAACTATTTGGTAATGATCTCTAGTGGTATCACAAATAAGTTCGGTTTCAATTTCATCATTGTGACTATAGGCGGCATAGTCTTGCAGAAGTTTCTGCACAGCTTTACGGTATTGATCTAGTTTAGCCATTGTTCAATAACCTCCTGTTGTGGTTTGTAAATTATTAATTTTAATTGTTGACTACTGATAATGCCTTGAGCAAGTTGGGTAGCAAAAAAAGATGTGTAGGTATCCAGTGGAACAGCAAGATAGAGAGTATGTTCTGGATATTGCTCTGCTAGAAGCATCCGATAGCTGATAAATTGTCCGAGTGCTGTGTGGAATTCTGAAACGGCAGAGTTTTGCAGGAAGCTTTTGACTTCGATCGCAATTTTCTGTCCTTCTCTCTCTGCGGCTAATATTTTCTCGGCTCCTAGATCGATATATAGGTTACCTAGTTCATAGCGTAGCAAAAGTGGATCATGTGTGATTGTCCAGCCATCTTTTTCGAGGGCGTGGCGAACAATATTGTGAAAGGTGTCTTTTCTAGACATTAGTCTCTACCTCTTTGATATTTAGTTTGCCAGTGACAGCAGCAGTAATTAGCGATCGCCTATATTCTTGGAGTTTTTCAATTTGAGAATTAATTTTTTTCGCAATTATTTTATGTGGTTTAATTCTTTCTTCAACATAACTATTGATAATCAATTGCTCTTCTAGAGGTGGTGTAGGGACGACACTCATTTTTAGCCTATCTGCTCTAATTCCTTCAGCAGTTGAGCCTGATGCTCTACTTTTTATTTCACCTTGTCCAGATAAGGATAAGAAATGAAGTTTTAAAAACATCGAATTAATCTTAGTTTTATCTACCTTAAATAGAATAACTCTCTGAGCAAGGGCAATTTCAGGATCTAAAATAATTGCAACTTCACCAAGGGGGGCTTCTGAAGTAAAAAGTAAATCTCCAACCTCTGGAATTCCACGCTTTATTATCTCCAAATAAACTTCTTCTGAAACCCATTCGGGTGCTCTTGAGTGATCAATTTCTCCGTGTCTAATTGCTCCAGCAGTTATAAGAGGAACTCCAAATTTAGTTTTTCTGGAGTTTTTCCCCGATAATCAACAAACTTTTTTACTACTCGATTTAGGTGATAAATCTCCCAATGCTCAGGAATTTTGCCAATCCAAGGGATACTAGAATCTTTCATCGGGACATTTGGGTTTAGCCCTTTGGTGACAGCTTGGTTAATTAGAGCAGTGCGTTTTTCTTCGAGGAGTTGAATGAGGCGTTGTTTTTTGGCGATTAGCGTATCTATAGCTGCGGTTTTTCGATCTAAAAATGTAGCGATCAGTTTTTGAGTTTCAATATCGGGAGCAAAAACACGTAAATTCTTGACGATTTCTTGGCTAATATTTGGTTGACCACCACCCTGAGCCAATTCAATAATGTTATTTCTTTCAGACATTAACCAATAGAAAACAAACTTGGTATCGAGATGATTTGGCTCTGATAAGATGCAACAAGCTTGATTAGTGCAAGCATCTATTTTCAATATTCCTAACTTCCCAATTGTTGCACCATATAAAGCAATTATGAGACTATCTGTGGGAAAAACTTTTAGTGCCGAGAAATCACTAACAGCCTTTTCCGAAACAAATTTATTCACACTATAAATATATCCATCGTTAAGATCTCCCGTATTTACCCACGGAATTTCTTTTTGAAAATATTCAACTGATCCAGTTGGTGGGGTAGTACCTGAACCTATTAAATTAAACGCATGAGATAGTTTCCACCTTTGCCACCCTTCTTTAAGAACCAGATTAAGTTGAACTGTTTCAAGTGAATTCATCTAAACAACTACCTCAAGTATTTCTCGAATCTTATCCGCTAAACCTTTCATCTTTCAACTCCGTTGATATTTAGATTAATACTAACTGTCTAACTTGATTAACCCAAACTTTTCTCATACTCGCTAAATAGATCATATAAATTTTATAGACTAACTTCTGTAGCGATCGCACCTAGCTTTTTTGTGATTTGCAATGTCATCGCCAAATCATTAAACTGCATTTGTACCATTTTGCTATTGCTCCTTAAAAATATTTCGATAGTCTTTAGGCGATCGCATAACCCGTATGAGGGCGAACACTAGGCGGCTGAAATCCAAGAACAATCTTATCTTTAGGAATTCCAGCCTCAACTAACTCATCCGTAATCCCATCCTCAATGCCATCTCTTTGAATCCAAATCTTGTCATCAATAATTTGTACATGAGTCACACAACCATGCACCCGTCTTTTTTGCATCCAACCCACATCAAACAACATAAAATGATTGCGATCGCCATCAATAATTAGATTTTGCTTGATTTCGCCAGCAGAATAGGGAATTTCTGCATACTTTCGCAAAACCGTCTCGATTGTTTGCCGATAAAACTCTAGACTATCCTTAGCCATTGCGATCGCCTCCATGCGTAAACACCTGAACCATATTAATATCTCTCCTATAAGACCATCTCCAACATTCCGCGAATTTCATCCTCTAAACTCTTAATCTCCTGCTCAATTACCTCCAAAGGTCTTGGTGGCACATACTCATAAAAATGTCGCGTAAATGGGATTTCATAACCAATTCTAGTCTTACTTTCATCGACCCAAGCATCAGGTACATGGGGCAGTACCTCCCGCTGCATATACGCATCAATGTCATCTTTCAACGGCACATTTTCATAATCGCGCAAATCTGAGTCTGGCTCAGGGTTACCATCTTTATCTTTACAAATTTCAGCTGTCTCATCCCGCTCCGACAATGCATTCAAAATCGATTTTTTTAAAGGAGCCGCAATCTTTAAATCTTTCAGAGCCTTATTTAGAGCTTTTTCAAATTTATCTCGATTTTTGTACAGAGTTTCTCCCAAGCCTCGCAAGGCAACTTTGATTTCCTCCTGTAACGCTCTGCCTACCTCAATTTCTTTTAGAGCATCTACACCCCGCTTCTTTGACAAAGCAAGATTGACAAAAGCAGATTCGGTCTCTAGTCTTGCCAACCGATCCTCAGTTGCCCCAAAATTCAACCGCAACGGACGTTCTACTGTAACCCGCCAGTAACCAAAGTCTTCATTGTCAAAAATTTTGCTAATCGCCACATCTTTGATCGTGCCATCAATCTCAAGCTTGCGCGTTGCATTATGATCAAACTCACCATAAATCTGCGTGATTTCTGCGATCTGATCGGGCATTACTTCCACCCCATCACCAATCACATTACGCTTATTGCCCAGACTGCGGCTCATCTTTTTGTAATAGTGAATGCCATTAATTAGCTGAATTTTGCCCTTGCGTTCAGGAGCCTTTGCATTGGTCACGATCCAGATATAGGTGTAAATCCCTGTGTTGTAAAATAGCTGATCAGGTAAAGCTGCGATCGCCTCCAACATATCATTTTCAATAATCCACTTACGAATCTCGCTTTCCCCACTGCCAGCACTACCCGAGAATAGCGGCGATCCATTAAATACGATCGCAATTCGAGAACCGCCATCATTACGCTTCATTTTGGCGATCATGTGTTGCAGAAACAGAAATGAACCATCGGAGATTCTCGGTAACCCCGCCCCAAACCTGCCATCAAAGCCCTTCTTGTCATGCTCCATTTTTACTTGAGTTTGCACCTTCTTCCACTCCACCCCAAACGGCGGATTAGAGAGCATATAGTTAAAGGTTTCGCCATCTAACCCGTCATTGGTAAAGGTATTGCCAAACTTGATATTGTTAACCGCTAATCCCTTAATCAGCATGTCCGATTTACAAATCGCATAGGACTCAGGATTTAATTCCTGTCCAAAAACTACAGGGTTGGCATCAGGATTCATCTCCTTGATATATTCTTCAGCGATCGCCAACATACCACCCGTACCACAAGCTGGATCGTAAATAGTTTTAACAATTCCTTTCTGCGTCAAAATTTCGCGATCGTTTTGAAAAAGTAAATTCACCATCAATCGAATTACTTCACGAGGCGTAAAATGTTCCCCCGCAGTCTCGTTTGAGAGTTCTGAGAACTTACGGATCAATTCCTCAAATACATAGCCCATCTCCATGTTTGAGACAGCATCAGGATGAAGATCGATCTCCGCAAACTTCTTCACAATTAAAAACAATAAATTTGCTTCATCTAAACGCTGAATATGATCGTTAAAGTTGAAATACTCAATGATTTCTCGACCTGCTGCCGAGAAGCCATTTATAAAGTTTTTGAGATTAGCAGCAACGTTGTCTGGGTCTTGACTTAGCTTCTGAAACGTAAATTGGCTAATATTATGAAACGTTACCCCAGCTTTTTGATTCAGCAATGGCTCAGGATTTTTTAAATTCATGGACTTTACTTTAGCTTCGTAAAACTCCATTACAGCCTCTTTCGTCGGTTCTAAAACGCAATCCAAGCGGCGAAGAGTGGTAAATGGTAGGATCACCTTGCCATAATCAGCTTGTTTATAATCACCCCGCAAAAGATCAGCAACGCTCCAAATAAAACTGGCAAGTTGTTTTACATTTTCAGTCCGAGCCATTGCATACCACCAGATTAATCAATTCTATGATAAGCCAAAAGTAGAAAAGGGAGCGCTTCGCGCTCCCTTTTTTTTAATTTAGACAAATTCAGCTTCGATGGTTTCGGGTTGTTGCTGAGGACGTGGATCGAACTCGAATAGAGAGTAGACAACATCACGACGGATTTGCGTCATCATGTCTAGGAAGATTTCGTAACCTTCGCTCTTATATTCAATCAAAGGATCTTTCTGTCCATAGCCACGTAAGCCAACTGATTCACGCAAAGCTTCCATCGCTTGCAGGTGATCGCGCCAAAGTGAATCAATCCGTTGCAAGATAAAGAATCTTTCAGCTTGACGCATTAAGCCAACCTGTAATGACTCTACCTGTGCTTCTTTAATTTCGTAGGCACGACGAACTTCTTCGCGCAAGAAAGCTTGCATCTCAGGCAAGAACATATCATCAAGCTGGTCAGGTTCAAGATCTTGTAAGAGATTCACAAATTCTTTGATCTTTTTCACCATCGCCGCAAGGTTCCATTCTTCGGGGGGGAGTTCTGGATTTACATAGGCGTTGACGATATCATCCATGGTGCGTTCGGCATACTCAATCACGCGATCGCGCAAGTTTTCACCTTCCAGCACGCGACGACGTTCAGCATAGATGGCTCGACGCTGATTATTCATCACTTCATCGTATTCAAAGACTTGTTTACGAATGTCGTAATAGTAGGTTTCTACCTTCTTCTGAGCATTTTCTAGAGCGCTAGTCAGCATCCCTGAACTAATTGGCATATCTTCTTCGACTCGGAAGGCATTCATCAGCCCTGCAACGCGATCGCCTGCAAAAATCCGCATCAGATTATCTTCAAGACTAAGGAAAAATCTGGTGGAACCTGGGTCACCTTGGCGACCGCAACGACCGCGCAACTGATTATCCACACGGCGAGATTCATGACGCTCAGTGCCGATCACATGCAAGCCACCTAGTTTCGTTACCAGCTCATGCTCAGCATCAGTAACTTCTTCATATTCACGCTTGATTAGGGTAAACGCATCACGAAGTTTTTGGATGACTTCATCATCGGTAGGAGCTTTTTCTGAAGCAACCGCAAGCATTTCTTCTGCTTCCAATTCCGATTGACTCATTCTGCCTAACTTCTCAACTGCAAAATCTACAGCTTCTTTGAGCATCGTTTGAGCATCCTTAGAGAGTTCGCAAGGATAAAGACTATCGGATACTTTCCAAGTCTTTTTCTTTTTGCCATCCGTTGTGCCGAATCCTTGTCCCTTTTGAGGGCGATCGCTAAACATGCGTTGACCTTCATTGGTGAAGTCATCGTCATCTTCAGGACGAACAATCATTGGCATGAAGCTTTCACGCACCTTCAAACGCGCCATGTAGTCAGCATTACCGCCGAGGATGATGTCCGTACCACGACCAGCCATATTGGTTGCGATCGTGATTGAGCCTTTACGCCCTGCTTGAGCAACGATTTCGGCTTCGCGTTCTACGTTCTCTGGTTTCGCATTAAGGAGATTGTGGGGAATTTCTTTTTCACTCAACAACCGCGCTAAGACTTCAGATTTTTCAACGCTAGTAGTTCCAATCAACACAGGACGACCTGATTCATGCATTTCGCGACATTCTTCGGCAACGGCTCGCCACTTGGCTGCTTCAGTTTTGTAAACTACATCTGACCAGTCACCTCGTCCACTCTTGCGATTGGTCGGCATGGTTGTAACTTCGAGGTTATAGATTTTTCCTAGTTCGGCTTCTTCGGTCTTTGCCGTGCCCGTCATACCGCCAAGTTTTGGATAGAGTAGGAAGAAATTTTGATAGGTAATTGTCGCCAAGGTTTGGGTTTCATTCTCGATGTCCGTACCTTCTTTTGCCTCGATCGCTTGATGTAACCCATCGCTCCAACGGCGACCTGGCATGACTCGCCCCGTAAATTCATCAACGATCGTGACTTCACCATCACGAACAATATAATTTACGTCTTTGAGGAATAATTCTTTTGCTTTCAGGGCGTTAAACACGTAATGCGCCCAAGGATCAGCTTGATCGAACAGGTCTGAAACGCCAAGTAGTTTTTCTGCTAGCTCAAAACCTTCATCAGTCATGACGACGTTGCGTTGCTTTTCGTCAATTTCATAATGGGTTTCTGGTTGCATTTGAGCTGCGATCGTGACTGCACCTAAATATTTCTCAGTTGGACGCTCGACCATACCCGAAATAATTAGGGGTGTTCGTGCTTCATCAATCAAGATCGAGTCAACTTCATCAATTACACAAAAGTTAAAGGGGCGCTGCACAACTTCTTCGATGCTAGTCGCCATGTTGTCGCGTAAATAATCAAAACCTAGTTCGCTGTTAGTGGCATAGGTGATATCACAGCCGTAATTTTTGCGGCGCTCGATTGGCTCCATAGAGTTTTGGATCAAGCCCACTGACATACCCAGAAAGCGGTGTACTTGCCCCATCCACTCTGCGTCCCGACGAGCGAGGTAGTCGTTTACGGTGACTACATGCACGCCTTTACCTGAAAGGGCGTTAAGGTAGCTGGGCAAGGTGGCGACGAGTGTTTTGCCTTCTCCTGTTTTCATCTCGGCAATTTCACCACGATGCAGGATCATGCCGCCGAGCATCTGCACATCATAATGGCGCAGCCCTAAAACGCGGGTGGCTGCCTCACGGACAACAGCAAAGGCTTCAGGGAGTAGTTCGTCAAGTGGTTCTCCTTTTTCGAGGCGCTGTTTAAACTCTCCTGTTTTTCCTTGCAATTCGCGATCGCTTAGCACCGCTAATTCTGGGACTAGGGAGTTAATGAGAGCCACTTCGGGACGGAGTTTGTCAAGCTTACGCTTATTAGGATCGCCAATCAGGTTTTTTAAGTTAAACATAGCTACCGAATGCAGTTAAAACAGGGGATGCGCCAAACGTGATATTTAATACGATTTTGGACTACAAGTATATATTACCCGACTGTTGAGATTACAAGCTTCGGATAACCGAAGCGATCGAGATATAAAAAAATGTTGCAAAGCAACATTTTTTTATATCTCGATAAAATTAAAACCCAAAAAACTACACCGCCCGCTGCGCGGGCGGTGTAGTTTTTTGGGTTTTGCTTGGTTTTTTATTGCGCGTAATAAGCCCTTGTCCCTTTAGCATCGATCGCTTCACTCAGGCGCGTTAAGGCATGTACATAGGCGGCTGTCCGCATCGAGATTTGCTTTTGATCGGCAATTTTCCAGATTCTCAGAGTTTCGGCGATCATGCTGTGCTTAAGGCAATCGTTTACCTCTTCAAGCGTCCAATACAAGCCACTACGATTCTGTACCCATTCAAAATAACTGACAGTGACACCACCTGCATTCACGAGAATATCAGGAAAAACCATGATTCCGCGTTTTTCCAAAATTGTATCTGCCGCAGGAGTGACTGGCCCATTCGCGATCTCGAAAATATATTTAGCGCGGATCTCGTGAGCATTGTGTTCAGTGATTTGATTCTCCAGCGCCGCAGGAATCAAAATATCGACATCAAGCTTGAGCAATTCTTCATTGGTAATCGTTTGATGTTCAACAATATTACATACAGAATCCTCGCAGTACACTGCCTGAAAACTGCGAGTCGAATTTTTGTAACTGATGATGCTCGGTACATCTAGCCCTTGTTTTGCATAAATGCCCCCCTTAGAATCGCTTACCGCTAGAACTTTGTAGCCTGCCTTACTCAATAAATCTGCGATCGCAGCGCCTACATTCCCTAATCCCTGCACTGCTACTGTTGTTTGTTCGCGCTGCATTTTTAACAATGGCAGCAAAGTCTCGATCGCAAAAAATGCTCCCAAACCCGTCGCTGTTTCTCGACCAAGACTACCACCCATCGCGATGGGCTTGCCAGTAATTGCCGCAGGACAAAGCCGACGTTGAATATTGCTATATTCATCCACCATCCATCCCATAATCGTTGCGTTAGTCTGCACATCGGGCGCAGGAATATCCACATCTGCGCCCATAAAATCTGCGATCGCATTGATATACCCGCGACTGAGTCGCTCTAATTCAAACTTGGATAATTGTTTCGGATCGACTGCTACTCCACCCTTTGCACCTCCAAATGGCAAATTCACGGCAGCACATTTAAAAGTCATCCAAAATGCTAAGGATTTTACTTCATCCATGTTTACATTAGGATGAAAGCGAATTCCTCCTTTGGTTGGTCCCCGCAAATCGTTGTAGCGCACTCGATAGCCTTGAAAGACCTTCAAAGTTCCATCATCCATTCTCACTGGAATGGAAACTTGCAAACTTGCTTTCGGTGATTTGAGTCGCTCGATCGCATCTTCAGAAATATTTACATGCGCGATCGCTGCCGCCAGCCGTTCACTTGCCTGATCGAATAAAGACTCTGACACTAAGACCTCCAATGTTCTGTGATTAGACAAATCTTAGAATAGTTTGGACAGTTCTGTTTTGACCATTTTGCGCTCCGAAATGGTCAAAACAATTTAGAGTAATGAAATAGCAACTGTTATCAATCAATAGATTCCTGTCCTCAATCGTCGAGAACGCAAAACTTCCTATCTGCTGAGGAGCTAGGTCTAATGGTTGAGCCAATTGAGTGCATCCAGTCCGCATTGATGCTGCTCGGCACTAGCTATCAGTTCTAATTGGGTGAGATTGTGACTGGAGAGATCTTTGAAGTAGCGATTTCTACTAGCCATTTATGAAACTGATTTTAGAGATTTCAATGCCTTTGGCGTTGAAACCTCTAAAATCAGTTTTGAGGCAAGTCCGCCGTTGGCGGACTTGCCTCAAAACTGATTTTTATAATGAGAATTATTGGATCGCCGCATGGTTATTCTCGCAACCCGTTGCAATAGGCTAATATTAGAGATCAAACCAGCATTTCATCACATTTGCTAGTCTAATCCAATCTAATTTTAAGTATATTTACTCAGGCAGACCTGCGTGCAAGCAATAGACCCACAAGAATTATATCCCTTTGAACTTGACCCGTTTCAATTACAGGCGATCGCCGCATTGCAAGCTGGGAAGTCGGTCGTTGTTTGTGCGCCAACTGGTTCAGGCAAAACTTTAATAGGCGAATATGCGATCCATGCAGCTTTAGCAGGTAATCGCCGAGTTTTTTATACCACCCCCCTCAAGGCGCTTTCTAATCAGAAATTGCGGGACTTTCGCCAGCAGTTTGGCGATGATAATGTCGGCTTACTTACGGGTGATACCTCTGTAAATCGCGATGCACCGATCTTGGTGATGACTACAGAGATTTTTCGGAATATGCTCTATGGTACGCCTATTGGTGAAGTAGGTACTTCATTGACAGATGTGGAAGTGGTGGTGCTAGATGAATGTCACTACATGAACGATCGCCAACGGGGAACAGTATGGGAAGAGTCGATTGTGTACTGTCCTGTAGGAGTGCAACTCGTCGCACTCTCAGCTACTGTAGCAAATAGCCAACAACTAACCGATTGGATTCACAAAGTACATGGCGACACTGAATTAATCTATTCTGATTTTCGCCCAGTTCCTCTTGAGCATTCTTTCTGTAATAACAAAGGCTTTTTCCCATTACTAGATAGCTCTAATGAAAAGATTAACCCTCGACTGAAGCCGCTCACTAATAAGCCGCCATCAAAAGAAGAAAGACATAAAATCGTTCCCTCGATTGGGGCTGTAATTTCCCATCTGCGCCAGCGCGATATGCTACCAGCGATTTACTTTATCTTCAGTCGTCGAGGTTGCGATAAGTCGGTCACGGACTTAGGTAATGTCTCTCTCGTTAGTCCGACCGAAGCTCTGAGGTTGAAACCGCAAATTGATGCCTTTGTGGCTGCAAATCCTGAGATTGGTAAACCTACACATATTGATGCTCTTTATCGTGGCATTGCCGCCCATCACGCAGGGATTTTACCTGCATGGAAGGGCTTTGTTGAGGAGCTCTTCCAACAAGGCTTAATCAAAGTCGTATTCGCAACGGAAACTCTTGCGGCAGGAATTAATATGCCTGCAAGAACTACGGTGATCTCTAGCATTTCCAAACGTACCGATCGCGGACATCGATTGCTCAATGCTTCGGAATTCCTGCAAATGGCAGGAAGAGCAGGAAGACGAGGCATGGATGAAGTTGGCTATGTCGTGACTGTGCAGACTCCCTTTGAAGGGGCTAAAGAAGCGGCGCATCTCGCCACATCTGGAGCCGATCCTCTGGTTAGTCAGTTTGCACCGAGTTACGGAATGGTCATGAACTTGTTGCAAACCCATTCCCTTGATCAAGCTAGAGACTTGGTAGAACGGAGCTTTGGGCAGTATCTTGCCGATCTTAATCTCGCACCACAAATCCAAAATCTTGAATTAGTCATCGAGCAAATCGCTAAGTTAGAGAAAGATCTTGCCAATATTGATTTGAAGCAATTGGAAGTCTATGACAAATTGCGCGATCGCCTTCGCGAAGAAAAGCGCCTCCTAAAAATGCTCGCTCAGCAAGCAGAAGAGATGCGCTTAAATGATTTGGCTTCCTACGCACCTTATTTATTGTCAGGATCACCGCTAACGATCCGCACTAATAAAGGCTTGATTGTGCATACAGTTCTCGCGGCAAAAGTTCAAGGCTCTGGACAGTTTCCTTGGTTTGTCTGTCTTGGTCGCGATAATCGCTGGTATACGGTTGGTTATAAAGATATTGTGCGCGTTGGTACTGATTTGTTACTTGATGGTGACATCGAATATCCCGCGAAGTTGCCATTGCGTCCAGGGCAGTCGATCGATGGTGATGAAGCCAGCTTTGCGATCGCCCAAAAAATTACACCATTACCCGATCCAGAGTTAGCACCTGAAGTAATCAAACAACAGTCGCGAGTAATTGCGATCGAGTCTGAGATGAATCAACATCCTGTCTCAAAAATGACCGATCGCGGTGCTGTTTTCAAAAAAGTTAATCGGCTCGAACAATTGCAGCGTCAGATCGAGTTTCAGCAAAAGGTGGTCAATGAGCGCCGACAAAGACATTGGCAAGAATTTATGAGTTTAGTCAATATCTTGCAATTCTACGGATGTCTTGAAGATACTGAACCCACCGATAAAGGCAAGGTCGTAGCGGCGCTGCGTGGTGAAAATGAACTATGGTTGGCGCTATGTCTAATGTCAGGCGAGTTGGATAACCTCGCGCCTCATCACCTCGCCACCGTCTGTGCTGCGATCGTCAGCGAAAACAGTCGTCCTGATAACTGGATCAAGTTCGGATTATCACCAACGGTAGAAGATGCCCTTGATGGTTTGCGAGAAGTCCGTCGAGAATTAATGCCAGTTCAACGCCGTCATTTAGTCGATATTCCTGCATGGCTGGACTATGAGCTGACAGGACTAGTGGAACAATGGGCGTTGGGAATGGAATGGTCGGAGCTATGTCAAAATACCAATCTTGATGAGGGCGATATTGTCCGCTTAATGCGCCGCACGATTGATTTGCTATATCAAATTCCCCATGTACCGAATTTGCCCTCTCAAATCTATTCATCAGCCAAGCAGGCTGCACATATGATTGATCGCTTCCCTGTAAATGAGGTTATTTAAGAAACCATTTAAGGACATTTCTCGTAAAGAATCTCCCATCATCTTGATAAAAGTTGGAATTACCCCCTTTAATTCCCCCTTGCAAAGGGGGAAAACTAGAAATCTTGTTCCCTCCCCTTTGCACTACCGTGTACACACAAGTCTCTCTGTCATCATTGAAATGTATCTAAGCCCCCTAAATCCCCCAATTCTGGGGGACTTTGAAAGAATTTTATTTTCTTGTTCCCCCAGAATTGGGGGCTAGGGGGCGATTAATTGTTGACTTAACTAGGTTTTATGACTTGTGTGTACACCGTAGCCCCTTTGCAAGGGAGGGTTAGGGTGGAGTAAATTTTAAATGAGAAATCACCTAAGACCTCGTAGCAAATTGGCAATAAATCATGTTTCTCCGACTGGCTTCTAGGCTATATTTTAAGTAGTTCGCTGACCTACCACCTTCTAGAAACAATGAAACCAATCGTCAGTCTCCTACATACCTCTAGCTACGAAACAGCATCATTAATGCAAGCCCTAGAGGCAGTACTTGCACCCCTAGGAGGTATGTCTAGTATCGTCAAAGCAGGCGATCGCGTTCTCCTCAAACCCAACCTACTGACAGGATCACGTCCTACCAAAGAATGTACTACCCGCCCTGAACTGGTGTACTGTGTTGCCAAAATGGTGCAGGATGCTGGGGGCAAGCCCTTTTTAGGTGATAGTCCTGCTTTTGGTAGTGCCAAAGGCATAGCCAAGGCAAATGGCTTGTTACCTCTTGCTGAAGAACTAGGAATCCCAATCGTCGAATTTCATGGTAAACGTTACGAAACTGAAGGCGAAGGGGAGCTACAACATTTACGGCTGAGTAAGGAAGCGATGGATGCAGATGTAGTGATTAACTTACCTAAGGTGAAGTCACATATGCAACTAACCCTGACTCTGGGAGT
Organism: Pseudanabaena sp.; assembly: GCA_044354985.1. GTDB lineage: Bacteria > Cyanobacteriota > Cyanobacteriia > Pseudanabaenales > Pseudanabaenaceae > Pseudanabaena. The sequence continues at coordinate 14,362 of JBIKYZ010000029.1, read as the reverse complement.
CAAAAATCTCTTTGGCTGTGTACCAGGCAAAATGAAAGCTTGGTGGCATATGGAAGCAGGTAAAGATGTCGAAAGATTTGCGCAGATGCTAATTGAGACAGCGAGAGCGATCAATCCAGAATTGACGATCCTTGATGGTATCGTCGGACACGAAGGCAACGGACCTAGCGCTGGTGAGCCAAAAGATTTAGGGGTTTTAGCGGCTTCCTGTGACGTATTTGCACTAGATCGGGTTATGGTGGAGATCCTCGGAGTTAAGCCTCTCGATGTGCCAACGGTTGCCGCCGCTATACGCACAGGGCTTTGCAGTGATCTTGATGCTATTGACATCATCGGCGATCCGATCGCTAATTTGCAAAGTAAAGATTGGAAACTACCTGAAACGATGATGGCGATCGACTTTGGAATGCCCAGAGTTTTGCGATCGACCTTTAAACATCTCTATATCAAGTTTATTAAAGAACCGCTCAGTACCTATGCCCGCACCTAAAAGCCCACCGCTAATCTTAGTGGTCGAAGATGCACCTGACAACCAAGTTTTGGTGGAGCAGGTGTTTCAAGATTCAGGCTACCGCGTCACTTGCATCCAAGATGGTCAAGCCGCTCTAGATTGGCTAGAAACTAATTATCCCGATCTGATTTTGCTGGATTTATCTTTGCCAGAAGTAGATGGCTGGGAAGTTGCTAGACAACTCAAAGCTAGCTATCGCACATCCCAAATCCCAATTATTGCGGTCACAGCCCATGCGATGAAAGGGGACAAAGAATCTGCGATCGCCTCAGGTTGTGATGATTATCTGACAAAGCCATTGGACATTGATCTATTGGAATCTTGTGTGAAGCAATGGTTAGATAAGCGATCGCAGTAGGCTGATGCTCTGCGACAGCCTACTGTATCAGTAGTTAGCCCGAGGCAAAAGCTTATACTTACCTATAACTTAGACTAAGATTTAGAAAGAGTGTTAAAACTTCACTTAATAAAAATTCCATTTATTCATCATCTTTGAGTGTTGCTTTGCATCACTCATATTAATTTAATCAAATTATTAACTTACTAAATTTAGGAAATTGTTTTATGTCTGGTCGCGTTGGAGTAATACTATTAAATTTAGGAGGCCCTGAGAAGTTAGATGATGTCTATCTTTTCTTGTACAATTTATTCGCCGATCCAGAAATCATTCGCCTCCCATTTCCCTTTTTACAAAAGCCGATCGCTTCACTGATTGCCGCTAGTCGCGCTCCGATCAGTCAAGAAAATTACCGTATGATTGGCGGCGGTTCACCATTGCTCCAGATTACCAAAGAGCAAGGCGAGAATATTGAGAACGTTTTGCAGCGTAATGGAATTGATGCAAAGGTTTATGTAGCAATGCGCTACTGGGCTCCCTATACCGAAGAAGCGCTCGCTCAAATTAAACAGGATGGGATTACTCGTCTTGTGGTGTTGCCTTTATATCCTCAATATTCGATCAGTACTAGTGGTTCGAGTATCAAGCAACTCGATACACTTTGGGAAAATGATCCTGAACTGCAAGCGATCGAAAAAATCACAATCCAGTCTTGGTACGATCGCTCTGGCTATATTCGGGCAATGAATGATCTGATCAATACTAAATTACAATCTTTTGCCGAACCTGAGAATGTGCATATTTTCTTCAGCGCTCATGGTGTACCAGTGAAGTATGTGACTAAATACGGCGATCCTTATCAATCTGAAATGGAAAACTGTGTTGATGGGATTATGAAAGCTCTTCGTCGCGATTATCAATGTTATAACGCCCATACTCTCGCTTACCAGAGCCGTGTTGGCCCCGTTGAGTGGCTGCAACCTTACACTGAGGAAGCAATTAAGAACTTAGCCAAGCGCGGTGTTAATGATCTTTTGGTTGTGCCAATCAGTTTTGTGTCTGAGCATATTGAGACTTTGCAAGAAATCGATATTGAATATCGAGAAGTTGCTGAAGAAGCTGGTATTCATAACTTTGATCGCGTTCCTGCATTAAATAGCCATCCTGTTTTTATCAATGACCTTGCCGAATTGGTAATGGAATCTCTCGGTACTACTAAAGCTGCTGCGATCGCGGTGTAGTTTATGCAGCCCTGTACTCAAGCCCTGCACTCAAGTGCGTGCTGAAAGCTCAAGTCAGTTGAAACCGACTGAAGAATAAGTCTAAATTAACCTGTTGAAACAGGTTTTAGCTCTTTGCCCGCACTTGAGTGCAGGGCTGTTGATGGTGCGTCACGCTAACACATCCTACAAGAAGGATTTTTGGTTTCTCCAACAGGCTGCTAATTGGTATAGCGGTTTTCAGTTGAGTGTGGCACAAAAAATGTAGGGGCAATTCATGAATTGCCCCTACATTTTTCGTGGTTTCTGTACAGTGGTCATCTGAAAACCACTATATTATACCAAAACACAAAATGGCTACGCCATTTTGTGTTTTTAAAACCCTTACAGGGTTTGGGTTTTAATTCAAAGAAGTGTTGCCACACTTTTGTGAATTGGTATTACTGAGATTCTGTAATGAATTAAGATCTTACTCTTAACTTCATCACAACGTTGGTAATATTGAGGATATGTCATAAATCGATAGGAAGCTAGTCATGCCTGATTCAGAATCGAAGGATTTTTCAGAATCTGAACAAGCGCTACAAGAATGCTCAGCAATCGTCGCCATCGGTGCATCAGCAGGTGGCTTAGAAGTATTTACACAAATTCTCGAAGGTTTACCAGTGGATACTGGTATGGGCTTTGTGCTGCTTCAGCATTTAGCTCCGCAACATGATAGCCAGTTAAGTGAGATCTTACGGCGTTCTACAAAGATGCCCGTCAATCAAGCAAGAGAAGGCATGAGAATTATGCCAAATTCGGTGTATATAATTCCGCCGAATACTTCGATGACTGTGGAGCAGGGCATCTTGAGGCTCGAACCGCGCCATCGGGTCAAAGGCAAATATATGGTAATCAATGAATTCTTTAGTTCCCTTGCCGCCGATCGCAAAGAGAAATCGATCGCCGTGATTTTATCGGGGAGCAATGAAGATGGTACAGCAGGTATCGGCGCAATTAAGGCGGCAGGGGGAATCACCTTCGCTCAAGACCTCACCTCAGCAGAGTTTCCCACCATGCCGATGATAGCGATCGCATCGGGTTATGTGGATTTTGTGTTATCGCCTGCGGAGATTGCCGCAGAGCTGGTAAACATCAGCAAAAATGACCATGATGAAGCAATAAGTACTGCAATTACTCTTTATGAACCTGATGATCAATCGGCGTTAGTATTTACAGAAGCAGCAGAAAGTATCGCAGCTTTATCAATTATTTTTGAAATGTTGCAGAGATCGACAGGAGCCGATTTTCGCTATTACAAGAAAGGGACAATCAGACGGAGGATGATGCGGCGAATGGGTTTGCTGGATCTCAAAAGAGTGGAAGACTATGCCACCTATTTGCAAGCGCATCCCAGCGAAATTGAAAAACTATACAATGACCTTTTGATTAATGTGACTAGTTTCTTTCGCGATCCAGAATCGTTTGAATCTTTGAAGAAATTAGTATTTCCCATTATTTGTGAACATAAATCGCTGGATTTACCAATTCGGATTTGGGTAGCGGGCTGTGCGACGGGCGAAGAAGTTTACTCTATCGCAATTAGCTTATTGGAATTTCTAGATGATTACCCGATTAAGCCTGCCATTCAGATCTTTGCTACTGATATTAGCGAACAGGCGATCACAACAGCAAGGGCTGGAGTTTATCATCATAATTTGCTGCTTGATGTCTCTCCAGAGAGGTTGCGGCGCTTTTTTATACCCGCAGATGGGGGCTATCAGATTAGTAAATTGGTTAGGGAATTATGTATATTTGCTCGACAAAATTTAACTAGTGATCCTCCGTTTTCGAGATTAGATCTGATTAGTTGCCGCAATATGCTGATTTATCTAGAACCATTGCTTCAAAAGAAAGTGATGCCAATTTTTCACTATGCACTTAATGCCAATGGCTTTTTGATGTTGGGAAGTTCTGAAGGAATTGGCAATGCGGTAGACTTGTTTGAGCTAGTGGATAAGAAGAATCGCATTTATAAAGGTAAAATCACAACATCAAGGATGAATTTTAACTTTATTAAAAACCGACAGATGAGTGAGCTAGTAAATCGGGAACCCCGCATTGAAAAGACTGAGGAATCAAACTTAGAACTACTGGCTGATCAGGTGATTTTAAATCGATATGCACCTGCGGGTGTGATCATTAACTCCGATCTAGAGATTTTGCAGTTTCGAGGACAGACCAGTCCCTACTTAGAGCCATCTCCTGGTAAAGCGAGTCTAAATTTGCTCAAGATGGCTCGGTTAGAATTGCGCCTAGATTTGCGATCGGCTATATATAATGCCAGAGATCAAGACTTGCCGATCGCCAAAGATGGCATTGAGATGTCGAAACAATTACTTGTCAAGTTAGATGTAATTCCTTTAAGAGCCAATGGCGATCAATTTTTTTTAGTGCTATTTGAGAGCCGTCCATCGCAAATATTGCTAGCACCTGCTGCCGTAAGCCCACCCACTAAGTCCCGCAAAGAGCGAGCAATTAAGACGGATACGGATATGGAAGTGGTGCGACTTACCCATGAGTTAGAAAAAACTAAGGAATATTTGCGATCAATCATTGACGCTCAAGAAGCGAATAACCAAGATCTCAAGGTCGCGGGTGAAGAGATCTTGTCAAGTAACGAGGAATTACAAAGTACCAATGAAGAATTGGAAACTGCTAAAGAAGAAATCCAAGCCACTAATGAAGAGTTAGGCACGATTAATGATGAATTACGCAGTCGCAATATCCAGTTGCATCAAGTCAACAACGATATGCAAAATCTGCTCAGCAGTGTGAATATCCCCATTTTGATGTTGTCAGGCGATTTGCGAATTAGACGCTTTACACCTTTGGCGGAGCAAGCATTTAATCTGATTCCGAGTGATGTGGGGAGACCCTTTAGCGACATTCAAATTAACCTTGATGTGCAGCATATCAGAGACTTGGTGACATCGGTAATTGATACGCTGATTCCCTATGAACAGGATGTACAGGATCATTTAGGTAATTGGTTTAGCTTGAGAATCCGTCCCTATCGAACTACTGACAATCATATTGATGGAGTGGTGATTAGTCTCATTGATATCGATCAGCTTAAACGCAATGCGATGGAGTTAGAAGCAGCCCGCAATTATGCCACAGCGATCGTGGAGACTTTACATCAGCCTTTGATGGTGCTAAATGCTGATCTAGAAGTAATTACGGCAAATCGTGCCTTTTATGAAATCTTCCAAATACATCCTCATCAAACTGAACAGCAGTCGATTTTTGCACTGGGGAATGGAGATTGGAACACTCCCAAACTGCGATCGCTACTAAATGACATTCTTCTGTTGGATATTTCTGTCCAAGATTATGAACTTACTCAAGACTTTGCTCATCTGGGGCGGCGCACGATGTTGCTCAACGCTTGTCGGATTGAGCAAGGTAATGTCGGACAGATGATTTTGATTGCGATCGAAGATATCACTGAGCGCAATCTCCAAAAGCTGCAACTAGTTACTAAAAATCAAGAATTGTCAGCAGCAATGACTGCTTATGAACGCGCAAATCGCTCTAAGAGTGTGTTCTTGGGCAATATGAGCCATGAATTACGCACGCCTCTCAATGCGATTATGGGCTTTTCGCAAATTCTTCTGATTAATTCGCATCTAGATGTTGAAACTCAGGAATATCTAGGAATCATTTTGCAGTCTAGTGAACATTTGCTGTCACTAATTGAAGATCTGCTTGATATCTCTAGGATCGATGCCAACAAAATAGAAATCGAGCCTAATCTTTTGTCTCTATCTAATTTCTTGGAAGTCACAGTGGCGATGGTTGATTTCAAGGCTAGGGAGAAAAAGCTCACCTTTACAAAACAGTTTGCACCTGACCTTCCTGAAACCATCTATGCAGACGAAAAACGATTAAGGCAAGTCTTGCTCAATCTGCTAAGCAATGCGATCAAGTTCACCGAGACTGGAGCGATTACTTTCTCGGTTACGCTCAGTCAATCAACTAGATCGAATCAACTAATAGAGTTTGCGATCGCCGATACAGGTACAGGCATGTCCGCCACCGAGATAGAGAAGATATTCTTACCCTTTGAACAAGCTGGCAAATCTGAAATGAGAACTCAAGGTGCTGGTTTAGGCTTAGCGATCAGCCAAAATCTAGTCCAAAATATGGGCGGTGAAATCAAGGTCATCAGCGAAGTTAATGTGGGTAGTACCTTTAGCTTTGAGTTGGACTTATTAGGAAGTCAACCGCAAGCCCTGATTAACCCAGCAACAGAAGCGATCGCCCTACTATTACCTAAAGCTGAGAATGCGATCGAAGAAGTAGCGATCGAGGTTCAGAATAAATTAATATCAGCACCAGTTAAGCCATTGAGCATTCTGATTGCCGAGGATATGGACTATAACCAAATGATGCTCAAGATACTTTTGGAGAGCTGGGGACATGAGGCTGACATTGCTAATAATGGATTGGAGGCAATAGCTATGCTGAAGGAGAAACCCTACGATGTAATTTTGATGGACATCCAAATGCCTGTACTAAATGGAATCGAAGCCTCAAAAAGAATTGTCGCTGAATGGGATCAAGCATCTCGTCCTTACATCGTGGCAGTGTCTGCTCAAGAAGAGCAAGAAGAATTTGCTGCATTAGGGATGGATGCATATATCAGTAAGCCCATCGACTTTGCTCAGCTAGAGGAAGTTCTATCGCGTGTCTAAGCGTATATCTGAGCACAAAGCGCTGTATATTCGGAGAAAAACTTACGTGCATATAAATTCATCCAATTGCGATCGCACTTCGTACTACTTATAACGATCCTTATACCAAAGCACTAAATGGCTACGCCATTTTGTGCTTTTAAAACCCTTACGGGGTTTGGTTTTCAATTCATAGAAGTGATGCCAAACTTTTGTGAATTGGTATTAAAGTTCAAATTCCTACAGATAGTTTCACAAAAAAGTCTATGAATATGTTTCAGCGAAATTTATATGTTTGTGGCGGTATTGTTGGTAGCCTCGCGATCGCAACTTTATTTCTAAACTCTCTTTTTTCTGTAAAGGCGATTAACACCGAGTCTAGATCAAATCAAATTTCTATTGCTATGCCAACTATCAATCAGAATGGAATGAAGACAGCCGTATTTGCAGGAGGATGTTTTTGGGGAACTGAGGCAGTGTTTGAGCATCTAAAAGGAGTATCCAATGTTATTTCTGGTTATTCTGGAGGCAGTGCCGCAACAGCTAATTATGAAGCTGTCGGTTCTGGACGAACGGGACATGCTGAATCCATCCGAATTACCTATGATCCTTCCCAAATATCCTACGAAAAGCTGCTTGAAATCTACTTTTATGTAGCACATGACCCAACCCAACTAAATCGGCAAGGACCTGATCACGGGACTCAATATCGTTCGGCTATATTTTTCACCAATAGTGAGCAACAGCAGCTCGCAGCAGCCTATATTGACCGACTCAACCAAACTAAAAGTTTTTCTAAACCTGTGGTGACTCAGTTAGCTCCTTTAGAGAGTTTTTATGCAGCAGAGGATTACCACCAAGATTTTATTGTTCATAATCCTAACTATCCCTATGTAGTTGCTCATGATCTTCCAAAACTTGCCCAGTTAAGAAAACAATTTCCTGAAATATATAAATATTGAACTCAGTTTAAAAATACCTTAAGCCCAAAAGAGTAATGGCGGCGCGAAGCGCCGCCATTACTCTTTTGGGCTTTGATTTGTCTTAACTAAATCAAGCATTCCTGTAGGTTACAACGATGACAATTAATTACTAGACTGTAGGGTAGAAATCAAAGGTCAGTTCCCAGCACTTTGCTCTGATAAAAAACTCACATTCTGAATTTTAGCTAAATCCATGCCCACACTGCTAGTCAAAAATATCCATACCTTAGTCACCATGGATCGCGATCGCCGCGAACTCCATAATGCATCTATATTTGTCAGAGATAATGTGATTGAGCATGTGGGACTCACAAACGAACTACCTCAAACTGCCGATGAGGTGCTGGACTTACAGGGCAAACATATTGTTCTCCCAGGGTTAGTTAATACCCATCATCATTTTTATCAAGTTCTCACCAAAGTTATCCCCGCCGCCCAAGATTGCACTTTGTTTAATTGGTTGCAGGCTCTCTATCCTATTTGGGGAAGGCTCACGTCTGAGAGTATCTATGTCAGCGCTCAGATGGCTGCCGCCGAGCTAATTCTGTCTGGTTGTACAACAGCGAGTGATCATCTTTATATCTATCCTAATGATTGCAAATTGGACGATGAGATTGCCGCAATCCAAGAGATTGGAATGCGATTTCATGCTAGTCGGGGCAGTATGAGCGTCGGTGAAAGCCAAGGTGGACTTCCACCTGATGCTTTAGTTGAGAAGGAAGTTGATATTCTCAAAGACTCGCAAAGACTGATTGAGGAATATCATGATCCTTCACGCTTTGCCATGTTACGGATGACTTTAGCGCCCTGTTCCCCATTCTCTGTATCCCCAGACTTGATGATCGAGTCAGCAAAAATGGCGCGATCGTATACCAGTGTGAGATTGCACACACATCTAGCCGAAAACAAATCGGATGTAGACTATAGCCTCGCCAAATTCGGCAAAATCCCTGGAGACTATGCTGAGTCTGTTGGCTGGCTAGGTGATGATGTCTGGCACGCCCATTGTGTAAAGCTGAGTGATGATTCGATCGCAAAATTTGGACGCACGGGGACAGGTGTAGCACATTGCCCTTGTAGTAATACGCGCCTTGGTAGTGGCATTGCTCCAATTAGGAAAATGCTGAATCATGGAGTGCCTGTGGGCTTGGGGGTAGATGGCTCTGCTTCAAATGATACTGGCAATCTTTTGCAAGAAGCTCGCACTGCTTTTTTATTGGCGCGGGTGAATGAGTGTGATCCCACATCCATGAGTGCTAGAGAGATTTTAGAGGTTGCTACATTGGGTGGCGCTAAGGTTTTGGGTAGAGACGATATTGGCGCGATCGCACCTAATATGGCGGCGGATTTTATAGCGATCGATATTGAGCGATCGCAATTTGCAGGCGCACATCACGATCTGGTTGCAGCTTTAATATTTTGTCCAGTGCCATCAGTGGACTACAGCTTTATCAATGGTCGTAAGGTTGTTGATCGCGGTCAATTAACCACCCTTGATTTACCAATGCTGATTGAACGTACTAATAAAATTGCACGTAAGCTAGTCGATTAGAGCTAAGAAGTGGGGTGCAATGCGCCCCACTTCTTAGCTCTGTGAGTGTTTTTTCGCAAAATAGTTGACTAAATGCGATCGCTATCTGCTATATTTAATGAGGTCAAAAAAACAGACCAAGAGAGGGCGCTTAGCTCAGTTGGTAGAGCGTCTCGTTTACACCGAGAATGTCGGGGGTTCGAGTCCCTCAGCGCCCATTAAACAAAAAAGAACCCAGCTTTGATTACTGGGTTCTTTTTTGTTTTGCATAATCAGAAACTATTCAGATATATTTCCAAAGTATTACAGATTGTTCCAAATTACTTACATCAAAAAAAGATGATTATTACGTAGATAAGATCCTTGTTTGGCTTGAAGCACCTCGCCGTTAAGAGCTTCTCCAAGATTATAAATATGAATATTAGCTTATTATTTGAGTGCGCTAACATCGCAAAAACTTTTTTGAGCCCAAAAAAGTTATCAAAAGGTTATATAAAGTAATCTTTTCCCCATAAATCAGGTACTATCTGATATGTAGATCAAGAGCCAGAATTTATATGTTGTTGAAGTCATACAAAGATATTCTGCCAGCTTCGGTTGCCTTCATCGGGGGAATAATGCTTACTGTCGGTCAACCAGAAATTGCTTTGGCAAATGGTCAAGCTGGATTTACTCCAACTGATCGTCCTAAACCACAACGCACTCAAGGTGGAGGCTCTCGCCTACATATGAATGTTGTGTACACATCATCTCAGACACTGCTTTTACAAAATTCTATTTTGTAAATCTTTTCTTCGTGCTTATTTGACTAAGTCTTTTAACTCTTTTTAGAGATAGCTGTAGCGTCAACTACAACTTAGTCAATACTACAATCCATACTGTAGTTTTATTAGGTTAGTTCATCAATAAATAAAGAGATACCGCCATAATGCTTAATTTCAAAAAAAGAAGGACGTGCTCATAAGCATGTCCTTCTTTTTTAGTTTGATCGGTTGAAAATTAGCTTCAACTTACGTTCGCATACGACAAAGAGCTTGCATACATCAAAGCATTAATTTGGTAGTATTAAAGCGATTTGATCGGTATTAAAACTTAGCGACCCTGACCTGACCTTAGCTTGTAGCTTCTTTAGAAATTACAACAATAAGTTAGGCTGAACGAAGCAAGTTCAACTAAACTTCTTTAAATGATCGCTATTAAAACTTTAAAGTCAAGTTGGGAAAAATTACCACTTAGGTTCCAGCAGTGGGGAGGTTTTTTCCTGTCTAGTGGCAGTATCTACTTGTTAATATTTGGGTTGCGCTGGCTAGGTTGGTTACAGCCTAGTGAATGGGCTGCCTTCGATCTATTTATTCAACTGCGTCCTGCGGAGCCAGTGGACGAAAGGATTATTATTGTTGGAGTACAAGAGTCTGACATTCGTTACGTGGGGGAATGGCCTATATCTGACCATGTACTTGCCCAAATTTTGCGTAAAATACGCGATCAAAAGCCCAAAGTTATTGGCTTAGATCTATATCGAGATATTCCTGTGGGTGATGGCTACGCAGATTTAGAGGAGGTATTCAAAACCACTCCCAATTTGATTGGCATCGAAAAAAGTATTGGAGATCGCTTTAGTCCAGTCATTAATCCACCACCGACTTTAAAAGCTTTAGGGCAAGTATCCGCAAATGACATAATTATCGACCCTGACGGAAGGCTTCGCCGTGCGTTACTGTATCCAATGCCTGAAGGGAATGAAGGATTGCCAAGCCTCGGTTTAGCGATCGCACTTAAATATCTAAAAGCTCAAGGTATAGAACCACCACCTTCAGAATCCAGATATTTACAACTGGGTAAAACGATTTTCTATCCTTTAGAAAAAACTGATGGTGGATATATTCACGTTGATGCTGGTGGATATCAAGTTCTGATGAACTACCATGGCTCCTCTCAAAAGTTTCGCCATGTGTCCCTTGAAGATATTTTAGAAAATCGGATTGATCCACAATTAATGCGCGATCGCATTGTGCTCATAGGACCAAAAGCCTCAAGCCTCAATGATGTTTTTTATACCCCCTATAGCAGCAATTTTATAACCTCACCTGCTCAAATTTCGGGTGTAGAATTTCAAGCAAATATTGTTAAATTGATTTTGGGAGCAGTACTTGATAATCGACCTCTATTTAGAGTCTGGTCAGATATTTGGGAAGAGCTGTGGATTGCCGCGTGGGCAATTGCTGGGGCAGCAATTATTTGGACATTCTCGACTAGACGTTTAATTTTTCTAACTGGTTCCGTAATCTCCTGTACAGGGTTTCTAATTGGTGGGAGCTATTTGCTATTTCTAACAGGTTGGTGGATACCCGTAGCACCTGCCTTGTTTGCCTATATTGGCTCCATGCTGGTGATGCAGAGCTATATGTACATTTCAAGACTGCGAGAACTAAATTCCGCACTCTCTGATTCAATCGAACTACTTGCCCATGATGCCTCTCATGATGCCTTAACGGGCTTACCCAATCGGAATCTATTTATGGATCGGGTAGAACATGCGATCAGATATAGTAAACGCCATTCTAATTATCTATTTGCGATCTTTTTTATTGACTTAGATCGATTCAAAATGATTAATGATAGTCTGGGTCATAGTGTAGGCGACCTGTTTTTACAAGCGATCGCTGAAATCTTGCAAGGTTGCTTACGCTCTATAGATACAGTAGCGAGGCTTGGAGGTGATGAATTTACAATTCTCGTTGATGATATTCAAGATGTGGGAGAAGCAATAGTAGTAGCTGATCGCATTCTCAACAAGTTTCTCTCTCCCGTAATCATTAAAGGTGAGGCAATTTTCCCCAGCGCTAGTATTGGCATCGTGATTAGCACACCCGATTATGATAATTGTGCTGATTTGCTGAGGGATGCTGACATTGCTATGTATCGTGCCAAATCTCTGGGTAAAGGACGTTATACGCTCTTTGATCAAGAGATGTATGAACAGACTTTGAGGTTAACACAGTTAGAGAGTGAGCTGCACTACGCCCTTGAGCATCAAGAGTTTGAGCTTTACTATCAGCCAATAGTTTCTCTAATCACTGACGAGTTATCAGGATTTGAAGCTCTCATCCGCTGGAAGAATCCTAAACGTGGTTTAATTTCTCCCATAGAGTTTATTCCTCTTGCGGAAGATACAGGATTAATTATTGCAGTCGGTGATTGGGTATTAAAAGAAGCCTGTCAACAACTTAAAACATGGATGCAAAAATTTCCTGAAGCAGCAAATTTGAAGATGAGCATTAATTTAGCTAGCCATCAGATTCGTGAACCTGATTTGTTAGATAAGCTTGATGTTATTCTTGCAGAAACTGGTGTTGATGGAGGTTCTATCCGTTTAGAAATCACTGAAGGTACATTGATGGATCAAGGGGAGCAAACGATCAATAAACTGGCTCAATTGAGGGCTAGGAACATTCAACTAAGTATTGACGATTTTGGGCAGGGATATTCTTCCCTGAGCTATTTACACCGCTTTCCAATTAATATTCTCAAAATTGATCGTGCTTTTGTGAATCAAATGACTGATGGAGGAGAAAATATCGAAATTGTACGCACGATTACGATGTTAGCGCATACTTTAAATATGAGTGTTGTTGCTGAAGGAGTCGAGACTGAGCAGCAGGTGGAAATTTTAAAAAAATTAGGTTGTGAGTTTGGGCAAGGATATTTGTTCTCACGACCTCTGGCTGCACCTGCTGCCGAGCAGGTAATCGCCAAAAGCTCGAAAGCGATCGCGCTTTCTCCAAAAGACTAGGAATCATTTTGTTGAGGTGCGGCGGAGCCGCACCTCAACAAAATGATTCACAAAAGTGTGGAAACACTTAACCCAAACTCTGTAGGGGTTTTAAAAGCACAAAATGGCGTAGCCATTTTGTGCTTCGGTATTAGCTGGTTTGCTTGTAGCCTAGTTTTAAGAAAATATTTTCTAGGGTTTCTTGAGTACGATGAAAATTGGAAATAGGAATGCCTACTTCTATCAAAGACTTAAGCAGCGCAGCACAGTCTTCAATACTGCCAATAAACTGAACACGAACACTCGGAACACCTGATAAAGCTTCTACCTCCTGTACTTGCTCCGATTTTCTTAAGGCGATTTGTAAATCCTCAAGATTGCCTAATGTTGAGATTAGCAATTGTTGCTGGTCTTGATTACTGCGATCGTAGAGTGCTTGCAGTTTTGAGCTTTCTACTAAATGCCCTAGCTCCATAATCCCAATCGAAGTGCAAATTTCGGCAAGATCGCTCAAGATATGCGATGAGATCAGAATCGTCATCCCTTGCTGTTGCAAAGACTTGATAATATTGCGAACCTGAACCCTAGCAAGAGGATCGAGTCCTGATACAGGCTCATCCAATAGTAACAAAGTGGGATTGTGAATAATACTTCTTGCAAGGCTAAGACGCTGCTTCATACCTCGCGAGAGCGTCGCAATTAGTTCATTCTTTTTTTGTTCTAGCTCTACTAACTCAATTACTTCATACAATCTTTGCGATCGCTGTGGATCTCTTAGAAAATATAAACGCGCAAAATAGTCGAGATAATCCCAAACCGTTAGGTCATCATAAAGAGGAAAGTCATCGGGTAAATAGCCCAGTTGTCTCTTCAGTTCAGGGTTATTTTGACCACGCAAAAACCGCGCCCCATTGATATAAATTTCTCCAGCAGTTGGCTCTTCAGCAGCAGCGAGCATCCGAATCAATGTTGTTTTACCTGCACCATTTGGTCCGATCAGTCCATAAACCTCACCGCGATCGATCTGCAAATCGAGATGATTCACCGCGACGTGATTGTCAAACTGTTTTGTCAATCGGTGAGTGCGAACGGTAGGTACTGCTGTCATGAGATTGCTACAAAAGTTATAGCCATGTTAACCTTCACATTGCAAATTGTGAATATACGCGATGTGCAACTAAGAAACCGCAAAAAAACCTCACAGCCGAAAGTGTTAGAAAATAGGACTAACGCGCGCGATTAGCGGTGAGAATTATGTTTTCTATGGAATATTTTATCATTGCGGTA
>JBIKYZ010000200.1:0-9689 GCA_044354985.1 Pseudanabaena sp. | reverse complement strand
TCAAACTTAATTCTAAGCTCAATCACTTCGCTCTCAAATCCAAATTATATATCAAGGCTTTGCAGCAATCTCACTTGGAATGGCAGTCTCTGAAACCTTTTTAGGCTTCTGCGTAACATGAGTTATTTAATGCTCCCATTCCCAATTCTTCAATTGCTGCTAACTTCGCATCTGGTAATTCTGGAGAGAACTTAATAGAACCACGTTTCAATACACCCAATGGAACCGTGACAATCACTCGCGATCCATTAAAAACTCCGCGATCGGTAGTCACTTGTACGCCATTATCATCATAGGCAACCTGCTTCACAAGATGCTTAGTCCGAACATCTAAATCTTTGGATAGAGCCTGAACAATCTGCGTATAACCTTGCGGAAAAACTACATCTGCGCCAGAAAATTCGGAATCTTCATCGAAACCTTTGACTCCTAAATTCGCAATATCATCGCCAACTTCACTCTCAATTGTCGAAAATAGGGTTGCCCGAAATCCTTTAAGAGTGACTCCTATGAGTTCTTCTGATTCAATTATTTGTTGAGCGATATCTGCTAGAGTAATCTGCTGCGATGATCGTGGGTCTTTTTTTAGCTGGTTAACTCTATTCATAAATGATTGAAAAGCTTTGTCTATAATCAGTTCATCAGATTCACTTAGCAGTTGCTTGACACCCTTATAATTCCATTGCGATTTAAGATCAGAGATGACAGTCTGAATGTCAAATTGCTTGACTAATGGCGAGATAGGATTACCGTCAACGGTATGAATCCACGCAGCACCGAGATCCAAAGGAAATCCTAAAGAATTATCTGTCCAAATTCTCCCCCCGATGCGATCGCGACCTTCTAAGATAATTACCCGATATCCTTGAGCTTGCAATTTTTTTGCCGCAGTGATTCCTGCAATCCCTGCACCAATGACGATAATTTGTTGTTTATCTTCGCTATCCATTGGCGATGGATTGACTGAGCGATCATCAGAGTTGCTCAATGCACCTCCACAGCTACAAAGCCAACTTGCCGCTCCAGCATAGGTCAAGTTCCGAGCATGAAGTAAAAATTTGCGTCGATTATATTTGTCCATAAATTTTTTTCATTGTCCTAGCCTGTTGAGGCTTTAAATTGTCCAGAGAAACTTGTAAAAGCTACGTTTCGCGTAGCTTTTACAAGTTTCTCTGAGTTTTAAGGCGGCGCAATGTACTGTCTTTTTAATCTATTCAACCGTGACAGATTTCGCGAGATTTCGGGGTTGATCGACATCTAAACCGCGATGTGCGGCAACATGATAGGACAGCAGTTGCAACGGAATCACGGTGAGAATTGGCGAGAAAATCTCATCAACCACAGGAATCGGCAGAATGTAATCAAACACCTCATGCGCCGCAGGATCGTCAAGAGGAGCGACACCAATCAATTTCGCATCCCTCGCTTTAGCTTCTTGAGAATTAGAAAGAACCTTCTCATACACCGTCCCAGGAGTAGCGATCGCAACCACGGGTACATCTTCATCAAGCAATGCGATCGGTCCATGCTTCATTTCGCCAGCGGGATAGCCCTCAGCATGAATGTAGCTGATTTCTTTAAGTTTGAGCGCACCTTCAAGAGCGATCGGGAAGTTGATACCGCGACCCAAGAAAATAAAATCCTTGGTATGGGTAAACTGGCGTGAAAGCTCTTCGATATATCGCTCTTGACTTTCGAGAATCCGTTCCATATAGGCAGGAAGTTGTCGCAATCCTACGATTAATTCTTGACTTCTTGATTCAGTTAATGTGCCTTTAGCAGCGCCAAACTCTAAAGCTAGTAAATAGAACATCAGCAATTGAGCCACAAAGGTTTTTGTCGCTGCTACTCCAATCTCAATTCCTGCTTGAGTATCAATCACCGCATCTGAAATTCGCCCTATCGAGCTTTCAACACGATTGGTAATACCCAGACAGCGATCGCCTCTTGATTTTGCAAGTTCTAACGCAGCGAGAGTATCCGCAGTTTCACCCGACTGAGTTACACCAATCACAAGGGTATTCTTTAAAGAAGGTGGTGGCGAATAGCGATATTCAGAAGCGTATTGAACGCTGGTTGGAACACCTGCAAGCTGCTCTAGCAAATATTTGCCTACGAGAGAAGCGTGCCAACTGGTTCCACAGGCAATAATTTCCACCCGTTCAATCTGCTCGATAAAACCAGCGGGAAGATTCAAGTCAACTTTATTAGCTTCACTAACGTAACTTGCTAATCCCGTCCGAAATACCCCAGGTTGCTCATAGATTTCCTTGAGCATATAGTGCTTAAAGCCTTGCTTCTCCACCATGGTGGGGTTCCAGTTGAGAGTTTGGGGTGCACGACGGAGGCGATCGCCTTTAGCGTTATAAACTTGCACAGATTCTCTAGTCAGTCGCGCAATTTCCCCATTTTCCAAAGAAATCACGGTGCGCGTATATGCAACTAAAGCAGGTGTATCCGAAGCACAAAAATTCTCATCTTTGCCAATACCAATGACTAGCGGCGCTTGCTGACGTACAACAACTATTTCATCGGGATAATCAGCATGAATAACTGCGATCGCATAGGCTCCTTGCAATTTTGCGATCGTTAGTCGTACTGCTTCAAACAGCACTGAAGGCGACTTGTCAGGAATCATATTGCCTTGCTTTTCCAACTGAGTTAGAAATTCGGCAATCATATGGGGAATTACTTCTGTATCAGTTTCGCTGACAAAAATATGACCAAGCTGTTTTAACTCAGTCCGAAGAATATGGTAGTTCTCAACAATCCCATTCTGCACAACCGCAAGATTTCCCATCGTATTGGTATGGGGATGAGCATTATGCTCTTCAGGCTTGCCGTGAGTTGCCCAGCGTGTGTGACCAATACCAATCGACGCTTGAGGGGCGGTATCAGCTTTTAACTTTTCCTCTAGTTGGATTAGCTTGCCCTTTGCTCTAACCCGATGCAAACTGCGATCAATTGGGCGATCGGCAGGATCATCAAAAAATGGAATTGTGGCAACGCCTGCGGAGTCATAGCCGCGATATTCTAGTTTGCGTAGCCCAGAAATTAAAACTTCATTTGCCGAACGATGTCCGATGTAGCCAACAATTCCACACATAATGTCAAGTTGAAATAAATACGATCATGATTCCTTGCGCATCGCGCAAGGAATCATGATCGTATTTAACCATGTGAAGATCCTACATTAATATCCTAGGCTTTCATTTTGCTTTTTCTTTGGAAGCTCAGACACAGTAGACGGGACTTCACGCTTTGGGCGGAGAGGAGCAGCTTGCAAAAAAATTGATTTCTCGGGACTTTCGCGAACCAAATCCCCCGGCTTCTTTTGAATTGATTGCAGCATCTCATTATCAAATGAACCTGCGGCATTAGTTAATTGCCGTTCTTGACGCTGGAGTTGTTCGAGCTTTTTAAATTGCTGATTCCACTGCTCTTGGGCATATACAGTCCAACCGTAGATCGCGAATACTGAAATAGTGAGGATTACAGTCGCAGCTATAGACAGCTTTTGAGTGGTCATCAAGACCCGCAACCACAGAGGCAGAGGAAATGAGTTAGTACGAGGCAACCGCTTTACATTGCGATTTTTGTTCGGTTTGGGACTTGCCTGCCGAAGTTTATTCTTGCGATCAAGAGGCTGCGGGTATCTCTGTGGCTCAGGGCTTCTTGCTCTGCTAGCTGTCATTTTTTTTACTCTTCTTTCACTCAAGATTCACCACTGCTACTTTTAGCACTTTCAGGGAGAAATTACTAAGTAGTTTTGAACATTTTGAAATTTATTTACTTTTGTTCAATATTGCCGTGCAATATCTTTGGATTGGCAAACAATTTCAGACTATAGAATTATAGTGGTCATTGATTTTTTGGCAACAAGAATTTAACAGAAATCCGATCGCCTTCTTTCAAACCAATTTCTTGGGTTAGCCCCGCTCTCACTTCAAGTACGTTGTCCGCAACTACGCCTCCCTCAGGATAAACAGGACAGGGATCACTCTTACAAGTTGTCGCATTGCGGGCGATCGCCTTAACTTCCCCATCCAGCAAGAAAATAATATCAAGCGGGGAAGGGGTATTTTTCATCCAAAAAGCCACGGGACGCGCAGGCGTAAAAACAAACAACATCCCGCGATCGTCAGCCAATGGGGGACGAAACATTAGTCCTTTTTCTTGTTCCTTGAAAGTACTGGCTACCTCAAGCTGAATTTCGCGTCCTGAAATTGTCGCTATGGCAGTAATTGGCAAATATTGAGCCAGTTCTGAGACTGGTTTGGGTTTAGCTTGAGGTGAGATCGTTTGTGGTGATGATGTCGCGGGTATCTCTGGTGCTGTGGGGTTCTTAGCTGTATCACTAGATACAGGTGCACAGCCCATCAAACAAAGACTGAGGCTAACCGTACATAGTTTTATACAAAGTGTTTGGATCGAACTATGATTAGGTGTGTCACAATTTCTAGAAGTATCGCCAGTCATATTGCCAGTCATCCTATGTCATATCCTCTACATATCGCATTTATCTGGCACCAACATCAACCTCTCTATAAAAACGCGATCGTAGGTAAGTATCATTTGCCTTGGGTGAGGTTGCATGGCGTAAAAGATTATTTGGATTTAGCGTTGATGTTGTCAAGATATCCAAAGCTACATCAAACGATCAACCTTGTGCCATCGCTGATCCTGCAATTGCAGGATTATGTTGAAGGAAATGCATTTGATCCTTACTTGGCTTTGACTTTAACACCTGTCGATACCTTAACGCGATCGCAAAAGCATTTCATTGTCGAGCATTTCTTTGATGCTAATCATCAGACGATGATCGAGCCATATCATCGCTATGCCGATCTATTAGCTCAGAGACAAGCCTGTGGGATTGAGTGGTGTGTCAATAATTGGCTAGCACCAGATTTTAGCGATTTACTTGCATGGCATAACTTGGCATGGATTGATCCTCTATTCCGAGATGCCGATCCCGAAATTGCCGAATGGTACGATCGCGGTAAAGATTTTACCCTCGCTGATCGACAAAGAATCTATAGCAAGCAGCGAGATATTATTTCTCAAATTTTGCCGCAGCATCGAAAAATGCAAAAAAATGGGCAACTAGAAATTACCACCACGCCCTACACGCATCCGATCATGCCGCTTTTAGCCGATACGCAAGCAGGTAGGATCGCTGTGCCACAGATGTATCTGCCTAATCATCGCTTCCGCCATGAGCCAGACATTACGCTACATCTAGAAAAAGCCAAAGAAGTTTACCGCCAGCACTTTAGCTGCGATCCCAGAGGTTTATGGCCCTCAGAGCAGTCTGTTAGCCCTGCCATCTTGCCACATGTTTCCAAGCAAGGATTTTCTTGGTTATGTTCTGATGAAGGAGTCTTGGGCTGGAGTCTTGGACATTATTTCCGACGAGATGAGCGCGGGGCGATCGATGCACCACATTTGCTCTATCAACCCTATCGCCTTGAAACTATTCATGGGGACTTAGCAATTATTTTCCGCGATCGCCTACTCTCGGATTTGATCGGGTTTAGTTATGGTGCACTTTTGCCTCAAGCTGCTAGCGATAATTTGTGCGATCGTTTGATGACTATTCAAAAGCAACAAAATGAATATCTCGCACAGCATCCTGAAGGAAAGCCTTGGCTAGTGACGATCGCCCTTGACGGCGAAAATTGCTGGGAATTTTATCCTCAAGATGGCAACCCATTCTTGCAAACTCTTTACGAAAATCTTTCAAACAATGAAAATCTAAAACTGGTTACACCCTCTGAATATCTAGAGAAATTCTCACCCACTGAAAAAATCCCACCTCACCAGTTGCATAGTGGCTCATGGATTGACTCTAGCTTTACCACATGGATCGGCGATCCAGTTAAAAACCGCGCTTGGGAGCTACTTGCAGAAGCACGTCAAGTATTGGCTATGCACGCAGAAGCTACACCAGAAAATAATCCTGAAGCATGGGAAAGCCTAATGGCAGCCGAAGGCTCGGATTGGTTTTGGTGGTTTGGCGAAGGACATAGCTCAAATGATGACGCGATGTTTGATCGCCTATTTCGTGAGCATTTGCAGGTGATTTATCGTGCTCTCAATGAGCCAGTCCCCCACGCATTGCTATATCCTCTTGAGCCTCATGATGTCTCCACTAGCGATCGACCTACTAGCCTCATTGAGCCAATGATTAATGGCCGATTTGAAAATGATGATTGGCAAGGGGCTGGTAAAATCGAAGTTAGTGGGGCAAGGGGTGCAATGCATCAAAATACCCCCGTCAAGCGACTATGGTACGGTTACGATCATTTTTATTGCTACTTGCGCCTAGAATTTAGTAATCTAGAGAGCGTCGCTCAAAGTAAACTACATTTGTTGTGGTTTTATCCTAGTCGGATTCATCCCAACAGTCCTGTGCAACTTCTTGACATGCCTGATGTGTCGCCGCTAAATTATTTGTTTCGCCATCACCTAACGATCAATTTTGCTGATAAGTCAGTCCAGCTTCAAGAATCTACAGAACAATTTCAGTGGGAAACTATCGCAACTCATACGAAAATAGGCTTTGAGCAATGCCTAGAAGTTGCTATACCTTGGAGTGATTTGGCTGTTAAGCCCCAGTCTGTAGCACGACTGGTGATCTTGCTCAGCCAAAAAGAGCATTTCCAGATGTCTCTGCCTGAGTATACGATTATTCCTATTGAAGTACCTTAGTGTTGCGTTATTAAAGAGATAACAGTGGAAAAGATAGTAAAAACCAGCATTGAGTCGATTGTCGAACAGGCTTTACAAGATGGCTACCTAACTCCTGCGATGGAAGCCGAAGTGGGGCGGATTTGCGATAGCGCGTTTGAGCTATCAGTTGAAGAGTATATGGCTCTTGATCGTCTGATGGGTGCATTGCTTACGGGGGAAGTCGTTGCTGTACCTCGCAAGCAGTTTATCAATGTCATGGAAGAATTGGTTTTGAGTGAAGCTGTGGCAAGAGTCGCTGAGATCGAAGCCAATACTAATAAAGTTTTGGATTTGGGGGATATTGCCGCTTATGCGCTCAACCGTTTACCGCCTTTGTATGCCACCACTGAGCAAGGGGCTAATTATCAACGGGACAGAGCTCTTGCCGATTTACAGCATTTGATCGCGCAGCAGGTTAAAGAAGCGATCGATCGCAATCTAGATCGTCCAGAATTCTTCCCCGATCGCTCTAGTTTTGGCTCTGTCAATAAAGATTCTGTCCTTTCACAGCTCAGCAACCTACTCCAAGCTTATGCCCCTGACTTTGAGGAAAAAGTTTAAGGAGAGGTTACTTTTTGCGTAGATGATTGTTCAGAAAATTGATCAGAAAATAAAAACGCTAATGGATAGCTGGGATTAGCAGAAAATCCTAAAATGCCGCGATCGCAATGTTCGTAGGTTAATTTATTCTCAGCATCAAACAGAAAAGTGCCTCCGCGCTGTGTCATGTGCGATGCATCAGGAACATAGGCTGTCCAATTGCCTAAAACCTCAGCCATATTTCGCAGTCGCAATGTTGCGAGTTCAAAAGGACGTTGAAATCCACTGCCACCAGCCCATTTAAAGAAAGAACCCTTTAATGGTGGTAATGGTGCGGCTTTGATAATTTCTTCATCACCGATTAGTTGTGGCGCATTGCGATCGCCTCGGTAGCCGCGAAATACTTCAGCTAATGTCCCTTGGCTGCCAATCCCTGCGCACATCAACATCAGATTCACCCAAGCGCTCTGTCCTGATGAAAGGAGAGGGAATTTAGTGGTTAACCCTGAATAGAGATTTAATTGACGATGTAATTCACCTGTAGGATCGACAAACAACCAAATTTTATCGAAGCCTGTAAATTTACAAAAATATTCTCCCGACTGGCGATCGCCAATACCAATAGCGCGAACTGCAATTCCCTCTGATTTAATGCGATCGATTTCTCTTTGTATCCACCAAATATATTCAAGGCTGTCAAAATCGCCTAATTGGGGTAGTACTAAAATTAGTTTACGTTGCGCAGATTCACAACCTTCAAGAATTGTGGCGATCGCGCCATCGCTAACACGCTGCCGTTGGGTTTGACTCAGGATTTCGTAAGTGTCTTGATTCATAGGGTTATATTGGGATTGCGATCGCTATATATTTTAAAGATAGCGTTTCTTCAAGCAATGTCATTACGCCTCATTTTAATTCCTTAGCCAACGCCACAAAATGAAATCAACTTTTCACCTTGTAGCAGTTCTGTTTTTAGCATTAATTCCCAGTGCTGCATTTGCAGAGCCCATTGTTATCAAAACAGCACCTGCTGCAAATACAAATTACTATCCTTGGATCGTACAACTCTCCCAAAGTCCAATTGATTGGTTTGAGAGCGATGTCAATGCAAAGGTTCAGGGTCGAGCCTACCGTGTAGTGATTCTTCTTGAAGATATATATAACAGTGTATTTATTGAGCAGGTCACCTTTGGTACAGAAGGTTGCTGCAAAAAAGTATCAAGCGTAAGACGGTTTGATATAAAAACTTTCTCGGCAAAATTCGGCTTTACTGACGAAATCACAGGATTTAGGTTTATGCGTTGGCTAAGCCCAACTTCATTTATCTTCCGTTACAAAGATCGCCTTTTTGTAATGACTGCGATCGACGAACCCGAAGTCAAGGTCGAACCATATTCTGGCGACTAATACCAAAACATAAAATGGCTACGCCATTTTATGTTTTGGTACTAAGAAATGAAAATTAATTAAAACCAAAATTTGTTGGGGCGGGCTTCGCCCACCCCAACAAATTTTGGTTTTAATTTCACAAGTTAATTAATTTTCATTCCTTAGCACTTAAGATGAGGAGTGAAGGAATGGGGATGAGAGCCAGTGGACGAGTTCTAGAAAAATCACATGTTAGCATCATGAAATGGGAGCAAAAAATGGCAGATCAAGCCCCGCAATGGAATCCATCTGCCCCCGCAGGTTCAGATGTGACCATCGAAGGAGATGAAGTTTACACTCGCGTAGGCGAGAACCTTCCCCCCCTCAGAGTCAAAAGGTTGGACAATCACATTTATTGAGCGTGGGAGTCGCTACTGGATTGAAGCAAAAGCAGGAATGAAAACAACAGACTTATTTAAGCAAGCCACCAGCACCGCATGGTCATGGGCAAAAACTAGTCAATATATTCGATGGTTTACCGATGGTGAAAGACGACCAACTATGGAAAATGGCAAGTGTTTATCTCAAATTATCAGAAGTCACTCGTGAATATGGACATCGCAAGGTATAGAGATATGGATTGGAAGTTGCCATAAAAATTAAAGGGTCACAGGGAAATCGTCGGGTCGAATGGGTCAAGCCTGAGCATCCTTCTATGGCAATCGGACTTTTTTATCGTCCCGTTTCTATGCTGGAATTACTATCCTCAAAGAGTTTTAGTTCCCTCACTAATTAACTGACCAATGCCCTCTGACATTGCTTAATACTTCGGACATTTTTTAACGAGGTAATAGCATTACAGGGCAGTCTTTCTGAGAATTACGGTATTAAATGGCTTCGAGCCTAACCGCTCACAACCATTTACAGCAAATACCGATCAAACGCGCCACAAGTCTAGTAATCTAAAGCATCACTAAAATTAAACAAAATATGACAGCATATTCGCTTGATTTACGGCACAAGATATTAAGTGCATGGCAAAACAA
>JBIKYZ010000199.1:0-9692 GCA_044354985.1 Pseudanabaena sp. | reverse complement strand
AGCACGGTCGCTTACCTAAAAGCATTTTTCGTCGTGGCTTTGATTTCCTGCGTCACTTCATCTTTGACCTTCATCTCAATTCCGAGGCTTTCTTCAACTCCATTAAATTTTTGTCCTGTACTTAGATATTTTTTATAAATATTGATTTGAACAATATCAATCAATTGCAGCAATTATGAAACCAATTTTGAGGATTTCAGCCCCGATATGGCTGAAATCCTCAAAATTGGTTCTGATGAATCAATCCTGAGAGAGGTGTCATTTATTTCATTTTGTGTGATTTTTAACAATACTAACGAGCAAATGTACTAACCTATAAAATGTTAGAACAATATTAAGGTTAAGGTAAATCGTCATGACACCTGCTATCATACGCCTCTTCTGGGACTCAGTCAGTCAAGCGCAGCCAAATCTACTCTTAAACCTCGATGACGACGGTCTAATGAGTTGGTTAGTTGATCAAGTCCAGCAGCGCTCTTCACTAGACTCCCACCAACAAAATGATCTCAGCAATTACATTAGTAACCGTCTCCCCTTAATTCGAGAAATGGCATATCAGAGCTAGGTTGCTCGAAGGTTGGACGCTTTAAATTTGATTTTTATTTTAATATTTTATTTAGATTTTGACTGTGCTTCATCATTTTTCAGGGATTATGACTTGATCATTGAAGAGGCAAAACTATAAATATTTGGGGAATTTTTATAGAGGGGGAAACAAGGTTTTTGACGATCCTATGCTCCAAAATGTTAGGATACTTGCCTGAGCTATATGATTGCTGATTTCATTGCTCTGCCAACTATTCACAGATATTTCTAGCGATTATTTCTAGCATATGGTATCTCCAAGAATTATTGATCTATTGCGTAGTGGTCAAACGAGTGACTCATATATTGTTCGTGGTTGGGTACGGACAAAGCGCGAAGGTAAGGGGATATCCTTTTTAGAACTTAATGATGGATCGTCATTACAGGGATTACAAATTGTTTTACCACAGACAATCGATGACTATGAAATACTAATTAGGAAGATCACTACAGGTACATCAATTGAGGTATCTGGAACCCTAGTCGAGTCTATGGGCAAAGGACAAAGGGTGGAAATGCAAGCGACTGCGATCGCGGTTTTTGGTCTTGCAGATCCTGAAACCTATCCTTTGCAGAAAAAACGCCACTCCATCGAATTTCTGCGCACGATCGCCCATCTACGTCCTCGCACGAATATGTTTGGGGCTGTTTTTCGAGTGCGAAATGCCTGTGCGTTTGCAATTCATAAGTTTTTTCAAGAACGTGGTTTTTTGTGGGTACATACTCCGATTGTTACCGCTAGTGATTGTGAGGGTGCAGGTGAAATGTTTGGTGTTACCACTTTTGACTTAAATAAAGTGGCGACGGCAGGTAAACCCGTAGATTTTTCGCAAGACTTTTTTGGGAAGCCAGCATTTTTGACCGTGAGTGGTCAGCTTGAAGCCGAAATTATGGCGAGTGCCTTTTCTAATGTCTATACTTTTGGACCTACTTTTCGGGCGGAAAACTCGAATACTTCGCGCCATCTTGCCGAATTTTGGATGATTGAGCCAGAAGTTGCTTTTTGCGATCTTGAGGGTGATGCTGATCTAGCCGAAGATTTTCTCAAATATATTTTTAATTATGTTTTAGAAACCTGTCCTGAGGATATGGAGTTTTTCCAAGAACGGGTAAACGATCAGGTGATGATCAATGCTCGCAAAATTGTCGATGAGCAATTTGAGCGAATTACCTATACAGAAGCGATCGCTATTCTCGAAAAGTGCAGCAAAACCTTTGAATTTCCCGTGTCATGGGGATTAGATCTTCAATCAGAGCATGAAAGATTTTTAGCTGAAGAGCATTTCCAGAAGCCAGTGATCGTGATGGATTATCCCCTTGGCATCAAAGCATTTTATATGCGCGTGAATGAAAATACTTCAAGCGATCGCCAAACAGTTCGCGCTATGGATATTCTTGCCCCAGGTGTGGGTGAAATTATTGGTGGTTCACAGAGGGAAGAGCGCCTTGATGTATTGGAAGCCAGAATTCGTAGTGTCGGGTTAAATCCTGAAGATTATTGGTGGTATTTGGATTTACGTCGTTATGGTACTGTGCCTCATGCTGGCTTTGGACTTGGTTTTGAGCGTTTAGTTCAGTTCATTACAGGCATGGGTAATATTCGTGATGTCATTCCATTTCCCCGTTTCCCTCAAAGTGCAGATTTTTAGCTCTACATAAAACCCAAAAAGCAAAGGGAGGCGCGAAGCGCCTCCCTTTGCTTTTTGGGTTTCTAAAATTCTGCTTTTTCTCCCATGATATAAGTTGCATCGATCGCACGATCATCACCCATGATGATTGTGGCAAATAGCTGATCGGAGATTTCGGCAAGTGTAGGTAGATTAGCTGAATCAAATGACTTATTTCTTAAAGCCATAATTGGCGTTGAGCGTAAATTTAGGACTACAAAATCAGCTTCCTTCCCAACTTCAAAATTGCCTAATTTATCCTCAAGACATAAAGCTCTTGCGCCGCCTAAAGTAGCTAAAAATAATGCTTGAAAGGCTGAAAGTTTTTGCGATCGCAACTGGGCGACTTGATAGGCTGCGCTAGCGGTGTGTAACATCGAGAAACTGGTTCCAGCGCCCACATCGGTTCCCAATCCCACTTTTACAGGGGTTTCCAAAGATTTTGCCTTTTCTATTTTAAAGAGTCCACTCCCCAAAAATAGATTAGATGTTGGACAAAAGGCGATCGCGGATTTCGCTTCTGATAGTCTCGCAAATTCCTGATCTGTAAGCTGTATTCCATGGGCAAAGATTGATCTTTCACCAGCTAACCCAGCACGATCATAAACATCTAGATAACCTTCATTTTTAGGAAATGCTGCTGCAACTGCTTCTACTTCTTTAACATTTTCTGAAAGATGCGTATGTAAATAAACATCAGGAAATTCCACTAAAAGTTTTTTGATATTTGTTAGTTGTTCAGGTGTCGAAGTCAGAGCAAACCTTGGTGTGACAGCGTAAAGTAGGCGGTCGCATTTATGCCATTTCTCGATTAATTGCTTAGTTTCTATATAAGAAGATTCTGCTGTATCGCGCAAAAATTCAGGAGCATTCCGATCCATCATCACTTTGCCAGCAATCATTCGCAAATTGCGGCGCTGGGACTCTTCAAAAAAAGCATCTGTCGATTGCGGAAATACTGTTGTAAAAACTAGAGCAGTCGTAGTTCCATTTCGCAATAATTCATCAAGAAAGATAGAAGCAATCTCTAAAGCATAATTGCGATCAGCAAACTTCCGTTCTGTCGGGAATGTATAAGTACTCAGCCATTCTAATAATTGCTCACCATAGGACGCAATCATCTCTGTTTGTGGAAAGTGAATATGTGTATCGATAAATCCTGAGACAATCAGGTGCTCACGATAATCTGCGATCGGAATATCTGCATACTTAGTTTGTAAATCTTTGTAACTACCCAAGTCTTTAACTTTGCCATTCTCAACTATCAGCAAACCATCGGGAAAATAGCGAATACAATCCGCTTCTGGGGTATAAAATGGATCAGCTATTGTATCTAGAAAACTGGCTCGAAACCCTTTGATAGTTTGATTTTGCATAGTTTAGAAAATTGGAACAAGTCAATGAATAAGGTGAAAAAAGCTTTGTCTACCAAGATAAACCTATTTTTTGCGCTTTTTGACCTTTACTGTAGTCGCAAAAAGTACAATAAATATTCAAAATCAGAACCCTTTAAAGGGTTTGGTTTTTAATTCAAAAAAGTGTGACAAAACTTTTCTGAATTGATATAGCAGTAAAAGAGATAGCTAGGAAAAATCAAACCCCCAAATAAAAGCGCCACCGCTTTTATACAAAAGTAAGAAATGGTGTAGCCATTTCTTACTTTCAAAACTCTATAAGAGTCAAGAATTACAGCAATTATCGATCAAACGAACCACAAGAAAATTTTTGAAAGCATTGCTTCGCAATGCTTTCAAAAATTTTCTTGGTTTGTGTTTGAGCGCAAAGCGCTGTAGTAATGCGGGGCTTTGCCATGCACTACTAATTCTTGGGGCTAGATAGCAAGTAATATTAGTCAAAATTTTACTAATGAGCAAAAACATCTGCATACCCAAGTAAATCTAAATACACCAGCGTGGGAATATGAGCAAAACACGCCTTTGCCAAGTCGTAGCGATTTTCTCGAATCAGCATATCAATCAACTTGCGATAAACCGCTAATAGATAGCGAACATCATTAGCTGCATAGTGTAACTGAGCTTCTGAGAGAACTTTGACATTCCCCCAGTCTGAAGACTGCGAAGTTTTGTCTAATTCAATTTTTTCAAGTTCGCGTACCAGTTCCTTTAAGCCATGCTTATCTGTGTATGTTCTCGCGAGCTTGCTAGCGATTTTAGTACAAAAGATAGGATGAGTCGCAATGCTGAGATGCGCTTCCAGCATTGCGACATCAAACCTTGCAAAGTGAAAAACTTTAGTAACGTTGGGCGCTTCAAACAAATATTTGAGATTGGGCGCTTCTTTAATTCCCTGCGCAATTCGGACTAAACTTACGGTTTCCTGATCATTGCAAATTTGGATTAGGCAAAGGCGATCGCGTCTGGGGATCAGCCCCATAGTTTCAGTATCAACTGCGATCGCTTCACAGCCAAGATATTCTTGAAGAGTCTCAAAATCGATATCGTTATCAAATATTTTAAAAGCTGGCATCTTAGTTTTGGGGTTAGATTCTTAAATTATCTCTAGCAGTTATACAGCTTTTGCAAAACAAAATTCAGTAATTCTCATTATCAAAGTTATTTTTGCTATAGCAGTAAAAGAGATATCTAGGACAAGTCAAAGCCCAAAATCAAAGTGGCGGCGCTTTGCGCCACCACTTTGATTTTGGGCTTTATGTCCTAAGGTAACCTTATTATTGCTGAACATTTAAAATCAGCAGACTATAAAATTTAATCAAGATAAGAATTGTTACTGAGAATCATTTCTGTAGGTAATACTGACCAAATTAGCCCGTTTTTTTAAGGTTGGCTTAAATTTTAAAGTTTTAATCCTACAAAGCTAGATTTAGCTAGATACAAACTTTTTAAGTAAGCTATTTGTAGAATTGACAAATTATGATCCTAAAGCAAGAATAGGCAGTCTTCGCACAAATTTTGATTTTTAGACTGTTTCTACAAACAAATTTAGTGAGCAATTCTTAAAATAAGCGTTTAGTATCATGACTCTATTTTCTAAAGCTTATATAATGTATTCAGCTAAGACTAATAATATTGAGTAAAAGCTCTTATTGTCTAAAACAGTGTTGTTCAGAGTCTAAAACAAGCAACATTACTGGCAATAAAGTTTTTAGGCAGCTCAATATTTGGGTAACAAACATCTCATATCTAAAATGAGAATCGCTAAATATTTGTGTAGATCTCGCTAAAAACTTTGATCACAGTTATTGAGGGAACTCGCTACCAACATAACAGTAACAGTCCAAAGCCCTGCAATGGATTTTATATTGCTGTCTCTGATGAGTTTGTTCGTAGATTACTGTAACTATTTAGCTGCTTGACTTTTTAAATGAATTAAAACTCTACTTGGTTAGAACAACTTCTCAGCAACAATAAGTCGTTTGCAGAAGTCATACTTAGAATAATTTTTTTTGTTGATTACTAAGTAAGTAGGCTTAATTGTACATAGAACTACAAAACCTTTGCCATCTGCGCAGTGGGCAGCAAAGATTTTGAATCTGGATTTTAATTATGCCAAGTTACCTATTATTTAGTCAGTTTTGAAATTCAAGATTTTTTTCTGTTGTTCAAGAAAATATTGATATGGCACAGTTTTACAATCAAAATCAATCAAACCGATTTTCTGAACAAGTTACTGATATAACTTCAGGTAGCATTGAGAAAGCTCAGCAACATATCTATAATTTCTTTTTAGAAGTTATCAAGCGTTATGAATCTGAATTTATTTTAAATCAATTTGAAAAACTATTTATTAAGTATGAAGAAATTGACAATGTTAATGCTTATTATGCGTTAGGAGAAATCATATTTCATAACAAAGAAAGCGAGTTTAAATATACTCTTTTACGCTGTTGCTATATTCTCAATAACAATTGGGCAATCAATGGAAATATTAGTGCTTGCCAAAAGTTAGTTGATCTTTTTTTGGCGGATTCAATTGGTACTCCTACGCGAATTCACAAATTAAAAAAGCTTAGACAGTGGTTGCAAAGCTTTGCTCAATCTGAAGAATATAGTACCTTGCGATCGCTATCAGGGAGACCTGGTATTCGCAAAGTCTATCATAATTGGAGTGAACGCTTTTCTTCTTATCTATTAATTTCTGAATATGCCGATCCGAGGAAACCATTTGAACAACGCCAATACGCAGAGAATTTATCTCGCAAGATCAAAAAACAATTTAAGTTTGATCTTGCCATGTATACCGCTCGTATTGATTCAAAGTCAGGAGCAAATCCTCAACGTCAAAACCCAACCAATTTAGGGGATGGCGTATTACTTTTAATCAAGAGAGTGCTCAATAAGCAAGGCAATGATAACTATAGAAAAGCTGCTAGAAATCTTTACGATTATTCTCAAAACATAACTTTCGTAGAATTTAAATCTAGACTACTTGCATATTTAGGGATATCACAAGATGACTTGGAGATATCAGAAGTATTTCGTTCGACTGTTGTACAGAAATTAAAACATTTCCAAGAGCATCGTGATGATGAATTAATGACACTTAGCTTATTATATGTAACTTGCAATCGAGTTTTGCAATATCTATTATTAAGTGAGAGGCTTAAGCCGTCTGAATTTTTACAATTATCATTAGAATATGACAATTTTCTTAATCCAATAATTTTGCTACTAAAAATTGTATTGATTCAGCCGCATATTCGCTTTTATTTAGAAGGATACGTGGCTGATTTAATCAAGTTTTATAGTGTCTATGAAGAAACTGAATGTCAAGCCTTCATTAATTTTCTTGATGTGTTGAATGTCACGCTAGCAATTTTTGATGAGGATACTGACTATAGCTTAATTAAAATGAAAAATATTGAGAATGATTTAACAGATATTAATTTAGATAACTATCGTGTTTTCTCACAATTAAAGCGGATAGTAGATAGAGGTAAGCAACCAGTTGATCAAGAAGATACAACCGAAACTTTAAATTTTTAAACCAATAAATAGCTCTCTCCCAGTTACGCTGGGAGAGAGCTATTTATTGGTTTTACGATAAGGATTCAATCCATTCAAAAATGCGGTTCCATGCCCACCAGCGATCGCGATCGCCATATTGGTGCTGGCATGTTTTACTACTGACATAGCCGACATGACCACCATGTTCTGTAACCATGAGTTTAATAGCAGGATTATCTTCAGCGATTTTTTCTAAATCGGGAATGATCGATGGGTCAAACATCGGGTCATCCGCCGCATAGAGAATAAAGGTTGGCTTTTGCAAATGCGGCATGAAATATAACGGACAACTTGCATCGTAATATTCCTCTACGGAGTCAAATCCTAATTTGGCGATCGTCAATTCGTTATCAAATCCCCAAATGCTGTTAGCTCTCTCCACAGCATCACGATCGATCGCTTCAGGATGCATTTTCGCCATGCCACGTCCTAGCTTCTTTAATTCACGCGCGATCGCCTTTTCGAGAAATCGCCCCAGTTCATCTTTGACCAAATAAGTTAGCGATCGATTGGAGTCAACGCTAGGACAAATTACGGCTCCGCCTGCGATATCGGCAGATGTAATATCTAAATCATTCCCCCAGCTAGCGATCGATTCTCCCGCCTTGATTCCCCATAAGGCAAGTTGTCCTCCAAGGGAATAGCCCATTAGCCAAAAGGGAGAGGGACATCCAAATTGTTTGGATGTATTGGCAATACGGATAAAATCTTCGCCTTCATAAAGTCCATCTGAGGTCAGCGCTGGTGAAAGCTCAGCAGTTTTGCCATGCGCTCGCCAATCAAATAAAACGACAGCATATCCTTTGGCGATCGCCTTCCGACCCAGAATTTTGAGAAACCATTGATTATCTAAATCTCCAGTGATGCCGTAGGTTCCAACAATCGTTCCTTTCGCATTTTGTGGAATTGCATATTTACCAAAGATGGGCACACCATTAGCACCTGTAAAAATATGCTCTTGGTAAATAGGCTCTGGTTCAACTGTGAAGTTTTCCCATTTTCGACTTACACGCAAAGCCGTATAAAGGGTCATTAGCAGCCCATTTGTGAGATGCCAAGGTGGTGTGTAAAGCATATTAAACAGTAATTAATTACATTTCTTTATACTTTAACTATATCAATTCTAAATCATTTTTAAATTAGAATTGTTAGCTATATATATCAATTCTAAATAATTTAAGAGAATATGTCTTGAAGGGCGCATTCTCATAAATTATTTAATTTCACGAATGCAATAGAAATGCTATATAGCATTTATCAGTCTAGTGGAGTATAGGTTTGTTTGCCCGCCTGTGGCGGGTAAACAAACCTTTGTACCTCGCCTGCTTGCAAAGCGCTATAAATAGCTGGACATAATTAGAATCTAGAGCCAAAATCTATGACGCACGCTGCTCATGCGCTACTAGTTTTGGAGTTTTATATTTAATTGCGCCCAGATACTTATGTCGATATGTATATATAGATTGTAATTCCTTAAAAAGCATGACAAACTGAACTTTATCAATTAGTTTTTACTGATTAGGTTGCATTTTCTGGTTATTAAGATACAAGTAGTTGTAAATACTTGTATCTCTCAGCTCATTCAGTTTAAGGAGAAGGCAAATATGTTTAGTCGGATTGATCCGATTGAAAGAGTTCACTGCATTAAACCTGATTTGAGGTGGTTTAAATGGTTGTTATTTAGTGGATTTTTACTAACAGGATTCGCCACAGATACGATTGCACAACAATCTCGTGTTACCACAATCATCAGTGAAAAGAAAGCGGATCAGAATGTTAAAGAAACTCTTCAAAACGTTCACACTCTTTCACCCGCGAAGCCAAAAGTCTCGGAGTCAGTAACATCAGTTTCTCAATTGAGTGATGTGCGATCGACTGATTGGGCTTTTACTGCCTTGCAATCTTTGGTGGAGCGCTACGGATGTATTGCTGGTTATCCCGATCTCTCTTTTCGTGGTAGGCAGGCAGTTTCGCGGTACGAATTTTCCGCAGGGCTAAATGCCTGCTTGGACAAAATTAATGAGATTATCTCAACAGGTTTAGCCGATAAGGTTAGCAAAGAAGATCTTGCTACTATTCAAAAACTTCAAGAAGAATTTGCGGCTGAGTTGGTGATATTGCGGGGACGAGTGGATACGCTAGAAGCAAAAACTTCAAAATTAGAATCTCAGCAATTTTCAACGACAACTAAGCTGTATGGACAGGCTATATTTGGTTTGCAGGGGCGATTGCGTAACTCGGCTGACTTGAGTCCTCGAGATGGAATCTTGACTGCTAATGAAGCCGATCCCTCGACAAATCTGTCCTTGGGTTACAATCTACAGCTTAGTTTAGGAATGAGAATTAAATAACTTGTGCAAATGAGGATAGAATAAATAAGAAAAGAAGGCTTAATTATGTACTATTGCGAAGAGATTGAATCAGAGATGGTGAAGTTTTATATTTCGCTAAGCGA
>JBIKYZ010000447.1:0-2884 GCA_044354985.1 Pseudanabaena sp. | reverse complement strand
GGCAAATACTACTATCTTAGTACTCCTAAATCATTAGTGCTTCGATTTCTCATGCCCAATATTTGGGCATCTCTTAATGTGCCGTTCATCCATTTTTTGCTTCAATTTTTTCCAAACTCCAATAATTCAGATCTCCGACTTTTTCTGCACATTCACCAATGAGTTGTGCTAGTCACAAAAAAAGTCGGAGATCTATGCACTGCAACGAAGAAACAGAAAATCTCGGAGGGGAGAAACATTACCACCATCGTTTATGCATATCAACGCGATTATCAAACGGTAATGCGATCGCCCAAGCCTCATAACGCAGGGACAAGCGATCGGCGAGAGCAAAGAGGATTTAGCATTTTTGGCGATCGAGATTTTTTGTGAAGAGTTTTAAAATTGTGGCGCAAACGCCCAACCTCTACAAAATTTTTACTTTTCCCCTTTTACTTTTTACTTGTCAACCACGCATCCAAATCAGCAACCTTCTCAAAATCTAACACCGCCTCCGCCAATTCCTCCAACCGCTCCGCCGATAGCTTATCTAACCGCTTCACCATCTTCAGCGTCACCTTACCAAACTTCCGCTTTAATAGCCGTACCGCAACCTGCTTCAGCGCCTGCTGCCGCCCCAAAAGTTGCCCGCGCTGTGTCCCGATTTTTTCACCCTCAAGCTTGCCCTCAAGTTTGCCCTCAAGCTTGCCCTCAAGCTTGCCTTCGCGAATACCCTCAAGCTTTGCATCTCGATATACTCTTGTTTTTTTGAGATCACCTAACGTAAACATCGCCTCAACCTCCTCTCGACTCATGTGGGGAAACTTGTACAGCAAAACTGTCTCGATAAATTCTATCATCCTTTCTCTATCTACTTGCCCCACCTGACCAGCCAACTGCTGTGCTAAAGCTACCGTTTCCCTCTTCGGGGCAACAATCAGCCTCACCAGTTCTATATGCAGCGACTGATTTTCTGGCAACTCATCGAGATATATCCGTACAATACGCTCACTCGCAAATAGCTCTCTAAATTGTTTTGGTATCTCAGGCTCAATATTGCGCTTTGCAAAAATGGCGACGGCTTGCCAATCATGCTCTGGTTTGTACTGACTCAAATATAGAAATATCTCGCCAACAAATTCCCAATAAAATTCGGCTCGTTTTTGAAACTGCACCTCCACAAACCAGATATTTTTATCCACCGAATCTGGTATAAAAATGCCATCAAAACGAAAAGCTTTTTCCTTGATTTCCACAGAAGTAAAGCGATATCCTGCTGCTGTTTCGGGTGGTAATCTCACCAACTCAAATAGCAAGCTATCAAAGGTTTGAAATAGCTGAAAAAATATTGTGTCAGTCCGCATTGAATTATATTAGCGAACTTTAATTGATTGTTGCAAATAGTTAAATCCATAAAACAAATTCAATAAAAATGAAAAACTTTTCCCTTTTTCCTTTTTTATTGAATTTACAGTCCATTACCGATCGCAAAAAATGCTGACCAGTAGTAGGGATGGTTATAGTCTTTGGATTTGATTAAGGCGATTTGCGATCTCCTTAATGACTCAGAGATCGCCGCATTTTCTTTTTGCAATTCAGCATAAAAAGCGGTCATCAGAGAACCTGTACCAGCATCATTAACTGACCATAGCGAAGCGATCGCATTTTTTGCACCTGCTTTCTGAACTTGATAACCAAATCCTAAAATTTCGACACCATTGCCAAGTGAACCTAATCCTGTCTGACAGGCACTTAAGATAATCAAGTCTATATTTGGGATTTGCCATTCGGTGATTTCATGGAGACGGATTTTGTCGCCATTGCCAAAAATAATAAAGGAGTTATCTGGCACACCAGTATTGAATTCAGCATGGGTAGCAAGGTGAAGGATATTGTGATCTTTGAACCTTGACTCGATCGCTTGACGGCTAAAGTTTGCTTCGGTTAAGGTGATCGAGTCTTGGAATTTTTTTGCGATCGCTTTAACTTCTTTAATCGTAGCTGGCAGAGCGATTTGACCAAACTTTTTCTCTCCTTCTTTACCACCAAAAGCCCCAGCTAAGATACTAGGGGAACTTTTTTGCTTTGGAGAAAAGTCGGAGAGGCTATAGGCAATGAGATTACTAATCCGATATTTCTCAACTAGCCACTTTTTGCCATCATAGATGGCAGCGATGGGAACATAGCGGAGTTGTCCATCAGGTGCATAGAGAATAGTTTTGGTTTTTGCTTGAGCAAGTTCGGTTTCAATGGGTTTAATCAGCAAATTATAGAGTTCCTCGGCTGGCTCCTTGACATCTTCAGAACTTGTGTCGCGAAGTCCAGATCTAAATTCAGAAATCAGTTTTTCTAGCTTCTCCCTAGAAATTTTTACAGTGCGGCTGATGGGAAGTGAGTTGGGTGAGAAGAGAATGATTTCTAAGCGATCATCTAAAATTAATGGATAAAGTAGAACAGTGCCCTGCGGAATTTGTTGAAGATATTCAGGGACTTTGTTGATTTCTGATTTAGGAAGTTGTTGGATTTGATTGGTAAGTTGGCTATTGATTTCCTTACTATTGTCAAAGCTTACCGATAAAAGCTTGTCGCTAATAGCCTGCTCTGGTTCTAAAACCCTTACTCCCTGAGCAGTGCGATCGCTACCCTTAATGTTTTTGAGGTATTCTTCAAGTTCTTGGACTTTAAGCAGATCAAGGATTTGCAAAGCTTCCATGACTCGACCTTGTTTGAGCAGCAGATCAGCGAGGCGGCGATAGGAGCTCTCAACTGTACCTATGTAGGATTTTGGCTCATCTGGGTAAATAGGTGAAATGGCAAAATAGGAGTAAGTCGTTTTGAATTTTCAGAGATTAAGATGATCAAATTTCCCCTAACCCAATTGCTAGATGAGCAAGCGTGCTATGAA
>JBIKYZ010000198.1:0-9696 GCA_044354985.1 Pseudanabaena sp. | reverse complement strand
GTGACAATTATTGGCATAATGGGTTTAGGGATAATGATTTGTTTTCGGTTGAAAGTTGAAACTCTCATTATCCCTTTTCGCTTAATCCCGCTCTTTCTTTGCTTCAATCTTGTCCAAAGTCCAATTCCACAGGATCAGTAGAATATTTAATCGCATTATCAACTAGGTTAATTAACACTTGTTGCAGCCGATCTTGGTCAGCCAGAGCAACTATATCTTGATCGGTTGATAATAATTTTACCGAGCGATCGCTGACTTTCTCACTCATGCCTGCAACTTCCGCAGCTAAAGTATTCAGAAAGACGGGATCTTGACGAAACTGTAAATTACCACTATCCGCCCTTGCGAGGTCTAACAAATCTTGGAGCATTTGGATTGTACGCTCAGTCTCAGCGCTGGCGGTTTCGAGGGCTTGTTTTTGATAAACGCTGAGATTGTCACCTCTCCGTAATAAGCTCTGCAAATAACCACAGATAACGGTTAAGGGAGTTCGTAATTCATGGGATACATTGCCGACAAATTGATGCTGCTGCTCCCAAGAACCTGACAGCCGATGCAGCATTTCATTAAATGCCTGTGCTAATCCCAAAATTTCATCAGGAGCCTTAGCTAGTTGCAGTTTCGCCCCACCTAAGTCGTCAATAGAAATTACACTTGCCATCTGACTCATTTGTTGCAAAGGACCGAGGGCTTTACGAATTCGCAGAGCGATCGCTAAGATCAAAACCCCAGTTGCTATGGTGCTGACGATCGCTAATCCATAAATGCCATTATTTAGTTGACGTTGTTCATTGGTGATATCTTGCGAGAGATAGACTTTACCAACTATATTTCCATCTACGATAAGAGCGCTGCCACACATGACTGCATAGCGATCGCCTATTTGGACTACCTTTGGTGTAGTTGGTACTTCGTTATAACCAATATTTGTCAAGTCTGCCGATAGGTCATGATTATTCGCAGATTTAGCAAGAATTCGTCCATCAGAACTCTTAACCAAAACCGATAAGGCTGAAGTCGAAACCTTGTTAGATGTGCGTTCTATTCCTGCGTTAATTCCGCCCGTTTCCATATACATTTCCACTAGGTCGGGGAAACGCATCGCAATGTACTCCAGCATTTGCTTATGACTATTAACTACAGTCTGTTCCATGCTCCAACCTGCCCAAGCAGATACCCCCACTAAGCTAATGACGGACAGTGCGATTAGTTCTACGGTCAAACGAAATTGAAGTGAGGTGGTAGAAACTCGCTTACCCAGTAGATTAGAAATCGCTGTTCTGATTGATTTATGCATTGGCATTATTTTGGGCTAAGAAGGATGTAAGGTGCTTCGAGTCATCCTTGTATTTAAAAAACTTTAGCGGTGCGCCGCTCTACATCAAACTCAAAACGTTTACTATAGTCAGTTATACCGTAGATATTAAAACTAATTGTGGGTTCATCACCAATCACTTCAATCTGGTGAATTGCATTGGGCATTAAACAGAGAATATCACCTGCCATAAGTATATGTTCGCCTGTTTTGACAATGCGATCGGGAAATTCTGGAGTAGGCGATCGCTGCCAAAAGGTATTTTTCTCTGCACCATCAATCAACGCCACAATTCCCCACGATCCATGATTATGGATAGGAGAAATACTTTGTGGCGACCAAGCCACAGTCTGCACCGTTAGGGCAAAGTCTGGTTCATCATAGAGCATTTGGACTGACCAACCTGTTTCGCGATCGGGAAGCAAAAAACTAGTTAATATCCATTCTGAACTATTTAATAATCGACGAACTAATGGACAAATTTTTTGTAATCGCAAACGGTCATCTTTTTCTTGCCAGATGATATCTTCAATATCTGTGAGGAATCGATAGAGTCGATAGGGCGGCGTAAATGAATCTTCTTGCAAATCATTTAGCTCAGTTGTAAGGGGAAGACATTGGCTCTCATCATTAACTAACCAGTCTTGATTTGTCTCTTGAATTGACATTACTTTAGCGATTTTTGACGATTTTGATGTTATACCAAATCACAAAATGATAATACTTTTGGGAATTAAAAACTTTACTGGGTTCATTTTTTAATTTCCAAAAGTATTGCCACACATTCGGGAATTTGTATTACTTCCTGTCGTTACGTAGAACTTAGATGAAGAATCGCTTGCATGGATTACCGCAGTATAATCTGCGTGACCTGAATCAATAATTACCAATTGTTCTACCATCCATATCTATCCACAAAATCCTTAATTTACTACCAATAGAACTTAACCGCCAATAAACCACTTTATACCTATAAATAGATAGTAAATTCCTGCCAAAATCAGCGCGACACTGCCAAACTTGGTAATTCCTTCTGAGTATTTCAGCAGCAGTTTGGCTTGTTTAGCGAAGCCAGTCAGCAGACTAGATAAGAAGATCACAATCGTGTAGCCCAACGCATAACTTACCATCGTCAGCACTGATAGAACTTGCGAACCACTTGCCGCCGAAGCCGCAAGCACTGCAAACAGGACAGGACTAGCACAGGGAGAACTAACCAAAGCATAGGTTAAACCAACCCCAAAAGGACCAAGATTAGAGCCGCCAACATTAATTTGAGGTAAAGGAATCCTAATCAAGCCCAATAAACCGAATCCCATGATTAAAATAATTGCTCCGACAGCCACATTAATGTGACCGCGATATTCCACAATTACAAATCCTGCGAAGGAAGAAACTAATCCAAATAGACTCAGAATAATCACATTACCAAGTACAAACATTCCCGCTTTGATAAAGGCATCTTTGCGAGAGGTAATGTTGCGAGTGCCGATATAACTCAAATTGAGGGGTAGCATCGCCAGAATGCAGGGAGAAATGCTAGCAATCAAGCCACCAGTAAAGGCAAGAGGCATTAGTACTAATGGATTAGCTGTGTCTTGTTGCGCGAACCATTCCTGATAGCGATTTTCCACAACAGAGATGGTATATTCCAGTCCTTTAGATACTGGGTCAATAATTAATAGAGCGAGTACAAAACCTAGAAGTACTAATCCTCCAAAAACAAACCATTTTTTAGGAATTTTAGGGCTGTTTTTTTTGCCTGTAGTAGTTCGCATAACCAGATCATCAGTATCGCGATCGGGTTTCTGAAGATGATTCATATAAGTTTCCTGAAATGAGGTATGAAAAGCATTCCATTTGTCTAATACAAATGGAATGCTTTTGAGATTATTTTGTCATTGCAGCATCCAAAACTTTGGTGTAAGTCATTTTGTCGGCATTGTTGCGATGTTGAGCCAAGATCTTGCCCGTAGCAGGATCAACAATTGTGATCGAACCAGTTTGAGTTTTGTTCTCTGCCAAAAACTTGCTCAGTCCTAGCTCCTGAGCAGTAGCTTCTGCTGCCGCCGTGGTGGCTTTATCCGATACATCTAACACCACAAATTCAACTTTGCCATCGTATTCTTTCTTCAGTTCAGAGACGGTTGGGGCAATATTTTGGCATTTTGAACACCAACTCGCATAGACATCAACCACAACGGGCTTACCTTGTAGCTTTTGAGCAAGAGGACCGCCAATAGAAGCGCCAGAGGCAGATTTAGCAGCGCAAGGATCGGCTTTCTTCGCAGCGCAAGGATCAGCTTTCTTCGCAGCACAAGGATCAGCCTTCTTTGCAGCACAAGGATCAGCCTTCTTTGCAGCACAAGGATCAGCCTTCTTTGCAGCACAAGGATCAGCCTTCTTTGCAGCACAAGGATCAGCCTTCTTTGCAGCGCAAGGATCGGGTTTAGTTGCAGTAGTGGTTGTGGCAGCATTGTCTTTGGATGCTTCAGGTGTAGCGCAAGCAATAAATACACCCGTACTCAAGAGCGCGATCGCTGCTAATGAAGCAAGATACTTAATTTTCATAGAATTTTTTGATGACGAATATTGATAATTGAAGGTCAAAGGGATTGGGATAGGAGATCGCCTTATTTTTTAGATAAAGCTGCATCTAAGACCTTTGTATAGGTAGCTTTATTGGCATTATTGCGGTGTTGCGACAAGACTTTGCCCGTGGATGGATCGACAATTGTTAACGAACCTGTTTGAGTCTTATTAGCAGCAAAGAAATTACTAAGTCCTAGCTCTTTAGCGATCGCCTCAGATCTGGCAGTAGAAGATCGATCAGATACATCTAGTACCACAAAGTGAACTTTGCCAGCGTAGTCTCTTTTCAGTTGAGAAAGGGTGGGGGCAATATTTTGGCAAGCAGGACACCAACTCGCATAAATATCAACTACCACTGGCTTGCCATGCAATTTCTTGGCAAGAGGTCCACCTACTGAAGAAGATTGAGCATAAGCAGCTTCACCTGCGATCGCCTCAGATAAAGATTGTTGAATAGATTCTGGCTTTAATACTGCGATCGCTGTGCCAAGGCATAGTAAGGAAATCGCAGCAAGTGAGGTTAAGTGCTTAGCTTTCATAGAAATTACTCAATTAATTATTGGAAGAAATTCAACATAAAATCTATTAGAGGTTAGAAAAATGAGTGTCAGATGAGGACTAGATGGAGATTGCATAAATAAAATTGGGGTGGTTTGGGCAATAAACTGCCTTGAAGTAGCTAGGCATAATTATTTCCAAAGTAAAACCCGTAAAGTTTCGCCCCTGCGGGGCGAAACTTTACGGGTTTTGGTAATTTGCTTTGCACAAGTACTTATAGCAATGCAAGAGATCTCTAGGACAGATCAAAATCCAAAAGATAAACAGCGGCGCTGTTTATCTTTTGGATTTTGATCTGTATTGAAAACCAAATTTTTGCTAAGATTAGTAATTGGCAACAAATACAGTACAAAATTTGGATTTGTTTTGCTGCCACCGATCGCAAATTCTTCTAATCATCTAGTCACAATACAAACTCTGATATGCCTGATTCTCTAGCTGATTCTGCCAAACTCTATGAAAGTCTGACCGCAATTTACAACAAATTGTCAGCACTAGAGAAGCAGATGATCCAGATATTTGCGATCGCCTATGAGCCAATCAATCGCAGCGTATATTTTGATTGCTTGCTTCAGCTTGGACTTAAAGATAAAGAAAATAAGCACTTTACTGGCATCAGTTTAAAGGGATATGTCGATCGGTTTTTAAAATTACATTTACTCACGCAAGACCGCTCTCAAGGGACACAATGCAATACCAATTTAATCGATATTGCTGTGCGCGATGCTGTGCAATCAGGGAATTTCGAGAAGATTGTCAGCGCGATCGAATTACAAATTCCTGTACCATCCTACGGCAGAGTTGACTCGCGTAGTTTTCGCAGTGAATCACAGTTTATTCGCGAAGTTAGGATTGGCATTTATCGCCAAGACATGAAATTTGTCACGAAGCAATTTGAAGACTTTTATCGATATGGATATCCCCAACAGAGAATCACCCTAGACATGATTTTGTATCAGGTCTGTAATAATCCCTTTGATTCCAAGTGGTTTCAGTCGCTAAAGCCAGAATTTTATGAAATCGCTTTGGCAACAATTTTGACGAATGGAATGCTCAAGCTAAAGCAAACCGAAGAGGCTTGGACATTAATACTTAAGAATCTTCAAAAAGATGTTCCACCGCAGGTTGAGGATCAAGAACATAACTTTGCGGATGCTTTGCTATTGGTTTTAATGGAGCAGGGACTTTTACGAGGGGACTTAGAAACTACTCAAGCAGCCTACGATCGCTTATCCCTTGATTATAAAGAAGCGGGGAATGCCTTATTAGCATGGCTAAACTTTCTGAAAGGCGATCGCGAGTTGGCGATCGTTCAGTTCCGCCAATCTCTGAAGACAATCAGAAAAGCCACAGGTAAACGTCAAATCTATTTCAGTGGGGAACCTGGGCTATTTTTCATCCTTGCGTTAATTCAGGAAGGTACTGCTGAGAGTATGCGAGAAGCCGAGGGCTATACAGCCATCATGGCAAAGCAGACAAACCATTGGTTACAAGTTTCCTATAGCAGGTTGCAAAAGGTTTTAAAGTTCCAATTAGGCGATATCCCACAAAAGGATTTGCTCAGCAGTGAATATATCCACAATCATACCGAAAGTCATTGTCTAGAAGCATTTTTTAGTGCGCTCTGTCTCTATTGGGTAAACCCTGAAAAAGCGAGAGTTGAACTGCCAAAAATCCTTGAGCCATTGCTAAAGCAATCAGTTAATGCTGGATATCATTGGCTATCAATGGAAACAGCAGAATTATTGGGAGATCTGTCAACCAATTCTATTCATCAGAAACATGCCCAAAAATTACGACAAGGGAACCAAATTCCCACGATTGTCAATCTGATTCGTCCTCAAGAGACTTGGGAACTAAGCCTAAATGCTCTACTAAATCTCAGTAAATCGCCACAGGAACAAGCAAAATCTGCCAATACTTCACCACAGCGTTTGGTATGGTTTATTACCTTTAATAAGGGTTTATGCACAATCCAACCAAGAGAACAGAAAATCAATGCCAAGGGCGTATGGAGTGCAGGAAGGAATATTGCAGTCAAGCGACTGAAAGAGTCGGTGCACGAGTTCCCCTACATGACTCCGCAAGATATTATCGTCTGCTCCCATGTGCAGGTCTATTCCTATCACGGATATTATGGACAGAGTCAATATGAATTTGATGAAGATACTATCTGCGCCTTGATTGGGCATCCGTTAGTATTTTGGGAAGATTCACCGACTACTCGTGTTGATATTGTCAAAGGTGAGCCAGAGTTACTAGTTAAGGCAGGAAAAGGCGATCGCCTATTTTTAGAGTTTTCGCCGCAATTAAAAGATGGGCAGAATTTTGTCGTCATTAAGGAAAGCCCCACGCGCCTCAAAGTCACACAGGTGAATGAATCCCATCGTCGCATCACTGAAATTATTGGCAGAAAAAACCGCCTAGAGATTCCTGTAGCAGCCAAGGATAAAGTGCTTGCTGCCATTCATGGTATCTCTTCGATTGTGACGGTGCATTCGGATATTGGTGGCGGCGTAAGTGACGCTGAGGAAGTGCCATCGGATAGCAAACCCCATGTCCATATTTTGCCTGCGGGAAATGGATTGAAGGTGGCTATATTAGCACGTCCCTTTGCTAATGCAGGTGCATACTATCGCCCAGGAGCTGGTGGTGCAACGGTGCTCGCAGAAATTGATGGGAAACGCTTGCAAGCAACGCGCAATTTAAAAGAAGAAAAAAAACTTGCCAATGAAGCGATCGCTGCTTGCCTAACCCTAGAAAATTTTGAAGAGCATGAGAGTGAATGGACAATTGATGATCCTGAATTCTGTTTAGAACTATTACTAGAACTGCAAGCATTAGGCGATCGCATTGTCTTGGAATGGCCAGAAGGCGAGAAGATGAAAATTAGTCATCGTGCTGGCTTTGGTGATTTCAGGATGTCGATCAACCAAAGTCGTGATTGGTTTTCGGCTGAAGGCGAATTACGCTTGGGCGATGACAAAGTGATAGATATGCAACGCCTATTAGAACTACTAGATAAAACTCCTAGTCGTTTTATTCCCCTTGGTGATGGTCAGTTTATTGCTTTGACTCAACAATTTCGCAATCGTCTAGATGAGTTCCGCCGCCTATCTGAGAAACATGGCAAAGGCACAAGATTCCATCCTCTCGCAGCCTTGGCTCTCGAAGATTTTGTGGATG
Source organism: Pseudanabaena sp. (assembly GCA_044354985.1). Classification (GTDB taxonomy): domain Bacteria; phylum Cyanobacteriota; class Cyanobacteriia; order Pseudanabaenales; family Pseudanabaenaceae; genus Pseudanabaena. Next base: position 2,045 of record JBIKYZ010000198.1, on the reverse strand, counting down.
AAATTGATGATCTTAAAGCCGATAAGTATTGGAAAGCCCATGTCAAAAGAATCAAGGAAATGCGGAACTTCGAGCCGCAGTTACCATCGACATTGCTTGCCGATTTACGGGATTACCAGCTTGATGGATTCGCTTGGTTAGCAAGGCTGGCGCATTGGGGTGTTGGTGCTTGCTTAGCCGATGACATGGGCTTAGGCAAAACCTTACAATCTCTTGCCTTGATCCTCACTCGTGCTCCACAAGGTCCAACGATGATAGTCGCGCCAACTTCTGTTTGTATGAACTGGATCGGTGAAGCCGCTAAATTTGCGCCAACCCTGAATGTGATTGTGTTTGGTACAGGCGATCGCCAAAAGGTACTTGACAATCTCCAACCCTTTGACATGGTGATTTGTAGCTATGGATTGCTTCAGCAAGAAGAAGTTGGGGAAATGCTAGCCAAAGTGCAATGGCAAACGGTTGTGCTGGATGAAGCGCAAGCAATTAAGAACACAGCAACTAAACGATCGCAAGCCGCAATGAATCTCCAAAGTGGTTTCAAACTAATCACTACTGGCACGCCAATCGAGAACCATCTCGGCGAACTTTGGAATCTATTTCGGTTTATTAACCCAGGGCTACTAGGTTCCCTTGATAATTTCAATACGAACTATGCCAATCCGATCGAGCGATCGCAGGACAAAGAAGCACGCAATCAACTCAAAAAGTTAATTCAGCCCTTCATTCTCCGTCGCACCAAAAACCAAGTACTGCAAGAGCTACCATCGCGCACGGAAGTAACTTTGCAAGTGGAACTCACCAAAGAAGAACTCGCATTTTATGAAGCGCTCCGTCGTGAGGCAGTCGCTAAGTTAACTAGTACTGAGGCAAATGCAGGACAGAAGCATCTTCAAGTTCTCGCGGAAATCATGAAATTGCGTCGCGCCTGCTGCAATACCAAGCTGGTCAGACCCGATATTCCTTTGCCTAGTTCTAAACTTCAGCTTTTCGGCGAAGTGGTCAACGAGCTTCTGGACAATAAGCACAAGGCTCTCGTATTTAGCCAATTTGTCGATCATCTACATATCATTCGTGATTATCTCGATTCCCAAAAAATCAGCTATCAATATCTCGATGGCAGTACTCCCGCCAAAGACCGTAAAAAGCGTGTAGAAGCCTTCCAAGCGGGTGAAGGTGATGTCTTCCTAATCAGCCTCAAAGCTGGCGGCACAGGGCTAAACCTTACGGCTGCCGATTATGTAATTCATATGGATCCTTGGTGGAATCCTGCGGTGGAAGATCAAGCTAGCGATCGCGCCCATCGCATCGGTCAAAAGCGCCCTGTCACGATTTATCGCCTTGTTGCTAAGGGGACGATCGAGGAGAAGATTGTCGATCTGCACACTCATAAGCGCGATCTGGCGGATAGCTTGCTGGAGGGTACGGATATGAGCGGCAAGGTGACGACTGATGCGTTGCTGCAATTGATTAATGAGATTTAGCTATAAGAAAAGGTGGTGCGATCTATGAAAAAAGATAAAGTAGGTGTCAGTCCTAAGAAATTGTTAGCTGAAAACACTTCACGCAGTCTTGAAGAATTGATCCATCAGCGCTTTTTAGTTTTAGGTGGATTTGATTTGTCACCAATTGCGCGGGAGCCTATTCGCCGATCGCATAATTCAAGTATTTATGAATCTGATCAGCAATGCTCTTGATGCTCTGGTGGATTTAAAGGCTCATCCAGATTTAATCGAGCAACGTGATCATCTTATTCCTAAAGACGCTCTTCGCACTGAGCATAGCAATGTCCAGACTGATTGCGATCGCCTTATCTAAATAGCGATGGTGATGTCACGATTGGGACTGAATTTGAAGTGTTGTTACCAATAAATTACTTTTAAATGCATTTTGAATTTTCGCTAGGTGCATAACTAACCCAGCTTAGTGGTGCAGAAAACTTAGGCGAGTCTCATCCTGAGATAGTGGTAACACGAGAAAATTCAATACGAAAATCTAACATTTCTCGTTTGGCAATAGAAGCACAGGCAGGAGGAGGGTTACTTTTA
>JBIKYZ010000446.1:0-2886 GCA_044354985.1 Pseudanabaena sp. | reverse complement strand
AACTTAATTCTAAGCTCAATCACTTCGCTCTCAAATCCAAATTATATATCAAGGCTTTGCAGCAATCTCACTTGGAATGGCAGTCTCTGAAACCTTTTTAGGCTTCTGCGTAACATGAGTTAGTAATGAACTTTGACGAATTGCTCTAGTTGCAGTTAGTCCATCCATAACAGGCATCTGCACATCCATGAATATGATGTCATAGGTAGTCTGAGAATCTTGATTAGAAAAAATCGCTACACATTTACTGCCATCGTTAACTACATCGGCTTGACAGCCTAGTTTCTGGAGCATTAGGACAATTATTTTTTGATTGAGAATAGTATCTTCAACAATCAAGATTTTAATTGGAAACTGCTCAAAACTAATTTTATTATTATCAGGTAAAAAAGAACCAGATTTATTAGTGGTGATAGTGGGGGGTATCGCAATCACAGGTAAGATGATTGTGAAATAGAAAGTGGAGCCAGTATTATCGTTAGATCTGATTACCCAATCTGATGGAGGATAGCCACCGACCTTACCTCGACTTTCCACCCAGATCGTTCCACCCATTAGTTCTACAAGTCGTTTTGAGATTGCCAATCCCAGCCCAGTCCCTCCAAACTGACGATTGATCGAGGCATCAGCTTGAGTAAAAGGCTTAAACAGTTTATGGATGCTATCGCAATTGATGCCAATCCCTGTATCTGCGATTGAGAACCTAAATTCGTAGGTGTTAGCTGTTATAAATTTTCGGTTATAGCTGATGGAGATATAGCCTTGATTAGTAAACTTAATTGCATTACCAATTAGGTTAATCAGGATTTGTCTCAGTCGTAAGCTATCGCCTACGACTGTAGTGGAGTTTATGCTATTAACGTGACATTGCAGATTAATGTTTTTGTCAGAAGCCTGTTTATTTAAGAGATTACAAACTGCCTTGAGCGTATCTTCAAAGTTAAATTCTTTTTGCTCTAGCTGGAGATTTCCAGATTCAATTTTCGAGAAGTCTAGAATGTCATTAATTACCGTTAATAATGCATCCCCACTATCTAAGATAACTTTTACAAAATCCTTTTGGTCTTCATTCAAGGGTGTAGTAGATAGCAGTTGCGCCATGCCAAGAACTCCATTCATTGGCGTACGGATTTCATGGCTCATATTGGCAAGAAATTCACTCTTAGCTTTATTGGCAGATTCGGCTAGTTCTTTGGCTTTCTCTAATGATTGTTCAGCGAGTTTGCGTTTTGTAATATCTCGGCAAATGCAAAATTGTAAAATATTATTATCCCAATCGACAGAATTGGCGCTAATCTCAACATCACAGATCGATCCATCTTTTTTACGATGTTGAGTTTCAAACAGGACTTTTTTTCGCTGAAGGTTAAATTCTTGAATTCCCCTATCTAAATCTTCTTTTGTCCATCTCACATCAATATCATAAATACTGAGATTAGGTATTTCTTCTAGAGAATAACCAAGCATCTCGGCGAAACTTGAATTACACTCAACAAAATTCCCCAAACTATCAATGATCACAATTCCATCAAAAGAATTGGTCAAAAGTGTTTTATTATAGATTAATTGTTTCTCAAGAGTGATTTCTATCTGTTTGCGATCGCTGATATCTGAGACAGTTCCATACCAAGCCGTATCTCCATTTGTTCGCCGCTCTGGGCGGAGATTACTACATAGCCATTTAATCTTGCCAGATGGGGTAATGACTCGCCATTCGTGCTGCAAGATTGATAGTGTCTCGAGACTAATGCCAACAGCTTCCCATACATTCGCTACATCATCAGGATGAATCTGCTCAAAACAAAGTTGAGGATTTTGCATGACTTGTGCAACTTTTAACTCATGAATCTCCTCAAAAGCTGGACTTAAATATTCAAAACAAGCAGAACTATTTGCATGTTGCACAAAAATCTCGATAATCACTGGAGATGACAATGCTACTTTTTTGAGTTTCTCCTCACTTGCAAATAAGGCAACTTCAGCGCGACGGTGATCGCTAATATCACGGACAACTACAACAGCAGCGCTATTATCTATTGGGATTACTCGAACTTCCTCATAGTGTACCCCCTCAGCAGTCTGATAAGTTTGATCGATAGTTAACATTTCCCCAGAAGAGACAGCCTGCTGAATTGTTTGAAGTTGATTTGTCGCAAGTGTTAATGGCAGGAGATCTACAATATTCTTCCCAATCGAATGAGTATGATCGGGAATGAAATCATAAGAAGGTTTATCCTGTTTGGATTCAAGATAAGTACCATCTATACTGATTAAATTGATAATGTCTGGAATCCCATTTAATATTGAACGCAACTTATGCTCACTAGCTTGAAGTGCGGATGTCTTATTTTGGACTTGTATCGTTAAAGAACCATTCAGGTTTTGAAATTCCTGATGGATTTCAGCCTGTTGAATGGCGATCGCTAATTGCACCGATAATTGCTGAAGTAACTTAATTTCATGCTCTTCCCACTCACGAGTCTCAGAACATTGATGAACAATCAGTAATCCCCATAAAGTTTGATTGTTCTGGCGATTATTTGGCTGATTATTAGAATCTGTACTATTACTTAGAGGTTCAGCTAATAGAATTGGTACAACCACATTTGATTGAACCTGAAAGCCCTCCAACATCTGTACATGACATTCTGCAAAACCAGCACTATGTATATCTGCATTAGCAGATATCTGACAATCTAAATAGGCATTCATCTGTTCCTCGGAAAGATTGGGACAGAGAGTATCAGACCGAAAACCTAAACGGGAGCATGTCACTTTTTTGGGATAGTCTAGAAAGCCAATAAACCATTGAGATAAGCACAACGATGGGCAAGCACCTGAGGGACATTTTCTTTGTTCCACTGAGCACCAGAGATTTTAGTGCGA
>JBIKYZ010000445.1:0-2894 GCA_044354985.1 Pseudanabaena sp. | reverse complement strand
TCGAGAATATTATTAAAGCCTATGAAGAACATAATGCTGACTGCATTGCCATGAGTGGATTGCTGGTCAAGTCCACTGCCTTTATGAAAGATAATCTTCAAGAATTCAATAATCGCGGTATCTCGGTCCCCGTAATTCTCGGTGGTGCAGCTTTGACTCCCAAGTTTGTGTATACCGATTGTCAAAACGTCTATAAAGGTAAGGTAGTTTATGGGAAAGATGCCTTCTCTGACCTCAACTTTATGGATAAGTATATGCCAGCTAAGATTGAAGGAAAATGGGAAGATGGCAAAGGCTTTCTGGATGAAGATCTAGCGATCGCAGATTTGTCGGCTGATGCTATTGATGGCGTTTCTAGTGAAGAGGAAAAAGCCAAAAAAGAGGCTCAACTTGCTGAACGCTATCTCGACATAGTTCGTTCTGAAGCCGTAGATACCGATATTCCTCGTCCTAAGCCTCCTTTCTGGGGAACTAAGATTCTCCAAGGTGATGATATTCCTTTTGAGGATCTATTCTGGAACCTAGATATGCAAGCTCTAATTGCAGGTCAATGGCAATTCCGCAAGCCTCAAGATCAATCGCGTGAAGAATATGATGCATTTTTGCAAGAGACTGTCTATCCAATTTTAGAGACGTGGAAAGAGCGCATTATCAATGAGAAGTTACTAGCTCCAACTTCTGTGTATGGCTATTTCCCTGTGCTAGCCGAAGGCAATACGGTCTATTTCTACGATCCAAAAGACATTGATAATATTCACGCAGCCCGACCAATAAACTCGTTTGTCTTCCCCCGCCAAAAGTCACTCCGTCGTCTCTGTATCGCTGATTTCTTTTCACCGAAAGAGTCAGGAATTATTGATGTGATGCCTTTACAAGCGGTTACGGTCGGACATATTGCCACTGAGTTTGCACAGGGGCTATTCAAGGCTAATCAATACACCGACTATCTCTATTTCCACGGTCTAGCCGTGCAGATGGCGGAAGCGGTTGCGGAATGGACGCATACTCGTATTCGTCACGAGTTAGGTTTTGCGGCAGAAGATCCTGATAATATTCGCGATATTCTGGCTCAGCGCTATCATGGCTCTCGCTATAGCTTTGGCTATCCCGCCTGTCCAAATATGCAGGATCAGTTCAAGCTCTTAGATTTGCTTGATGCGAAGCGCGTTGATCTAGTCATGGATGAGAGCGAACAACTCTATCCCGAACAATCAACCACTGCGTTAATTGTGCATCATCCTACTGCTAAATATTTCAGTGCTTAAAAAAACTAGTATTCAATTATGCTGAAATCTCTCAAAATCGAAAACTTTCGTTGCTTTCCGTCCTTTGAGATGCAACAACTTGGCAGGTTAAATCTCATCGTTGGCACTAATAATAGTGGCAAAACTTCTATTTTAGAAGCCATTCAATTATTAATTGCTTTACCAACAAATCACGCAATATTGAGTGAGATCGCAGTTGATCGTAGTGAATATATTAATGAAAATGGCGATACTCATCTTGCTATTCGCCATCTTTTTTACAATCACAAACTCGATGAAGGCGATCAAATCTCGATCACTGGTGTAAATTATGCTGGCAAATCGGAACGAACCCGTCTTAAAGGTCAAAAAAATAGGCAAGATGGATCACCTGAGTTATATATTTTGCATTCGGATGATGTGAAAAATAGCGTTCTAAATACAAGATTACGGCTACCAATTTCTCAAGATGGCATCATTGTTATTGATTCACAAAGAAAGGCTAATTGGGAAAAAAGTTTTAGTAGATTACAACCAAAAACTCGATTTGTAAATTCATCTTCTTACTCATCTGAACAAATGATCGAGTTATTTGAGCGCATAGTGATCACACCAGAAGAAGATCTTGTAATAGAGGCATTAAAAATAATCGAGCATCGTATCAAACGAATTGCAAATGTTAGTTCTGGTAAATATCGATATGAAGGAGCGCATAGTGGATTTATCGTTCAACTTACTGACGAAACTGAACGCATACCAATTGGCAGTATGGGCGATGGAATGTGGCGAATTTTAGGGCTTGCTTTAGCGATTGTAAATGCGAAAGATGGAGTTTTATTGGTGGATGAAATTGATACTGGGCTGCATTTTACGGTGATGTCTGATATGTGGAAAATGATTTGGGAAACTGCAAAGCGTCTCAATGTACAAGTTTTTGCAACGACTCATAGCAATGACTGCTGGCAAAGTTTAGCGGATATTGCTAATGCTGAACATCCTAGTGAAGATGGGATTACTATTCATCGAATTGAGAAAGGTAAGCCAAATAGTATCGTTTTCACTGAGCGACAAATTGCGATCGCTGCTGAGCGTAATATTGAGGTGCGGTAGAAATGGCTTTAATTCATAAGAATGTTCTACTGGTAGAAGGCGTACAAGAAGTTCGAGTCATTCCAGAACTAATCGAGGCAAATGGCATAGATTGGGGAACAAAGAAAAATCCTATTGTTTACATTCGCGATAACGTTGGTTACTCAAATTTAAGCGATCCCGATCTGATTGCTACGGAGTTACAAGAGTCGGGACGTTCCGCGCTTGGTATTGTGCTTGATGCAGATGAGAAACCAGATGATCGCTGGTACAGTATCAGAAATGCCTGTCATAAGAGTGTGCCTGATTTACCCGCAGATCTACCAGAGAATGGGTTGATTTGTGACGCTCCTAATGGAATTAAGTTTGGTATTTGGATGATGCCAGATAATAAACAAAGCGGTATGCTCGAAACGTTTTTGGCATATATGATTCCTATTGGACTTTGGACAAGATTGAAGCAAAGAAAGAGCGGGATTAAGCGAAAAGGGATAATGAGAGTTTCAACTTTCAACCGAAAACAAATCATTATCCCTAAACCCATTATGCCAATAATTGTCA
>JBIKYZ010000444.1:0-2900 GCA_044354985.1 Pseudanabaena sp. | reverse complement strand
CTCTTTGACGGTTGGCAACATCTAATCGAATTTATGCTTGGTGATGCTCCTGTGTTTCCAGATTCGTGTTAATTTTACACTAGTATTATGTATTGCTTGTTACCATTTTGAATTTGGAATTGCTGCCAAATCAATGACCCAGATCACATCTCCACGCCAGTTATATATGCCCATAACGCTAGGAGCTAGCCCAGCGATCGCCGTTATCTCTGTCAGGCTAGCTTTGATAATTTCGAGTAATTGCTGAGTAGGTAGTAAGGCTTGCTGATCCGCCTCTAAATTAAATGACAGAAACTGCTCAATCGCAGCGTGAGACTTAGCTAGCTGAGTTGATTTTTTCTGACTGCTAATCATCTGATTTGTCATTGCGATCGCTTTCCTAATCTTTTACTAGTAACTTAATTGTGCGGATCAATTCAGCCACATCTACAGGCTTGGTCAGATATGCTGAAGCCCCTTGTTTCATACCCCAAAATTTATCCATCTCACCACTCTTGGTAGAACAAAGAATGATCGGAATATCTTTAGTCTCAGGTTTGTCCTTAAGATCTCGACACAACTCAAACCCACTTTCATTGGGTAAAACCACATCAAGAACAATAGCACTAGGCTTTTGTTGGCTAATTTTAGTCCTAGCTTCATCGCCGTTCATAGCCAAGATCGTATTGAAACCAGCATTTTTCAGACTGCCTGTAATAATCTCTGCTTGAGTCATTGTGTCCTCAACCACTAAAATCGTACTCATATAAAATTTTTCCCTTTACTGTTTTATTTATTGATTATTTTTTAATGTAAATGCGTTGAATTATTGGCTTCTCTAAACTAATTAGGCTCAGGAATCTGCAAAAACTTGCGCAATATTTGCAAAACTTTCGCAGGATCTGGTGGTTTGCTCAAAAAGTCTGATGAGCCAGCCATCTTTGCTCTTACCCGATCAATCATCCCATCTCGTCCAGTCAAAATCACAATCGGGATTTCCTGAAATGTCGTAGTTTTCCTTAAAAAAGTACACAATTCATAACCATTAGTGTTTGGCATCACCAAATCAAGAAAAATCAAGTCGGGCTTACGTTGCAATAAAGTACTAACACTTTGTAAAGGCTCTGTAATGCCGAGAACTTCATAGCCCAATGGTTCAAGTATTCGCTTCATTTCAACTGCTACTTGAGGGCTGTCATCAATACAAGCAATCAAACCTCGAAGTGGGACATTAATTGGCTTACTAGGCAGTTTCCAATTTGGTGATATCCAATCAGGAACTTCGCGAAAAGCTACAATCCCATCTACGACAAGAGGTAATAGCGATCGCATCACGGCAATCATCGAGCAGTGCATGATGATTGACATATCCCATAGAGTATTTTTGCCATTAACAATTTTCTTGAGAGTTTTATAGGTTTTGCTCGTGATGGCATCAGCATTTAACATCACGTCTAATTGATCTGGATTAGCCAGATAGGGCGCTAAATCAAAGGAAAATCCTTGGATCATATTCTGGACATGAGATAGTCCCGCCTGTTGCCACCTTGATTGGGCTGCAACAATGCTATCTAAGGTCTGGGTCGTAGGCAGGGCAACGATTGGCTTAAAGGCTAGGGCTTCTAGTGGTTTCCAAGATGATTTGGGATTTTTTTGATCACTAAGACTATAAAAGACTTCATGAATACTTGACTGAATAATTGATCGAGCTTGCTCAGTAGTCAGCAAATTTTCGTGGATAGCCTGTTCAATGATTTTTAGCTCCCAAGCTTCGGCGTTAGGCTTAGCCTGTTCTAGTAATTCTTGGATATTTACATTGGGTGAATGTTGCCGAATCGCTCTAGCCAACCTGCGGACACGATGTTTGCCTCCAGTTGCATATACCAAACGTCCTAGATAAAAATATATATTCCAAGCAGGATCTGTCTCTTGGTCTCCAGTTACCAACAATTCACCAGTAGCCTGTTGAAACAGAACATGTAACTGTTTCAAATCTTGAATAAACTTAGGTTGTGATTGAATTGATGTGTCCACAAGAGCAAGTCTGGTAAGTAGCATGGATAAGCAATACTGAAAATCATAGGCAACTAGAATATAGACATATATCTTTACCACCTGCTGATATAAAGTATCTGTTTACAAAGTAATCATAAGAATCTCACTAAGTAGCTTTAGATACAGTTAAAAAAACTATTAAACAAACTTTTTGCCTGAGTCTATCTTGGAAGACTGGTTTCAGGATTACTATACTATATGAATTATTCTTTTTTTCTGTGTTAAGCAAATATTTAGCAAATATTTAGCAAATATTTAGCAAATATTTAGCAAATATTTAGCAAATATTTAGCAAATTTCAATACTATTGAGATAGTCTTCCAGCAGCACTAACACACACAATCCAAAATTGTTTTCATATTTAGAACTGTTGTACTCAGCATCTAGGTTAACAAAATTCAAATTCAGTTTCATAATGACAATCGCTAGTAAATTCGCAAGAATTCTCTTTAATTAGACACACTTAATCAATTAGACACCCAAACCCTTAAGGTTGCCCCCGCAGAGGCGAAGCCTTAAGGGTTTGGGATTTATTCTGCACAGTTGCTTATGAACCCGATTTTGGTATTTACAGAGCCAAAGGCTCTGTGAAATACCAAAATCGGGTTTTTGAAAGTCCGCCCAAAGTGGCTTTCAAAAACCCGATTTTTATAATGAGAATTGCTGGCAAATTTATGATTGTCAAGTAAAAATCAATAACTTAAAGTAGAATTTAGCCAAGGGATGTTTGTATAGAAATTTTCTAAGTACAGGACAAAAATTTAATGGAGTTAAAAAAGGCTTGAGAATTGAGATGAAGGTCAAAGATGAAGTGACGCAGGAAATCAAACCCAAGACGAAAAATACTTTTAGGTAAGCGACCGTGC
>JBIKYZ010000197.1:0-9747 GCA_044354985.1 Pseudanabaena sp. | reverse complement strand
AAACTTAATTCTAAGCTCAATCACTTCGCTCTCAAATCCAAATTATATATCAAGGCTTTGCAGCAATCTCACTTGGAATGGCAGTCTCTGAAACCTTTTTAGGCTTCTGCGTAACATGAGCTATTAATTTTTGCTGTTTAACAATCGCCAATATAGTTCTCCCCGTTGTCTGCTGACTCCACAAGACGCAAGGGTTTATATAAATAGGCAAAAAAGGTCGTAATCAAAGAAAATAAGCCCATGAGGACAAACATCAAGCCAAAGCCGCGCCCCTGACCAACCCCAATGATTTGTCCCACACTATTAGCTAAGACTCCATCGGTTGCCATGACGGGTTCAAAAAATCTGTCAGCTAACGCGCCAGAGGTGAGGTAAGCAAGCGGTAGAAACCCCTGTACGACCGCACCACGAAAAGCAAATACTCTCCCCTGTATTTCGGGCGGAACTTTTTTTTGATAAATTACTTGAATTGAACCATTGACAATGGGAATAATAAAAAATATTAAAAAATTAGCGATCGTAAATACAATCGGTGAGGCTGTCAGTCCTGCCAAGACATAGAACAAACCCAAAAAAAACATCGATACAAATATGGTGTTGATTTGCCGATCGCTACTGCCCCAAATGCTCATCACAATACTGCCAACCAACAGCCCCACACTCGCCAAGGAATAAATGGTTCCTAGAGCCTGTGTGGAAGCAAAGGAGAGAACTAGCGGTGTAGTGAGAACTTCAGCACTACCAATGAGGAAATTGGTAATGGCAATAAACATGACCAGTCCCATTAATCCCGAATGTTCCTTCAAATAGTTCCAGCCAAAGCTCATTTGTTGCCAGAAGGAATTGGCACTAGGATCGTGATCTTCTGATGGTTGGATCTCAGGAAATTTAACAATTAACAAGCAAATTAGGGCAAAGGTTAAAGTCAATAAATCAATTACGACAATTCCTGTAAACTGCACTGTGACTAATAGAGCCGTCGCTAAGGCTGGAGAGAGGATTTCAGCGATCGCCAATCGGATCTGGGTCATCGAACTCGCACGAGCTAGTTGTTCTTGGGGAACTAGTAATGTGGTAGCCGAGGAATAGGCTAGTCCCTGAAAAACATTGAAACTTGCACTAACGGCGCTAACAAAGCACAGACTCCAAATCTCTAAGTGATTCCCCACAAATAACCAAGCAATCAGCAAAGTACATAGTCCTGCACAAAAATCACTAACTATCATGATCCAACGCCGACTCCAGCGATCGACAAATACTCCTGCGATCGGTGAAATGAGAATGGTGGGTAATGTGGTGGCGAGAATCAGGAATGTAAATTGTGCTGTGGAATTGGTATGTTGATACACCCAGACACTCAAAGCAAAATTTGTCATCCGTGAGCCAACTAGCGAAAAAACCTGCCCGATCCAGATCAAGATAAAATTAGCCATGCTGGGGGCGATCGCTGAGGCGGGAGGATCTGTTTGTAAAGCAAGAGATGACGTTTCTGGCATATTCGTTTCGACTAGATAATTCGACTAGATAAACTTAGCTTGACAGGCTACTGGTTGGACTTTGAACAATTTGCTCAAGAATTTTAGGATAATCGCTAAACAGGAATTCAATGGTTTCATGGGTGAATAACTCTTTGCTGCACAAGACTTTAATTTCCATAGTTGGGTTATTTATGGAAGACGAAGAAACATAAATCTCTAAGGGAATTTCTTTATCCCATAAGCTAAGATCGCGTTCAATTGATACGAAGTCTACATCTAACAACCAGTTAGACAAATTTTGTGGAGGTAGCCAAGTGATCGCGGCTAGGATATTCAGAGATTGTTTACTTTTGGTTTGATTTTTTGTTTGATTAATGACTGTCTGAGAAGCAACTTCTTTATTGTTGATTGCTTCTGTAAGGGTTTCTTGGACTTGTTCTAGAAGGGTAAGCGCAGTTTGCTCAGCAGCGATATGCGATCGCAAGATGACATCATTGATGAAGCAACCAAGCATTTTTTCACTATTGACTGTACTACGATTACCAACTGTTGCAGTCACTAAAATTTCATTTCTATGCGTGTACTTAAATAAAAGTATTTTCAGAGCAGTTAGAAAGATGACAAAGGTAGTCACTTTTTGCGAACGACCAAAGGCTTCGATGGATACCACCAGACTCGAGGGTAAAACCATAGAATAAAAGAATGCATTTGTGTTTTTGCTGAGCAGATCTGGTGGATGACTGGATATGACATCAGATGTAAGGGAAGATGATGTAGGAGAAATATTCGTCAGTTTGTGTAGCCAATAGGTAAGCTGCTGTTCTATTACTCTTTCATGAAAGTTTTGTCGTTGCCAGAGAGTGAAATCTGCGTACTGAACAGGCAGTTCAGGAAGAGGCGAAGGCAAACCATTGGTAAAAGCCCCATAGAGTATTCTCAACTCTTCTAATAAGAGTCCAAGTGACCAGCCATCGGTGATCATATGGTGCATATTCATGATCAACCAATGTTCTTGTGGCTCTAATCGCAGTAGCGTTGTTTTGATCAGAGGGGCTGAACTGAGATCAAAATGTTGCTGATATTGCAACGCTGCTAGTCTTTGCGCTTCAGATGTTCGCTCTAACAAAGGTAGGTTTTGTAAGTCAATAATCGTCAATGGGAGCGTCAGGGATGGGCTAATTATTTGCACAAGTTGCCCTTCTACGATGACAAAAGATGTCCGCAATATTTCATGACGGCGAATAATTTCATTGAACGCAGATTCCAACGCCATAACGGAGAGAGAGCCAGAGAAACGTAAAACGAAGAAGCTATTGTAAGCGCAATTTTCGGAATCTAATTGTTGCAAATGCCATATAGATTCCTGAGCAAAGGAGAGGGGAATCGGTTTATCTCTTCCTTGCACGACCAGAGGTGGCAAATTCTCGGCTATCTCATCCGTTGAGTTTTGTTTCTCTGCGTTCATTGGTCGAGCCGTAATTACTTGGCTAAGTTCAGCGATAGTGGGGGCTGCAAATAGAGAACGGAGGGGAATTGCGATCGCTAATTTTTCTTGAATGTGCGAAATCAGAGATGTGGCAAGGAGAGAATGCCCCCCCAGTTCAAAGAAGTCATCATGGATGCTGATCTGCTCTCGATGCAGCACTGCACACCAAATTTCAACCAACTGCTCCTCTAGCCAAGTGCGTGGGGGCGCAAGAATTGCTTCTGATTCTGAACTTGTTGGTTCTGGTTTTGGTAAGTTTTTTCGATCTACTTTACCATTAGAATTTAGGGGTAAAGCTTTGAGTATCACAAAAGCCGCAGGGATCATGTAGGTAGGTAGGCTTTTTTTCAAGAATTGACGTAACTCTCTACTCGTCAATCTTTCTGTTTTACTCGCAATATAAGCGACTATATATTTACCACCCTTTGACGCATCTTCTAAAGCCATTACCAAGGCTTGCCGAACTTGAGGATGTTGCGCTAATACTGTCTCAATTTCGCCTAATTCAATCCGAAAACCACGAATTTTAACCTGAAAATCAATCCGTCCCACAAATTCAATATTGCCATCGGGTAAATAGCGTACTAGGTCTCCAGTTTTATAGAGCTTTTCTTGTTTTTGATTATCTTTTTGATTATGAATTTGATTATTGAAGGGATGATCAATGAATTGCATAGATGTGAGATCGGGCTGGTGTAAATAACCCTTGGCTAAACCCGTACCACCCAGATAGAGTTCGCCAACTACACCAACTGGCACGGGTTGAAGATGACGATCTAGAATGTAAGTCTGGGTATTAGCGATCGCCCGACCAATGGGGACTGTTTCGGTGACTAATTTTGTAATTGGATACCAAGTTGATAGGCTTGTATTTTCTGCTGGTCCATAGAGATTTAATAAATTTTGGGGCATACCTGTTTCTAGTAGTTGCTTAACCCTACTTGGTTCTACAACTTCTCCACCAAACAACAAATATCTCAAATCTGAAAATGCTCGCGGGATCTCTTGCACCATTTGATTAAATAAGGCGGTGGTCAGAAATAAAATTGTAATTCCCTCTGTTTTTAAGTTGTACAGTAGTTCTGATGGTGAAAGAACTATTTCTCGTTTGAGAATCACTAACTTAGCCCCATTCAGTAATGCACCCCAAATTTCTAAAGTCGCCGCATCGAAAGAAATGTTAGAGGATTGAGCAATGATATCTGTAGCTTGGAAGCTGATGTAGTTCGTATTCAGCACTAGCCGAACTACTCCTCGGTGACAAATCATTACTCCCTTCGGTTGCCCTGTGGAACCAGATGTGTATATAACATGAGCCAGATGATTTAGATCCGTGTGACATTTTGGATTTTGCCAACTCTCTGCACCAATTTTGGCAGTCATTTCAGAACAAATTTTTGTCCAGTCTCTATCCAAACAAACTTCTTGAACATTGCTAAAATGATCCCCCATTAGCTTTTGTTCTGTCATTTGTTCTATCAATAGCAGAGGGACTTGAGCATTTCTTAGTATTAATCCTATGCGATCACTTGGATAGCTAGAATCTAATGTTAAATAAGCGCCACCAGCTTTGAGAACTCCTAACATGGCAACAATGACCAAAGGCGATCGCTCTAGGCATATACCCACCAAGGTTTCTTGCATGACTCCTAAGCTCTGGAGATAATGCGCCAATTGATTTGCGCGATGATTCAGTTCTCGATAGGTAAGCTGTTGCTGTTCATAAACGATCGCGATCACATCAGGGTTACGCTCGACCTGTTCCTCAAACAATTGCTGAATCGATTTTTGCGGATAATCGGTTTGGGTACGATTCCATTCCACTAAGATCTGCTGCCGTTGCGATGCTGTTAATAGGGGGAGATAGCCAATTTTTTCTTCAGGGCGATCGGCAATTGCTTCCACCAAGATCTGGAAACTCTCGACCATCCTTGCAATGGTTTCAGGCGCAAATACATTAGCATTATATTCAAAGGCTCCTCTCAGCTTTTGATCTATCTCCTGCATTGACAGAGTTAGATCAAAAGTTGCCCCCGCCGTCCCTCTTACCAATTCTAGGGGCGTGACTTGTAAATCCTGTAACTCCAGCTTTGAGAGTGGAGAATTTTGCAATACAAACATCACTTGAAATAGAGGACTATGGCTAAGACTGCGCTGTGGTTGCAGAATTTCCACCAGTTGATCAAAGGAAACATCTTGGTGAGCATAGGCGGCAAGCGCCATCTCTCGCACCTGTTGCAATAGTTCTAGAAATGTAGGATTGCCTTCTAAACTCGTGCGTAGAACCAAAGTATTCACAAAAAAGCCGATCAAAGGCTCCAAAGCAACTCGATTGCGGTTACTGATGGGAGAACCAATGACAATATCTTCCTGTCCACTATAACGAGAAAGTAAAACCGCAAAGGCGGCAAGAAGGGTCATAAATAGAGAAGAACCCGATCGCTGGCTGAGGTGCTTGAGTCGATGGGTAAGCTGGGTATCAAATTGAAATTGCTGGAGATGCCCTCGAAAAGTTTGAACAGCCCCACGCGATCGCTCTGTAGGTAATTTGATCGCAGTCGGAATATCGGCTAATTGCTGTTTCCAATAATCAATTTGATCATCAATTTGAGTTGGTTGATGTTGGCGTAATAACCTTTGCCAATGGGCATAGTCGGCATATTGAATGACTAGATCTGGTAGTGGTGAAGTTAAACCTTTTACCAAAGCCGAATAGATTATCGATAGCTCTTGAAGAAAGTTTGCGGCTGACCATGCATCGGCAATAATATGGTGCATGACGATGATTAAATTATGGGTTTCCGTTCCCAATTTTAGCAATACCACTCGTAATAGTGATGATTCTGTTAAGGCAAATGGGCGCTGCGATTCTTGATCGATCAAGTGTTGAGCTTTAGCATTTTGAATATCTTCTGCAAATGCTTGCAAATCTATTACAGGCAAAGTGGATCGCAATTTATTGGGCAATTTATCGGCAATGCATTGAACGGGTTGACCATCTATATTTTCAAACCGAGTACGCAGGGTTTCATGACGGTTAATCATGGTAGCGATCGCCTGTTCGAGAATTGTAAAATCAAGGTTTCCTTGCAGTTTGAAAGCTCTGACGATATTATAAGCAGGATTAGCACCTTCCATTTGATCGAGAAACCAAAAGCGCTGCTGTATTGGGGAAAGAGGTAGATTTTGATTGCGAGAAACGGGGACTAAATCCGTGGAAGTGTTTTGAGAATCGGCAGAAATTCGTTCGCTAGTTTCGCTAATTTGTTGATCAATTTGTTTACTAAGAATGGCGATCGTGGGTGCGGCAAATAGACTGGCAATGGATAATTCTATGGATAATGCTTCACGCAATCTCGATATCACTAAACTGGCTAAGAGCGAATGTCCACCCAATTCTAAAAAATTATCATGAAGCCCAATTTTGGGAATTCCTAGAACCTCTGACCAGATTTTCGCCATGATTTTCTGTGTGGGTGTCTGAGGGGCAACAAATTCCCTTTGGATTGCCGAAATGTCAGGCTCAGGTAAACGATTGCGATCTAGCTTGCCATTGGGTAAAACTGGCAATTTTTCCATGATTACTAGGGTATGGGGAACCATGTAATCTGGAAGTTTATTGGCTAGAAAATTGCGTAATTTCCCTAAATCAGCATTTAAATCAGCGTCAGGATCTTGAACCACAATATAGGCTACGAGCCTCTGTCCGCCCGAACCATCATCCTTGGCTGCAACCGCAGCTTCATGAACCAGTGGATAGAGCTTAATGACTGCCTCAATTTCTTCTAGTTCTACCCGCATTCCCCGAATATTTACTTGGAAATCAATCCGACCTAAAATCTCTAAATTGCGATCGCTATTTAATCTCGCCACATCTCCCGTTTTAAACAGTTTTTGCTGAGGATTGAAAGGATTAGGAATAAATTTCTCACCATTGGCAGCAGGTCGATGTAAATAGCCCCGCGCTAAGGTTGCACCCGCAATATGCACTTCCCCCGATTCACCAATTTGCACAGGTTTCAGATGCTCATTGAGGATATACACCTGCTGTACATCTGTTAAGGGATGCCCAACGGGAACATAACCGTCTTCTAGATCATGGGTTTCGGGAACAGCATAAAATCCATGTCCGATGCTTTCCGTTTGTCCAAGAATATTCAAAAATTGAATGGGATTTTGGGAAGAGCGTTTGAGATGAAATAGTCGGCGTAGTTTTTGAATGAGTTGATAGGGCAGTAATTCACCGCCAAACACAATCATGCGTAATTTACTTGCGCTTAGAGCCTCTGTATATTTGCGATCGTATTTGCGATCTAAACTTTCTAAAGCAATTAATCCATAGCGCCATACGGAAGGTACACCATCAGAAATAGTTACCCCCCGTTGTTCAATTAATGTAAATAGGTCTAGGGGCGATCGCGTTTGCTCACGGGTGGCAAGCATACTGGTTGCGCCTTGAGATAGGGGCAGAAATAATTGTCGAACCGAGGCGGTAAATGAGAAGGATGCTGTGTGGAGATAAATGTCTTGGTTATGAATGGGCAGTATTTTGGCGATCGCTTGCAAATAGTTCGTCACACTTGCATGGGGCATCTGCACCCCTTTAGGCTTGCCTGTAGAACCAGATGTATAGATTAAATAGGCAAGATTTTGGGAGGTAGTTGCACTAACTGGATTCCCAAGATTATGCTGTGCGATTTCTCTCCAATCTCGATCAAGGCAAATGACTTTAGTATTCTCTAAAATATTTTCTGAAGTATTTTTGGTGAAAGAATCAATCCATTGTTGTTCTGTAACCACAAATTGCAATTGGGTATCCGCTAGCATAAAATCAATCCGTTCCTTGGGATAGGCGGGATCGATGGGTACATAAGCACCACCTGCTTTGAGAATGCCCAGAATACCAACGATCAGATCAAGCGATCGCTCCGCACATATCCCCACCATTACCTCTGCACCGACACCAATACTTTGTAGGTAATGCCCCAGTTGATTCGCTCTTTCATTCAGTTCTCGATAGGTCAATTGCTGATTCTCAAATACGACCGCCAAGGCTTCGGGCGCTTTTGCGACTTGAGTTTCAAATAAATGATGAATGCATGGAGATATTCTGTTACTTGATATTTTATTGCCTGATGTTTTGCTATTATTCCCTGATGTTTCGCTATTATTCATTGTCACATTCCTGATTTGTCGAGATCTGATTGTTCGAGATTTGATGTTCTGAGAATAGTTTGGTATAGCCTTGCCAAACAGCCTTAAAGGGTTGTAAAAACAAATTAGTTGTAGTGTTATACATTTGTGATTCACCATTAGCTAAACCAAAGCTGATTTTTTCATGCCCTATTGGTATGTATAAAGTGCCAAAAATCCAGTCCCAAAAGGACAAAATATAACCAAAATTTTTGTCATAATGTTTAGAATCAACACTGTGATGAATGTGATGTTGAGCAGGACTCATGACAATATGGCTGATTCTAGAGGGATAGTTGAGCCAAATATGGGAATGCCGTAAGTTAGAACCAGTTAGATAAAATAGAAAAAGTTCACAACTAACCCCGTAAATTAAGATCTGAGATACTTGATTCCCAAATAGATAAACCCAGATTCCTGTGGCAAAACCAAGCATGAGCGTATTGATTAGCAGCGATAGCCCTAAATCGATGGGATGCCCCCGATAAATAGTCAGAGGTGTTAATACTTCCGCAGAATGATGTACCTTATGGAATTCCCAAAAAAGCGAGTTTCTATGGGCTAGGTAATGATAGCAATAATAGGCAAAGTCACCCACTAAAGCTAGAAAAACACTTAAGATACCATAGTCATACCAATGGGGATGGGCGATCGCAAAAGGCGCAGTTATGTGCGTGATTTTTGTCAAATAATCACAAGTGATATCCGCAAGATTGGGAAGAGAAGATATTGCTGGTATTAACAACAATATATTTAAGAGAGAAGCGGCAAAGTAATACTTATACTCGGTGATTGCCGATGGATGTAAATAAATCTCTTTGGGAAAGAGATATTGAAGTAGATTTTGCTGTTGTGTCTTATTATTTCCATCCAGCATATATAGGAGTAAAGCGATCAACAAGGCTCCCAATATGTATAGCCAGTAAATTTCTGACGAAGGAAGAAACGGTATTTTCAAGGGATACAAAATATGCATCGACCCTAGTTGTGTCATCATAAAATCTAATAAAATACATTAAAGGAGGAAGTCAGTATTATAGGACTTACGCATTGTCAGATTGCCATAAATGTGCATCAACGAGAATACGTCATTTGAGGCTATCGCTAAAGATTATGTAGTTAATGACTTTTTTGAGAAAATACTTTTATAGCTTGGTCAAAAAGTATTTCTTGATACTAAATTAGCCCAATTCACAAGATGGGGTTTTGTCAATGCTTAAGTCCTATATTAAGAAAATCTAGCCCACCCGTGGATATATCCCTATTTTAACCCAAGTTGCTACCTATTTTAGCTACCAAGCCAAAGCCCCGCACTCTAACGGTACTCCGTTGAGTGACGGGATGTAAGCGAGTCCATCAAGGGGTTCGATGCCCCGTAGAAGAACAATCTTCTGGGGTGTTTTGCTGCTCAATATACTTCTTGAGTACGGAAATTGTTACCCCACCACAGGAGGTAATGAAATAGGACAGCAATTCCAAATTCAAAAAGTAGCAAATAATACAGATATAAGTAACTAAATAAAGATAGAGCTTAAAAGATAGCCAAAACAATAACCTCAGCTAGTTAATGCCCCCAACAATCTTAGTTTT
>JBIKYZ010000443.1:0-2904 GCA_044354985.1 Pseudanabaena sp. | reverse complement strand
TCCAAATAACCGTTTAAATTCTGTCGCTGATAGATTTTGACTGGCTTCGTATTTCATCGCTTAATTTGAGTTCTGATAAAAAGCTTATAAATCTAACATGTTTTTGGTTCTGCAAGAGGTCTATTGGTGATTGGTTGAATAGATTACCCTAAGTTCTCCAGATTTAATAGAAATTTTTCTAGCAAAAAAAAGATGGAGTGTAAAGCACTCCATCTTTTTTTAGATTATGGTTTCTGAGCCGATCGCACCATTACTAGTGACCCATGCAATTTGGGGAATGCCACGCGATCGCGCATGTTCGCGGACAGCATCCTCCCCTCGAAATTCTAGCTCTAGCTCAATCGCCTCAATATCTGGATCTTGACGTAATAATGCAGCATGGGCAAAGGCAGCTTGCATTGCATCAGCAGTTTTGGCAACCACTAGGCAGTTAGAATTGGCGAGAGTTTGTGGTAGGCGTGATTGTAAAGCTTGCTGTAAATCTTCGAGGTTGAGGCAAAAGCCAATACTTGGGAAGCTGACATTTTGAGGATGATAGATACCAAGCAGTCGATCATAGCGCCCGCCTTGAGCGACAACATAATTATTACAGGCAACCTCAAACACGATGCCTGTGTAATAGTCGAAGGTTTGCATCAAGCTGAGATCGAGTATTAGGCGATCGCCTGAAGTTAGTCCCGTACTTTCCCAGAGATCGATCAAGGACTTGAGATAATTAACTTCGCCAGTCAGTCCTGATGTCCATGCACTAGTCGATAAACGACTCAGCACATCTTTGGGCTTGCCGCGTAGATCAATCAGTTCGAGAGCATAGCCTTTGACATCAGTGGGTAAGTCCATCTCTGTCAGGGCTATGCGATCAAGGCTAGCTAGGCATTGTCGCACTTTGGCTCTATATTGCTCAGGGAGTAGGTCTAGTAATGCACCCGTCAGTCTCGCATCACCAAGAATAATCTGCCAGTCTTGCAATTCTACGCGATCGAGGCTTTCGGCTAGAAGCATCAAGATTTCGCCATCAGCGAGCAAGCCTGACGCACCCAATAGTTCTACGCCTGCTTGAAAAGATTCTTCTGAAGTGTTATTAGCTCTGCGGCGAAATACGTTGGCGTTGTAATAGAGTCGCTGTGGACAGGTTGCCACATTTTCTCCCAAACGGGCAGCATAAGCCCGAGCGATCGAGGCTGTAAATTCGGGGCGTAGTCCTAAAATTTCGATACTGTTGCTATGCAGTTGGATCACAGATTCTGGGTTAACAGCTCCGCCTGCGGTGAGCGATCGCAGATGTTCGACTGTAGGGGTAATGATGCGTTGATAGCCCCATGATTGAAAAACTTGTTGAATACGGCTCTCGATCCAACGCTTTTGAGCAACGTCTAGGGGAAGTAAGTCTTTTGCGCCAGTCGGCAGTTGATGCACCATACAGTTCTCTCAGTCTTCGTCTGTTATCGTACCGTGAATCACTGTCGATATTCAGAACATAAGGCTCATTTATAGAATTGCGGTGTTCAGCACCGCAATTCTATAAATGGGCTTTACTCACAACAAATAACTCAAAGAAACACTTTTAGGATTTTTTGGCAAAAGCCCATTTTAGTAAATGCGATAGCCAACTACTTTTTTGAGGTTTGGCGATAGTCTTTTTGGTATTTGGGAGATTTGGGTTGCGATCGCTTTTACAGTTCTTATTACTGCTTTGATTAGGAATGGTACTGTCTACTTCTAGAAGATGTTTTAGAGCTATGGCTTCTTGAGGATTAATCTGAAGCGATCGCTTGAAGCTCACTTTTGCCATTTGTGGTTGATTGATATTCTTGTAAACCACACCTAGCAGGGCAAGACATCGGCTATTATCCTTATCAATTGACAAAATCTCTCGCAAATCTTGGAGCGCTGACTTCCAATTACTCTGAGATATGTAGATTTCACAGATTTTCATCCGATTGTTAATTATCTGCATATCATTGCTCTCAACTCTAGTCTGAATTACTGTTTCATCAGAATTAGAGTGCAGATTACTAGCTTGTTGATCGGTCGCATACTGAAGGTTGTAGTTATAACTAGGCTTTGACGGTGGAGGAAGGGGAACATTTGCTACATAGGATTTTGTGCTTTTGGGTGTCAACATTGGAGCAAGTACTGGTGGCATATTGACAGCCCCATGTCGATAACCCTCTTTGTAAAGGATATAAACCAGATTTAGTTCACTGATATCCGCTGTATGCAACATAATTTGGGTGAGAGATTCATATTGCACTTTGGCGATTTCCGTAACCAAACGCTCATAAACATCATCACTAGGGGTCATTACCAATTCACAGGCAATCTCTGAATGAATTTGGATATTACGAGATCTCTGCATTAAGCGTTTGGCAAGGAGCTTAAATATTCCTTGATAGGCTGAGCGATCCAGCTCTCGCATCAGACCGTTATATGCAGGGTTGACCAGCTTTGCTAGATATTGCGTGGCAATTTCTTTTTCCTCCGCAGAGAAGCCATATATATCGGGATGCAAGATGCGGGCAATCCGCAAATATACGTTGCGAATGTATGTAGGATTGCTAATGATTGGTAGACCCAAGGCAGCGTAGTAGTCATGATTGTACTGACTAATACCTCGATCAAAGCGGATAAACTGGAGTCTCTGCTCCTTGGGCTGATTCATGTTTGCTCGCTTTGCCCATGGCTAGATGATGGTTGCGATTTGGTTTATCTAAGATTATTTACACCAATACTAAAATCAAAGAAAGAGCTATTTATCCTAATTCTATAATGTTTACTCCTAACTCACCTTACGCAGATAGAAAATCCAGAGATTTGATTTAGATAAAAGAGTCTGAGAATGTATACTGAAACAAAGTTTGAACGTAATTGCTTCATCGAAACTAAACCAAGAGTAGCACATAG
>JBIKYZ010000442.1:0-2930 GCA_044354985.1 Pseudanabaena sp. | reverse complement strand
TCGTTTGTTTGTTCTTCCTTTTTGCTTCCCCAGGGGAAATGATGCTTCATACACCATTTGGCGATGTCTTTGGCTTTTTGTTCGAGTCTCTTGATATCTCCGCAAAATTTAATGAATCCTGCGGCGGATTTCGCTGTTTTGGTGATGTATTCGGCGATCGCTTCGTCTTCTTCACATCCTAAGAAGACGCGGGCGTATTTGCCCATTAGATATAACAGTTGGTTGGATTGTCCCTGTCCTGTCCATCCTGCTTCGATTTGTTTTTCTAGGTCTTCTCGCCATTTAATTGGTTTGCGGTTGTCTTTGGGTTGTTGATAGTTGGCTTTGGCTTCGGCGATCGCCTGTTTTAGGAGGTCGATGTCTTGATGCTCTTGTACGGTCAGCCATGTTTCGACAAACTGATTTAAATCCCGTCCGACGATCTGGAGGTCGTTGTCGAGTTGGTAACTGCCTGTTTGCAGGGGCAGTCGATGTCCGTTGTATTCTGAGTCGTATTTTTTTGTGTTGGGGAAGCTTTCGATTACTCCTGCGGCGATTTCGCAGTTATTTTTTTTCAAGCTGGCTTTGATCGCGCAGGCGATGCCGAAGCTGGGTACTTCTTGCCAGAGAGGATAGTAGATATGCAGTCCTTCGCTATGCGAACTCTGCACGATTAGCGGTCTGACTAGTCCTATTTCTTCTAGGGCTTGGAGTACGGTTTTAAATTTCTCGTGGTTGTTGCTGGGGTGGTAGGGGCTGCCTTTGTCTATGTCGAGGAGGGCATATTCGGTTTGGTTGCCAAATCTTACGCCGATCAGCGTTTCGTTATCGGCCCAATAGTCGTACAGTCGCCTTCCAGTGATCGGATAGCGCGTTTCGGTTTTCCATTCGGGTTTGCTCGTCCGATCTATATTTTTGGCATAGATAAAATTCCACGAATATGGGAAAAAGCTCGCAAAGGTTTGCGCTGCTAATTCTGTGGTGGTTAATGAGCTTGGCTCTAAGCCTTTAGTTGTAAATTCAAGATCCGCAACATTAGAAACATGATCTATCTGTGAGGTCAAGCTACTCGACCTCCTTTTTGATTGCCTTCGGCGATCGCTTTGCAGATCTGCCGAGTCAAGTCTCGCAAATATAATAACATCTAGATTGTCCTGATTGTAAGGGTTGTAGGGATTTCAATCAGGAAACGGATAGACTTTTTAGACTCGTTCGATAATTATTTTTGACAAATTTAAAAAATTTGCAGCAAAAAGTGTTGCTAAACTCGTATCTTGCGTTAAGATATAAGAAAGCATCGAACAAATCTTGCCGTTCTAAAGCAGCTCTGCCCGTTTCCAAAAAATTTAATTTGTACCTTCGGGTTTTCAAAAAGCTAGTGGTTGGCGTCACTGGCTTTTTGGTTTGAAGGGGTAAAAAACTTAAGTAATCTCCTGTAGATAAAAAAGTGCAATTTAAGCATACAGCGATCGCTCTAGATGTGATCTAGAAAAGATCAAAATTTTATTAATGTCAGCCTCAATTTGGCTGCCAAGTCACGAAACTGTCATCTGGGACACTGTTTTGCAGCAATACGTGATTTCAGTATTCATAATATTTCGGGATTTTCCCGCTTTGCTGACTACAATGACTTACATAATGTTTGAGCAAGTGCAGCAGTAGTGTTTTCACTACCGCCAGAGGCTCGTAGAGCAAGGGGATAATGAGACATAGACCTGACTAAAGGAGAAGAGTTTATGTACTTTCACTCGTCCTACCTGATTCTAATTCCAGGGATGATCTTGATGTTTTGGGCGCAACATCGCGTCAAAGCTATCTACGAAAAATATGCTGAAATTCAATCGAGTTTAGGGATGACAGGCGCACAGGTTGCCAAGACGATCTTGCAACGTATGGGGATTCATGATGTCACCGTTGAGCAAGTCGAAGGACAACTGACCGATCATTACGATCCATCCGCCAAAGCCGTGCGATTATCAGAGTCGGTATACGCATCGTCATCCCTAGCCGCCGCCGCGATCGCTGCCCATGAATGTGGTCACGTCTTGCAAGATGTGCGGGGCTATCAATTTATGAATATCCGTGCATCGTTAGTACCAGTGGCAAATATCGGCGCAAACTTTGGACCACTGATGGTGATGGCAGGGCTATTTTTGACATCGTTGGGTAGCTTGAGTACTGTTTTTATCAACATTGGCATTATTTTGTTTGCAGGAGCGATCCTGTTTCACATCGTCACCTTACCCGTTGAGTTTGATGCATCAAGCCGCGCCTTGAGACTTATTGACGAGTTAGGAATTTTGCAAGGTGAAGAAAACCGGGGCGCTCGGAGTGTCTTGAATGCGGCGGCATGGACGTATGTAGCGACGGCAATCTATGCAGCCTTGCAACTGGTGCAATTGTTATTGATGAGAGGCGATCGCTAAATTGTCAGTCCTTTCCAAAAAATAAGAGGCGGTGCGATGCGCCGCTTTTTATGTTTGTAGTAATAATTTTGCCAACTCAGAAAAGCCAGCAAACTCTGAAGCTTGAGTAACGTATTTGGGTAAATGCAGCATTTTGTCTTGATAATGGCGAATATTTGCTACACCGACCGAGATGGGAAATTTTGTATCATCAAACATCGCTTCATCATTAGGACTATCGCCAACAGTTAGCACTTGCTGCGAATTGAGTTCAGGAAAATGGTTGCTTAGCACTGACAGCAACCCAGTAGCCTTATCTTGATGGATTGGTTTGATATGACATTGGACATTGCTGTACGTGAAACTCCAACCCATTTGCTGACATTGGGAAGAGATGGCTTGAATGTCATTGGTTAATAAATCACTCATGTTACGCAGAAGCCTAAAAAGGTTTCAGAGACTGCCATTCCAAGTGAGATTGCTGCAAAGCCTTGATATATAATTTGGATTTGAGAGCGAAGTGATTGAGCTTAGAATTAAGTTTGA
>JBIKYZ010000196.1:0-9829 GCA_044354985.1 Pseudanabaena sp. | reverse complement strand
TTTCACAATTAAGTCACGCATAGAAGCCATTCTGCAATCGCAAGGATTATCGCCCATGGTTCTAGGAACTCAGTTGCTAGAAATTCATTTGTTTCATCGACAAGCAACCCTAATGACGGGCTATCCTGCAAATGTAGGAAAACGCTTTGAACAAATTCTACTTAACCAAGGAATTTATGTACATCTAAGCGAAACTGTAAATTTCATCAAACCTGATTCTGACAATCAATCCGAGCAATATCCTCTACAAACTCCAAAAATAATCGGCTGCGAATCAGGATTCACATTACTATGCGATCGCATTTTTTGGCTCACTAATGCTATGGCTCCATCTTGGATTCGTGACTCAGGTTTAACCACTGACCAGAAAAGCTTTATCCTCATTAACAATAAACTGCAATCTATTTCCCATCCCTACATTTTTGCCACAGGAGATATTGCTTCTAGTATTAGCCATCCCAGACCCAAAGCAGGAGTCTTCGCAGTACATCAAGGCAAACCTCTATTTAAAAATTTACAGCGCATATCATCAGGTCAACCACTGCTTCCTTTTTATCCCCAAAAACAGCATCTTTCGCTAATCGGCACTGGATATAAAATAGAATCTAGCGAAAAATATTTACAAGCGATGATCGCTTGGGGCGGACTATGTTTTGGTCCTTCAAAACTACTCTGGTTTTGGAAAGAATCCATTGATCGTCAGTTTATGCAGCAATTTCGAGGATGAAATCAATGATATAGGCAAAAATCTGCAAGATAGCCATTAAAGCTTTGCCAAGACTGGTTTTTAGAAACTATTTTAGATTTGTAGTCAATACCACAACTTCTCTAATCCAACTTTTCCGATGCCTTCAGAAAAGCACGTTTCGCCGCAATCTTATTCTTGCGATTGGTATAGCGCCTAAAACTCCTAACATCCCGATGACGAGTCAACTCCATAGCCAAAGAAGGATCTAACTCATACTTCACAATCAAGTTTGTAGCAAACGTATGCCTACCCCGATGCGAATGCAAATCAATCCCCGTCTTCTCCGCCAAATCATCCATCACATGCCGAATTCCCCAATAGGTCAACCGCTTACCCTGACTACGATTAGAACAAGATACAAACAAAGCATTATCAGGCAATAACTCCCCTTCTTGCGACCTCCTCCAATCTAAATAAGCATCCAAATCCTGAATACCCAACTTCGTCAAAGGCACTTCTCCCTTACTATCCCACTTCGCCTCTTTTATCACCAATTCCCCATTCACATAATCCTCAACATTCAGACGAAAAACCTCCTCTGCACGCAACCCATGCAACAACACCGAAAACAAAGCCCGATCGCGCAACATCACTTTACTCAAGGCGATCGCCTCATAAATCCGCAACACCTCTTCATCCTCCAAATCCTTTGCCACAGGATCGGGCAATCTCTCTTGCTGAATGCCAATTGTCGGATCAGCCGTTACATATTCTGAAAGCAACATCCACCGATAAAACGATTTCAAAGTCCGCAGTACCCGATTTACCGAACTTAGTGCTAGTTCACGTTCCTTCAGTAAAAAAGTTTTAAACTGCGTCACTTTGCGCCGACTCACGTCCACCCAAGCTAGATCGCACCAATCCATAAATGTCCGCAAGTCCGCTTGATAAGCCTTACGACTCTTCGGCTGCAAAGATCTTGATGCTAAAAACTCATCAACCCTCGCTTGGCGTAAGTCTGATGTAGCGATCGCTTTAGGCGGTTCACTGTAAACAACTAAAATTGGCTCTGGAATGGGCATATCAGCTTGTATTGGATTATTTATCTAGCCACGAATCACAATAATCTCTCGCCCTGCGGGGCTAATGACATTCTCAGTCGTAGTGCGATCGCTAATCGGCGGTAACCCAGAACGGCGATCGAAGATCACCAACCACCCTGTATCTAAACTCAACCCCGATAAATATTTATCTAACTGCTTTAATCCTTCCTTGATTGGATCTGGTTTCCTGTCTCGCCAAACCTTCAACTCCATTCCCAAAACCACTTTGCCATAACGCAAACAAATATCCATGCGACCTGAGCCGATCGCATATTCTCTCTCCAATGTGCCGCCACCGTTAACAACCCGATGCAAAAATGCCATCATTACCAGATGTGGCGCTATCTCTGGATAATTTGTACTCTTAAATAAAGGCTCCCCATGTTGTCGCCAGAAAACTAGAAAAGCATCAAGAAGAACTTGAACATTGAGACTCCCATCAGCATTCAGCCAGCTAGGTTGAATCATCGGCAGACTATCCTGTGTCCCTTGTGATAGAACTCTGGGAATCACTTCTTGATAAATCGGATTCGCAATCTTTAAGCCACCTTCCTGACTTCGCACCACTAAACCCAAATCCAACAAATAGCGCCGATCGTCATCGGGAGTATCTCCTAGCTCTAATCCTGATAAGATTGGTTGAATTATGGCTCTAACTCTATCTTCTCTTAACCTCTCGGCAAGGCTATCCAGATGCGTATCTTGTCTCTTAATCAAGATCTCTTTTGCTTGATTCACTAACTCAACTGTAATTGGAATACTCGGATCTTTAGCAATATATTCAACTATCTCTTTAGCAATCGCATTCACTAGCCAAGGCTGACCCTGCGTCAAATGAAAAGCTAAATCAACAGCTTCTGGCGTAAATATTTGTCCTGTAGCGTCTGTATGTTGCTGATAAAGATTCCTCACATCCTCAAGAGTAAAATTACTCAGCGTGAAGGAGCGCACTTTGATATTAAAAGGGCTAGAGGTATTTAGGCGATCGCTTCCACCCGAAGCATACTTATAATCCCGCACATCACGCATCCCCACCAAAGCAACTGACTGTGGAAATCCCTGCGGACGACGAGGAAATCCATCCCTCAACTGTCGTAACACCGTCATCAAAGTTTGATTTTGTAGAGAATCTATTTCATCAATGAATATTACTAATGGTCTCGGTGATGCCTCCGACCATACCTTTAAAAAATTGCCAATACGCTGTGGTGGCTGATGTCGATCATAGATTGGTGGGTGCAGTTCATCGGGCAGCCAGAAATCTGCCGCATCTCGCCATGCGGCTAAAATAATTTCTTCTGCTTTTTCAGGTTCATCGGGGAAAGTTGCCCCAACCTCTGCCGATACCATTACTGATGTATATGCGCCACTTGTAGTTAGTTCTTGAGCAAGTGCCAACATCGCTGTAGTTTTACCCACTTGCCTTGGCGCGTGGATGACAAAATAGTTTTCTTGAGCAATTAGTTGTTTGATTTCAGGCAAGCGCTCAGTCGCTGACAACATGTAGTGAATGTCAGGCTTACAAGGACCAGCGGTATTAAACCATTTTTGCATAACGACAGCTAACTAACGGGCAGATACCCTTTCAATATATATCACCTCGCCAAGCAAAACCCTCAAACCTTTAAAACACGTTGATCGAAATGAGTATAAATACTTATTCGTTTAAATTTAATGGCAAATAATTGATGATTATTTGCTCTAAGATGTTTCTGTGACAAGTTGGGATTTTGATCTCGATTTTACGATTTGTGATTATGAGCATAAGTTTGCCGTATCGGCAAACTTATGCTCCCATCTAGTGGGACGACTCCAAGGAAACGCAATGCTAGAATCGGTATTTCAAAACTGGTGGCGGCAAGTTTATGGGAATAGTCACAAACAATCTTAAAAATATTGCGCAATGCCTTCTAAAACAATTGCAGTCAATCAAATGAGATTGACTGCAATTGTTAACCAAACTTACATTAGTCACAAATGGAGAGATCTCACTGTAAAACGTACCTTAAAACCAACCACAGTTTGTCGATCGATGTTGTTAGATCTTGAATTTTCACTTGCCACTTGTCCATCGGGATACCATTGTCATCATGTATTACCGACGAACTCATTTCTCCGATGTCTTGTGGCGATCCAAAATCAGACTCGGTGTTGTTGGACTGAATTAGCTTAATTGCCAAAGATTTGAGAGTTTTGGGTTTATACAAATACACCTCGGTTGCTAGAATCTTTTTCGGATCTTTTCCCTTAGCGAAAATTGGTAATCGTTCATTCAATTTGTCCAATATAATTACTCGCTCAGTACTACCAGTTGGTGGATTCATTGCTTTGTGCCATTCTGATGAAAATTCATGTTTTAAATCGAATGCGGCAAATAGCCCTTCTTCACGGCTCAATTCTTCCACGCTCTTGATGTAAGCCATCACAGATTCAGCAGCAGGTTTTTTGAGCTTATCGCCACCTTCTACTGCTGTGTAGCGAATATGAACGATCGCATCTGAGATGCTGTCGTAGTCAAACTGTTTGAAACTGGGTAGTTCCAGCCGCCATTTACTAATCGCACCAGCTCCTTCAAAGGGTAGATAGCGTTCGTCCTTGAAGTTGAGTTCAAATACCCCACTATCATTTTGTCCGGTACTACAAGCAATTGAGGTGATGGGGATATTGACGGTGCTGAATCTATCGTCGGTTGCGTCTGTTTTTTCTAGATAATCGTTTTTGTCCTTGGCGATTGCACTAATGCGGAATTTGTGTTCTAGGAGCCGCAGGGTGGCGTTCAGGCTGGTATAAGGGCCGACTACGCAGGGGATGGTAATCGCAACGGATTTAATGCGGCGCATGTAGTGACCGGGATAATCCATGTCGAAGAGGATTTCTGGTAATGCAAATTCGCAGGTTCCGGCTTCTTTGAGCCGGATCAACTCCATTGGATTGATTTGGCGCAGTGAAACGTGTTTGGTGACTTCGTAGTCATAGCCACGTTTTTCTTGGTAGGCGGCTTCGAGTTGTTTGAGGCCGATGTATAGTCGTTCGCCAGCTAGTAAGCCATTGTAGGCAGCATCCCAGTAGCCAAACTGGATGAAGTTGGAATTTGTCAGTCCCCGCTCGAACCGGAAGACTTTTTCGGCTTTCTTGGCTAGTTCATAGGCGAGGGTATAAGCCTGGTAGTACAAAGTCTGAATTTGACCTTCCATCCAGGTATAGAGTTCTTGGTTGGTGTATTTATTCCGTAAGAACTCTTCGACTTCTTGGGTATTGTCGATATTTTTTTGCTGGTTGGTAATCTCTTGGTTGGCAATATTAATCCGAATTGTTTGGGTTAATATCTGTT
This sequence comes from Pseudanabaena sp., assembly GCA_044354985.1. GTDB lineage: Bacteria > Cyanobacteriota > Cyanobacteriia > Pseudanabaenales > Pseudanabaenaceae > Pseudanabaena. The sequence continues at coordinate 4,707 of JBIKYZ010000196.1, read as the reverse complement.
TGTCAATGTTGGTGATTTCGTATCCTGCAACGTTAACTTGTTGTATCCATTCTTGAGTTCGTCGCTGGAATCCAGCTTTTTTTCCGGCACTGGAAGATTGGTAGGACAGATGGTCGGCATATATTCTTAACCCACGCGCAACCGCTGAAGTGGCATTTGCTAGATGAGGGAATCCCCATTGGACATCGGCCCCAACCCCTAGAGGATGTCCAGCTAAAATCATATTTGGTAGAGCATGAAATACACCTGCTAAAGTTTCAACCGCTCCGATCCCAGTTTGCCAATCAGCGGCGGCACTGGCTTTATCCATTTCATCTTTTTCGGACTGAATCAGTTTTAAGCCGCCTTCATCGATTGTTTCAATCGGATCGGAAATTTCCTTGAAATCAGCATCACTCTCTGGTACTTGGCCTAAATCTGCACCAATCAACTTCAGGAAATGTTGTAAGCGATAAACAGGGCTTTTACGATTCTGTTGCAAAGCAGCTAAGGATTTTCCAGCTTCTTCTAACTGCTGCTTCTTCACTTCCATTACTAGATTTTGCATTGTGCTTTCATGCTTCGCACGCAGTTTTGATAGTGACTCTGCATCTCCTTTTTCCTTGGCTGATAAGAAGGTATTGCCCATTGATTTTAGCTCCGAGCAAAGTTCTAAAGCTTTTTGCAGTAGGTAATAGAAGCGGTAATTGGGTACGGGGCTGTTCAGGTCGTTTAGCACACTAGCCAAGCTCAGTCCTTGCGCGGCTGCTTGGACGAGCAAGGCTGGATCGATCGGGGGTTCAAACAGCGGCAGTTTGCGGAATACGCCTTCAATATTCTGACAGTGACGGATCTTGAATAAGCGATCGTCGATCGTGTCTCGTAGACCTCGCAGTTTGGGATTATCTGGGATGCAGAAGTATAGAGATGTAGCAAAGCCAAAGACATTAGCTAGTCCTACGACACCATTACTGACACCGACGGGGAATGGTGTCTGGTTGCTGAAAGGAAATGCCAGTTCCAACTCAACCATTGCGTTACCAAACGCATCCCATTTATCCAGCAGCGACATGTAGGTTTGTGGTTGAACTTTGCCACGTTTGGGAATAAGCTGCCCCCGTGGTCCATAGATATGAGCGGCAAGGACATAAAGTTGCGTGGCTTGATTAAGGGTTTCGATCGTGTCTTGACGGAATAAATAGTCGCCCCAAGCAATCAAGATTTCGATATATTTCATTACTACCCATTTCATGTAAGCAGAGGGGCGTGATCGAGCGACTACATGGGGTTGGAAAGGTTTGTCACGCCACTCGTTGATAGCATCATTAGTCTGACTAGGTTGCAATCCCATAAACAATTTTTCTAAGACATTCTCAGCGTCAACTTCTTTGAACGGTGAAAATTGCCAAAATCGTTCTTTGCCAATGCCTTGTGCATAAGGGTTGAAAATGTAGTGGCACATTTTTATTGCCTGCTCAAACTGCTGTGATTTCAGCAGACTATCCACCAACTGCATCGGCGCATGGAAGGCAGCTTCCCAGTTATACAAAGAGTAAGACCGTTTCAGTTCGTGATAAAGCACATTCCCATTAGCATCAGTTCCACCACCGTAAGCATCGACTTTATCAGCCACCTGAGTAAGATAGTAGTCAAACAACCCATCAAGATTGCTTGTCATCAATTTGCTTAGAAGATCGTGAACAAAGGAATGAGAAAAAGGTAATCCTATTCCATCTTGATGAACAGTGACGCTGGGTTTAAGCACTTCAAAATAGGGCTCAGTTGCAAATAGTGCAGGAGCATTAGTATCTTTCCCCTGCAAAGAGTGAATCTGAGTAGTGCCTAATGTGTAATGAAAATCTCCGTTAATTGAAGACTTAGAAGGGACTAATGCATTTTCATTAGATACTTGACTGCCTGTAAAATAAAATGAACCTAACGCAGGATCACCCTGATAAATATCGATGACAACTTTGGAATCTGTAGTGACAATCCTAGGAATAAGTTCATAGCTACTGATATCTGGCAGAGAATTTGGAGCACTTGGAATATCATAGATAGCCTCAGATGAAAGTTGTTTCTGTGTCCATTTACCATTTCGGTATTCGCTCCAGCCCATCTTGATTTCCCAACCCTCTTTTGGTTTGCTAGGTGTTATGCTGCCAGTGATGGGAATTGTGTCTGGTATTTTTGCTGGGACTGTCTTTTTAGCAAATTGGGGAAAGAAAATCAATAAGCGCTTATTCCAAACAACAGGGATTAAATAATCTCCATTCTTGGTGATTTTTCCTTTTGTATCATCTTCTGCAATCGACTCCACATCATAACTGGGGATGTCCACTTGCACTTTTTCCCACGGATACCAGTTTTTTTCAGTTATATCAAAATACCGATAATAGAAAAAGTAGGGGGCATTCCGCGTTCGGGCGAAGATATGCAGTTTGATATACACAGGATTGTTATTGTCAAATACTAGCTTCCCGTCTTTACCGATTTCCTGTTCTACAAATAGCCCTACGACTTTCAAATTTGCTACTTCATCTACTTTGAATAAGTAGCTTTTCATTGCTTCTTGGACAGTCTGTGGATTGATGTCCTTTTGCAACAGCTCCGATTCAAGTTCTTTATAGAAAGGACTTTTATCGTCCCGAAGTGCGGGTTCAATCCAGTTTTCAGGATAGAGAAACACCTTGCGGTTGGCTTCCCAGACGCGGTATCGCTGCATCCACTCCCAACGATCGCGATCGAGTGCATCATTAGGTACTCCAACTTGATTCTTTCCACTATCTAACTTGTCTTCCAGCCCCAAGAAGCAGCGTTGAATAAATAGTTGTACAGAAGAGATCGCCTGTTTGATCCGCGAAGTTTCCATGCAAGCATCCATCTGAACATCAATCAGGAAAAACTCGAACAGACTATCGGCATCGACTACGCCCCAATCCCTCAAATCTTGCTGCACAAGGAGATAGGAAATTAGAGCTAACTTCTGATTTTCGCGCAGTTGGTCATTTAGCGGTTTAACGACCTGTTCCCAGTCCGTCTGATCGTAGCGGGCGCGAATGGCATTGCGGATATCTTCGGCAATCTTGTGACATGCCCAGAACTTAGTTCCTGGTTTAGCCCAGTCAAATAATTGATCGATATCCACTGCAATTTTGTCGGCAACTTCGATCGCTTTTTGCAGTTTGACTAGGTTCACCTCATTATGAAATGCCTCTAGGTGTTTTAGATCGAAGTGTTCTAGTTTTAGCAGTTTCTCGATGTTATCTACCTTCCAGTTAGTGACATCGGCAATTTTTTGACTCAGCGCGCCGATTTTCTCAGGTTGTTTAACCGCATCAACGGGTTTAGCTGCCCACTCAAAGAATTCCAGCAAGTTGGTTTCGGCTTTGGGCAAACTGTTCCGCAGAGTAGCGTATGCTTGGAGACGCTGCCAAGATTTCAGCGCGATCGTATTGATATTAAATTCGTCAAAATCACCACTATGTTTCTGCCAATAGGTCACTTCATCCACACTCAAGTTGAAGCCATTGACTAATAGGGCAGCTTTAGATAACTTTTTCAAGACCTCTAGCTCTGCGGACTCTGCTCCATTTGTATAATCGGGTAATAGAGCCGAGGTGGGGATGGGAGCTTTTGATAGAGTTGCGGTTTTCCATTGAAGCTGACCAACAGAAGTCCCACTGATTTCCAGCCAGTACAATTTCCCGCTTTTTAATTTCTTCGAGGTGGGATCGGTTGACCAGATGTTGGATGGATCTTCTTGCTGATATTTAAAAGGAATCGTTTCCCCATCTAGCATCAATGCTGGGGGTTGGGTTTCACTTTCGGCGACAAAAGTATAAAATTCGTCAGTCGGTGGAATTAAGTAACCTTGCCACATACCTGTGCCGATCGCCGATAATGCTTTAATGCCTTCCAGAACAGTAATAGCAGGTCGATCGGATGCCCCGATAGTTAATAGATCTGACAAAAGTGCATCAGTTACATTGCTCGGCAAGCTAGCTGTGCCTGCTAGGGTATCGATGATAAAGCGATGTGCCAGCCGTTGCCGCAGGAAGGGGAGAAAATGCTGGAGGAAGTAAAATCGCTTATCGAGGGCGGTATTGCCAGCGTCAGGAACCAAATCGCCCGCGAGGAGATGTTTTTTTGCATCTTCCCGATCTGGTTCGGGGAAAATCCCTAACATCGCATCGTTAAAAATATTTTTGGGCTGTTTGCCAACTCGATCGATCGCGTCTGCCCATTTGGAATCGCTAGATAGAGCTTTAGCCTGTGCTTTCTCCTCTTCAGTCAAAATACCTGTTACCTGAAGCCCTGCCTTGGGTGGGGTTGCATCCTTTTGGAAACTATATTTAAGTTTTTTCGCTAAGGTTTTTTGAGCATCGGGAATCGCGATCGTCAAATTCAAAGGAGCGTTGGTGGCATAAACTGTAGTTCCTTCGAGCAATCCAATGATTTTTTCGACTACTGCTGGCTCAAATACCAGACCAGCTTTGGTTCGTACCAGATCGGTAGTGGCATCATCTTTCTTATCGTCAGGGATATCTTTATGGTCTCGATCGATCGCATTCAGCCCATCATATAGAGTCTTGGTGATTTGTAACTCACCTTACGCAGATAGAAAATCCAGAGATTTGATTTAGATAAAAGAGTCTGAGAATGTATACTGAAACAAAGTTTGAACGTAATTGCTTCATCGAAACTAAACCAAGAGTAGCACATAGG
>JBIKYZ010000441.1:0-2937 GCA_044354985.1 Pseudanabaena sp. | reverse complement strand
TGAGCCATTTACCTTTGCCGATTCCTTCTATTATGGAGCTAGGTATTGTAAATTTTTCTCCGTCTTGAAGCTCTATTTCAAAAGCTAATTGTAATAACTGGCTTTTCATATTGTGTAGATACTAAAAATATTTAAAATCCTAACATAGAGTTCGGTTGGGGGGGTAGAGCGATCGCCCCCAAAACATCCCAATCGCCTAAAAATCATGACTCACGGTAATAGCGATCGCCTTTAGGAGATAGATTGTTGATGCGATCGCCTAGAAATCATGACTCATGGTAATAGCGATCGCATTGTTTATATGGAAGATGGTAAACTTGTTCCAAATATTGACGCTGGTCATTAATAGCGATCACCTAAAATCGCAATTCTTTCGGACTATAGATTAGCAATATTTTTATAGCGATCGCAGGAATTTGACTAGCTCCCTAAATGATGGGCAATACTTAGAGCATTCAACCATATCCAGCTTTTTAGCTAATTCAGCATTTCTATTAGTCCCATAACTTGGCTTTCCATTTTTCCCAATTGATAACTTCTTAAGAGCCTCTTTTGGACTTTTAATTTGGTGAGGGTTTGGGTTTGCTTTACATTTTTCGCCACCAATCTCTTTGATAATCTTTGAATCAGACCAAAACCAAGCCTCTAATTCTTCAATGGGAATACAGATATGTTTGCTAAAGCTATTCACCACAGAAAATAATGGTTCTAACTCTGATCGTAATGTTTCCTCATCTTTAAGGGAACCATTCGGAGAACGATCCAAATCCTGAACAACAATAAAAACATTACAACCTTTGTTAAAAAGAACTTTAAGCTCCCTTGAAAGTTTCTTTTTGGCAACAGATCCCCCAGATGTCCATTTTTTTATTGTTACATTTGAGTCAAGCACACGATGAATAATTTCTCGAACTGCATCCCAGTCCGTATCATCTTCGGTAATTAAACCTATTTTAATGTTACTCATCGAGAATACCACTGTAAATCCATTCCCCTAAGTTACCTTCTTCAGAAAGGTATTCGATAATACTGTGAATATCGTCTTCAGCTAATTGTCTAACAAATGTTTGACCGTCCTTGCGGTGAACTAGATTGATTTTTTCTGGACTAGCCCATGCGACTACTTGCGGAGAATGCGTTGAAATAATTAAATTTTCTCCATAAGTGTAAGTCTCGATTTCATTAAGTAACTTTGCTAGCATCGCTGGATGAATTTGTGCTTCAGGCTCCTCAATTATTATTGTTGATCTAGAATTTGAAACAATTATTTCTATAAGAATTGACAGTACTTTAAGAGTTCCATCGGAAAGGAATCCAATATTAACTCCATCTAACTTGACTTCAAAAAAATATTCTTTTTCAGAGATCTCTCTGGATTCGACATATTGAGGTGATTTTTGTTCAGTTATTTTGCCAAGTCCAACTCTCTGACAAACACTATCAAATTCATCAAGTTTCCCTATTTCCATAAGACGATGAATTTTTTGAGTTAATTTACCAGCTATTCCCAAACTATCGTCAACAACAATTTTTTTGTTGCGCGAAACTTTTATTGCAATGTTCTGACGCTTAGAAATAGTAGTCTTAATAAATATGCGAACTCCATTCAAAACATCATAGCTCCAAAACATTTCGCGAGGGAACTTTAGTGACGAGTTCTCAGGAAGAGTTGTTTGTGGGAACAAGTGAATATTGCCAAGAATTCCAGCATTTTGACCAAGCTCATTAATTATAGTTGTTATCCCATTTTCTGTAGTCCAGAGAGGCTCTTGTTTCCCATCAATATATTTGCAATAGCCATTCCAAGAGAATTGTCCTTCTACCAAGTTGTCACTTATAGAATCATCTATATCCAATCTTTCAGTAGATTTAGATAGAGGAATACGCTCATATTTATATATGAGATGACGTTTGTCTGGTGTCAAGATTTCGATCTCTAATATTTTGGGAATACTTTCGCTATGATTAGCTTTACCAATAGCACACAATGAGATAGCTTTAAGTCCTTCAATAATGGCTGATTTACCTGCTCCATTACGACCAACTAATACTGCAACACCATCGTGTAAAGGCACAGTAACTCGACCACCCAAAACAGACCAACCGTCAAGGGTGAATGATAAAAGGCGCGGATGCTTTGTGTTGGAATCTGGGTTAGACAAAATAGAGCTTCCTTTCCAATACAGATCGTCTTGATAAATTCTAGCCGAATATGTCTGCGCCTACCACAAACAAAATAACAGGATCAGCGATCGCCTCAATTTTTTGACTTACACCATCAATGCGATCGCATAGAAATCATGACTCACGGTAATAGCGATCGCCTTTCTCAAAGTTTTCCATTGTTAGTCTTCATCTTCTTCGGAATCAAATCCTAACCATACGAGTAAGACATCTTCTAAGTCTTCCATTTGCTCTGATGTTAGCTCTCCCAGTTTGCGTAAAAGTTTAGCATGAGGGATTGTGATGAGATTTTGCACATCAAAAGCGCCTTCTCGTATAAATTTAGCTTTCACTTTCACTTCAAATCTGGAATCGCGCAAACTTGTTGTATGTGGAACTAGGGTTACTAATGCTCGATCCCTATCTAGTGCTGGGATGCTAACAACTAAACATGGTCTGACTTTGGCGACATAGCCAATCGACTAGCCAAACTTCTCCACGATAGGGGCTATTCATAAGCAAATTCTTCTTCCTCTAGTGTTAGGAAGATATCCTCGGCATTCAGTGTTAATTCTTCGTCAGATAATGGTTCAAAGTCTAAATAAACTGTACGCCTCAGAATTTCTGACAATAAATCTAATCTTTCTGAGTATTGGAGTTTGGAAAAAATTGAAGCAAAAAATGGATGAACGGCACATTAAGAGATGCCCAAATATTGGGCATGAGAAATCGAAGCACTAATGATTTAGGAGTACTAAGATAGTAGTATTTGCC
>JBIKYZ010000195.1:0-9836 GCA_044354985.1 Pseudanabaena sp. | reverse complement strand
TAACTTGACTATCAAGGCTTCTTTTGCCTCGTCTGTTAGTTCTTTTAGGTTGGGTAGTTCTTTCATTTCTTTAATTTATCAGCTTTTCCCTTTTTGTCAATTTTCCTGCGTTGAGCAATTACGATTCAACTAATGGATCGGCTTACACTTACTTTAGTTTTCTTGGTCAACGTTTAGGTTTATTAAATAATTACAATCCAGATCCAACAGAAGATTACTCATTCATAATTGAAGATATTCAGCGCAAAATTGCCAACGCTCAGTTTGAGTTTTCTGAAAATGCTGTCGATCAGCCGATCTCTCGTCAGATCGAATTGAATGAGATTATAGATGCGATCGCAAATGGTCAAATCATTGAAGATTCCCCAATTGATAACGATGAGCCTAGTTATCTGATTTGTGGCTTGACGAGTGCTGGACAAACTATTCATGTGAAATGTAGTTATCCCAGCAGTCCATTGATTAAAATCATGACTGTGTATGAGCCTGATTCTCAGGAATGGAATAGTGATTTTACAATCAGGAGAATTAACGATGAATGATGTTTAAGAACAATTTGTAGAGAAGCGAGTAACTTACATGTTATTGGCGAATCTTTATAGTGCTATATAGCAGCGATCGGCATACCACGCTAATGCAGTGAAATAAGCCATGACATAATGATTTAGAGTAAGTTTTGTACTGCTTTAGCCTGACCAATTAGATAGTAAAATTCAAAATTCATGAAAATTATTGTTAATCCCCTGTGGAGTTTTATGGAGGCTTTAGAAGCTGCTTGGGAAGCATACAAAGGTGGTTTACAGTTTGGAGTGCCTAACCGAATAAGAGTCCTTGAACAGTGGGCTAATGTAGTCGGGCGTAGTAGAGCTGTTACAGAACTCGAAGAGACTCTTGCAGCATATAAAGATTCAGAAGAAATTAGAAAACATCTTGGTCTGTCTGATTATACTGTTAAACGCTTGAAAAGACAGTTTAAGAAAATGCCTGAACTGACACCATTTTCTAATAGTCGTGAGGGAAATCTTGAAGTATTGGAAATATGCAGAAAACAAGAGAAACTCATAGAAATATATAAAAAGCTACAAAAAGATTATACCAATATTGATTTTATTATGAATCGATTCATTGAACTAGCGAATAAAGCAGGAGTTGATCCAATCTCTAAGCTGGTAATTAGTCTTTCACAGGGTAATACAAAATTAACTATCAATAAAAATAATCTTCGCCAGTTTTTAGACATAAGTCAAAAGGCAGGCATTGAAGTTATTGCAAGATTAATTGAATGGATAACAACAATTGTACAAGCAGAAGATGTTGTTAGTGCTCTTGAAAATCTTAATGTTGATAATCTTCAAAAATTAAATGCAGCAGTAGGTTTAAGCAATTTAAAGAATGTCCTTGAAATCTGGAAAAATAACATAGAGAATGATAGTGAAGAATTTTGGCAAGGTGTGTTAACTCAAAACTCTTTTCTATTTGCTCAATTATTTTCTTTTCCTGTGATTATTCTTGAGGACAAAGCCTATGTTGGTGGTAAGAACATAAGTAATAGAGGTGGAAATATTATTGACTTCTTATGTGCAAATCATCTCACTAGAAATGTAGTTTTAATAGAAATAAAAACACCTGCAACAAAACTTTTAGGTTCACAATATAGAGGAGATATTTATAATATTTCAAATGAACTCTCAGGCTCAACAATTCAGGTCACTAATTATAAAAATTCATTAATGCAGAATTACATAACACTTGTTAATTCAGAAGAAGATAGATTTGAGGCTTTTGATCCAAAATGTATTGTAATTATAGGTAATATTGAGACTGAATTAATTGATCTAAAACAAAGAAAATCCTTGGAATTATTTAGGATGGGACTAAAAGATGTACAAATCATTACCTATGATGAGTTGTTCGGTAAGGTTGAGTTTCTAGTGAATCTATTAGAAGGTAATATTAGCGAATAACGACAAATATTCTAGCTTTGATATAGTAGTTATAACTTATTGGCAAAAAACTATGAGTATTCAAGAACTTGAAACAGCGATAAAAAAGCTATCTGTTAAGGAATTAGCTAACCTAACAACATGGCTGATAGATTACCATGAGCAAATATGGGATCAGCAAATAGAAGACGATCTTGATTCTGGAAAACTTGATCAATTATTAGATGAGATTGATCGCGAGTACGAAGCAGGGCTAGCCAAAAGTTTATGAATCACATGACTCTACCTAGATTTTGGCAAGCCTATAACAAACTTCCAAAAGACATCCAAACACTCGCCGACAAAAACTATGAATTGTTGAAAAACAATCCTTTACATCCATCGCTTCACTTTAAGAAAGTTGGCAAGCGTAAAAAATTATGGTCTGTGAGGATCACCGATAATTATCGAGCACTTGGACTCGAAAAGCCAGAAGGTATTGTATGGTTTTGGATTGGCACACATAGCGATTATGATGCAATTCTAGATCAGTAGAGGTTAGTCAATATTTAGCATTATTTAATCTAGAAATATTATGACATTAGCAATTACTGCCGAACCAGTTCCACTCAAAACCGACACCGATGGCGTAGTGCGCGTTGGTAAAACCCGCGTCACCCTTGATACAGTCATCAAAACCTTTCAGAATGGAGTAACGGCTGAAGAAATTGTTTATCGCTATCCATCTCTGAAACTAGCCGATGTCTACACCACAATTAGCTTTTACCTCAATCATCAGCAAGAAGTCGAAACATATTTACAGCAAAGGCAAAATCAAGCGCAAATAATCCGCACAATGAATCAATCAAGGTTTGATCCTCAAAGATTACGAAACAGACTCATTCTCGCAAGCCTTCATTTGATCTAATCAATCAGGAGTTTATATGTCCGCGATCGCACTTTCACCCCCAACAACAACTAAAAAAATCTGGACAGATGCCGAACTAATGGCATTAACAGATGGGAAATGCTATGAGCTTGTTAATGGAGAACTAATTGACATGGGAAATTCAGGAGCATTGCATGGATATACTTGTAGCCTTCTCGTTATGGCTCTGATGAACTACATTTTACCTAGAGGACTGGGAATTATTCTCGACTCTAGTAAAGCCTTCACGATGAAAAATGGTAACAAGCGATCGCCTGATATTTCCTTTGTATCTAGAGAAAAGTTAAAAGGCTTGACCGAATTGCCTGATGGCTTTTTAGATGGCGCACCTGATTTAGCGATCGAGGTTCTCTCACCTAACAACACGATCGCTGAAATCGATCAAAAAATTGTGGAATACTTTGAGAACGGCTCACGCTTAGTTTGGGTGATCAATCTGAAATTGCATTATGTTTTAGTCTATCGCTCAGCCCTAGAACCCGATCGCTTACTCAAGCAGTCAGATGCTTTAGATGGGGAAGATGTGATTGCTGGTTTTACAATGCCATTGTTTGAATTATTTCAAAAGATCTCATTCTAATTTACTGAAACCACCTTATACAGCAATTTTTGATCAAACAAACTACGAGAAAAGCTTTTCTTAGTTTGGGTTTGCTCGCAAAGCACTGTAAATTCTCAAAATCACAATACCATTTCGAGGATTTACAAATGTAAAAAAGCAAGCAAAATCACGATGTGATTTTGCTTGCTTTTTTACATTTGGACAAGATTATTGTCTGACCAATTTTACAGGCTGACCATCAGCTTGCAATTCTTTGCCATCTGCGGACAAGGTGTAAGGCTGTTCGGGAGGAGCTTGGGGTGGTTTTTCTCCATTAACAGATTCGACTTGAGAAACAACCTTGCCATCTTTGATTGAAATTTTGCCAGCAGTCTTGATTTCTTGGACTTCATCTTTAGTAGAGACTGCTTTGAGGGTAGCTTCAAAAGTTCCCTCAGGTTTAATCGTCCATTTACCTGTAACGGATTTAACACCCTCTTTTTCAGCATCCGCTAAAACTTTAGGGTCTAAAACGACTGTATATTCACCTGCGACCTTATCAAGACTAGCAGCAGTTGCAGGGCTTTTATCTGGCGCAGATTCAGGAGTCTTTGTGGTAGGAGATGCTGATGGAGAAGCAGTAGGACTTGCCGTTGCTGCGGCTGTGGGTTTAGTGGTTGCCGCAGTTTCTTTTGGTGCTGGTGGTTGCTGGCAAGCTGACATAACCGCAACACAACTAATGGCGATCGCTGCGAGTAGGCTTTGCTTTAAGTGATGATTGAGTGATTTTTTCACGATTAATTTGGAGGGGTAATTGTCGGTAAGTAACGGGTGGAAATTAGTCTTGAGTCACTTGTCTAATCAAGATACTCTACGCATCATTTCTTAGCAAATCTTTTGGGATACAACTGATTGCGATCGCAACCAGCCTGAAGCATAGATATATCCAGTAACTCTCCATATTAAGGCTATTAGTCATTGATCCCAAATCTCAAAACTAATTTTGAGATTTGCAACGTTAAGATGCTTTGCAAATCTCAAAATTGGTTTTGATCAAGAGAATTGCTACTTACCAGTAGTTTACACATACTAGAGACTGCAAGCCGCTATATACTGTTCCTTGACATAGTAATTTTTTTAATATTGTTTCAACCGATGGTAACTACAAAATCTCAATCCAATGTTCTGCGATATGACATTGTCGGGTCACGGCGCTTTAGTAACTATTGCTTTGCGGTTATTGTTGCCATAGGGGCTTCGGGCTTTTTGCTAGCAGGAATATCGAGTTTCTTAAAGATTAATCTACTGCCGTTTTCTGAGCCTCTACAGTTGGAATTTGTGCCTCAAGGTTTGGCGCTGTCCTTTTATGGAGTAGCTGGCACATTGCTAGAGCTATACCTGCTTTATGTAATGGCGATCGATTATGGTAGTGGCTACAACGAGTTCGATCGCAATAATGGCAAGGTGACGCTTTTTCGGCAAGGACGTAGTAAGAGCAAGAATATTGAATTTACTTACAAGATTGCTGATGTACAGGCGGTTCGTGTCGAAATTCGCAATGGTCTGAGTCCTAAGAGATCCTTATATCTGAGAGTTAAGGGCAAAGGCGACTTACCTCTATCAGAGGTTGGTCAACCAATTGCTTTAACCGCTCTCGAAGATCGAGCCGCTGAAATTGCCAAGTTTTTGGCAGTGCCATTGGAAGGGCTGTAATTAGATGCGATGCAGCGCTTTGTGCCACATCTCATCTAGTTATAGTAGTGGACTGTTTTATCTAAAGTGATGCAATAGAAAAATTGGTAAAGCCAGTCTTGACAACTTTTTGATAGATTATCTATTGCACTATTTTAGATGAAACAATCCAGTAGGGTGCGTCAGCGTCAGCGTAACGCACCCTTAAAGTACCATTGCGGTTATTGGGTGCGTTACGCTAGCGCTAACACACCCTACATCTAGCTAGTTTTTTTAGTTATCAAGGATTAAACATGTTGCGTTGGATTCTTAGTTGTTTTTTAGCAATGAGTGTTTTGCTCACAAGTTGCACAAATGCGGGTGGTGTCTCCGCAAGCGCTTCGCCGACTTCCTCAGCAATTGCATCAGCCACTGCTTCACCTACAGCTAGCAGCAAGCCGACCGCGATCGCAACGATTCCTGCATCGCCTAAGCCTAGTGCCAATCCTGAGAACTCACTAGAGGCTGCACTTGCTAAATTTGTCCAGCTTAAAGGCTCAGCAACGGTGGAATTAAAACTAAAATCTGGAACCGTTAAGATCGAGCTTGATGGCGTTAATGCACCAGTTACCGCTGGGAATTTTGCCGATTTAGTCAAGCGTGGGTTGTATAACGGCTTAACTTTTCATCGAGTGGTAAAAGAACCAACCCCATTTGTCGCCCAAGGTGGCGATCCCCTTGGTAATGGGACTGGTAATTTTACAGATCCCGTAACTTCACAGCCTCGTTATATCCCGCTTGAAATTTTGCCTGATGGTGCAAAACAGCCAGTCTATGGCGAAATTTTACCACCCACTCAAAAGCCAAAATTACGTCATAACAAGGGCGCGATCGCAATGGCGCGATCGCAGTCTCCTAATTCGGCCTCTTGCCAGTTTTATTTAGCTCTTGATGATATCTACTTTCTTGATGGTTCCTATGCTGTATTTGGTTATGTAACTGAAGGCATGAAGTTAGTCGAAAAAATTCAAGTCGGCGATCGCATTGAATCGATAACAATCACTAAAGGCGAAGAAAATCTTAAGCAACCTGCTTAAAAAATCAAAAAAAAGAGCCTGCATTTGCAGGCTCTTTTTTTTAACGAATGCGAATAATCCGTTTCTCGATAATATAGCGATCGCCAAGGTTAACGTTATAGGGGTTATAGATCATCGATGGATTCGCTGTAGGATAGTTGTTATACCCTCCAAGGTTGGCATTATATGGGTTATAGACCGATTGATTTGCCGTAGGAAAATTAGGAGAATAGATCACTGTAGGAGCGGAAGGATAGTTCCATGTTTTGCCGTAATTATGGCTAGGGACTATCTCCCGAACAATTACTCCAGAGTTAACATTTCGATGCTGTCTGTAGTTTTGGTAGTAAGGATTGCTATAAGTACGCTGATAATTAGAGCGATAGGAATCGTAGGTGCGATAGGTGTTGGTCGAGGGACTTGATCCAAATCTGATGCTAATTGAGACATCAGCAAGCGCTGAGCCTGCAAATGTAGTCATTGCACCAAGCGTAGCGATCGCTGTCATGATTACTTTCATGGGTTTATGCTCCTTGATATTTCAGAACACAACATAGAGCCGTATCTATAGTGTGTTCGGGCGAACACACTATTTAAGATTGCCATATATCTACTTTAACTCAAGCTAAACATGACTGTTGTTGCGATTGATTTTGGAACTAGTAATACTGCGATCGCGATTCTTACAACGGACAGGGATCGCGATATTGCTTCACCAAAAACTTTGCTTTTTGATAATATCTCTCATGGTTTTGAGACAAATGAGGGAACGGCTTGGCTAGTGCCGAGTTTAGTCTATGTGCTTGGCAATGAGACGGATTATGGTGAATTTCTGTTTGGAGAACAAGCGCGATCACAATATTTATTAGAAAATCAATCGAAGCGATTGTTCCAAGGATTTAAGCGGGATATTGTCGCTAGTTTTCGATCGCCTGCGCGTGAGATTGATGGCAAGCTTTATGATGCCGAAGCGATCGCGGAAATCTTCTTGACGGAATTATGGCAGCGCTTACTATTACAAGATATCCAGCCAACGCAATTAATCTTTACAGTTCCCGTTGGTGCATTTGAGGCATATCTCAACTGGTTTGGTAACTTTGCCGAGCGACTAAAAGTTCCTAACTTCCAAATTATCGATGAATCTACTGCCGCCGCTCTAGGCTATGCGATTACTCGTCCAAATGCTCTGGTATTAGTGATTGATTTTGGTGGTGGCACGTTAGATTTGAGTTTAGTACGCACTGCGCCGATCGCTAACGCCACTCCTCACAGGCAAGTTGCTAAAGCTGAAGCGATCGCTAAATCTGATGCTTATATTGGTGGAATTGACATTGACCGATGGATTGCTGAGCATTTTTTGCGGCAAGTAGGAAGGACGCGATCGCAAGTTGGGGAAGCTAGTTGGCTCAGTATTTTAGAAATAGCAGAACAAATCAAAATTAAATTGTCAGTGGTTCAGGAAGTCAAAGAAATTTGGCTAGATGAGGATTTGATTTCTCACGAATTGCGGCTTAATCAAGATGAATTGACGGAAATTCTTGAACAAAATCAGATGCTTGAGCAGTTGCGCGAAGCTATCGATGAAGTTCTGACCATTGGACTAAATCGGGGTATTAGTAAAACGGCGATCGAGCAAGTTCTGTTAGTGGGCGGCAGTTGCCAGCTTGTGGCAATTCAGCAATTGATCATGTCGTATTTCGGCAAATCCAAAGTCAAGTTTGGCAAGCCATTTGAAGCTGTCGCTCATGGGGCGCTAGTTCTAAGTCAAGCGATCGCAGTTGTAGATCATTTACGGCATAGCTACGCAATTCGTCTTTGGGAACCTTATCTGCATCAATATTCTTTCTATACATTGTTTGAGAAGGGCACAAAATATCCTTGCCAACGCCCTGAGCCTTTAATTTTGCAAGCAGCGATCGCGGGACAAACCGAAATTTGGCTAGATATCGGTGAGGTTGCCAATATTTCACAGGCTGAAGTTACCTATGACAGTTTTGGACGCATGACTAGCAGTCAATTGCTGAAACAATCGGATTTTCGATCGCTAGCCGCAAATAGTAAAAAATCAGAGGTCGATCAAGTGTGCATAGCGCGACTCGATCCTTCAGGACAGTTAGGAAGCGATCGCATTGCCGTTAATTTTGAAATCGATGATCGGCGTGTTTTGATGGCAACTGTGAGCGATTTGCTGACGGATCAGGTACTGATCGACAAACAGGCGATCTCCAAACTAGAATGAATCTTTAAGAAATGACTTTAAGCGTCTGAAATTTTGTAGAATCTAGAAAGGGTATATTTCTACGTTCTGGCTCAAACATTCAGTTGATAGCAGGCATCACTTGTGGCTCACACACGCTCAAAACATTCTCGACTGATGATTGCTGTCTTACCTGACGAATCTTCAGCTTTTGAAGCATATAGATTGCTTCAATGTCATGGCATCTCACCCGAACATCTTGCTCTAGTTGGCAAAGGCTACAGCAGCCCCGATAGTGTGGGCTTATTTAATCCCACTTTCACAGCATGGCGTTACGCCAAGCGAGGAATGTTTTGGTTAGGCGTAATTAGCACCGTAATGGGCGTGATCTTATATTTGATCTTCAATATCAAATTGCCCAATCTTGAATGGCATCAGGCTTTATTGACGATCGCCTCAACCTCTGGACTGATTGGGATCTTTATTGGTGGCGTAATTGGCACTTTATATGGCTGGTTCTTTAAAAGTAGCCTGTCAATTTCCTGTCGTAGTTGTTTAGAGCGCGGACAATACTTGCTCATGCTAGAAGGTTCTGAAACGCTTACTCGGCGAGGAAGAGAAATTCTTGATGACTATACTGTAAAACCACATTAATCACCCTAAAAAAGACCTGTAAATTTCGTGTTAAGATCTTGCGAAATGAGTTTTTAAGCTATGTCTAATGCGAAAACTATTTTGATAGTGAATGATGATGAAGGCGATCGCTTACTTTGTCGTAACTATATAGAATGTGATCCCGAAAATAGCTATCGTATTTTAGAAGCTGAAACCCTTAAGCAAGGATTGGAATTATGGCGATCGCAAACCCCCGATGTGACATTGGTTGACATCGGTTTACCTGATGGCAACGGAATAGTCTTAGTGGAGACTATTCGAGCCGATATTCAAAATAAGGCAAGTGAACAGGTGTTAGATCTAAAACTTCCTGTAATCATATTTACAGGAAATGAAGACGAGAGAAATGCTGTAAGCACAATGCATTTGGGAGCATATGACTATTTAATTAAAAATGATATTACCCAATATTCATTACAACAGAGTATCCGTAGGTTAATTGAATATTTGAGCCTACATCGTCAACTGGTGCAATCTCGCAGAAGAGAAGAGCTAGTTTCTCAAATTGCTCTAAATATTCGTCAGTTTATTAATCTAGAAGATATCTGTCAGGTCACAGTTCAAAAAATTAGTAAATTCCTCCAAACCGATCGCACGCTTATTTATAAATTTGATGAGGATATGAGCCGTAGAATTATTGCTGAGGCAGTATTTCCGCCTTTTTCTTCTTGTTTAGGTGGGAGCATGTCACTTTTGCAAAAAGCGAGAGAAAGGAGGGAAAATAGAATAATTTAGAGGTCAGAAAAAGCATGACACCAGAACAAGCCGAGAAATTACAAGAACATGTGCAGGAGATCGCCAAAAT
>JBIKYZ010000440.1:0-2945 GCA_044354985.1 Pseudanabaena sp. | reverse complement strand
CGCTTAGCGAAATATAAAACTTCACCATCTCTGATTCAATCTCTTCGCAATAGTACATAATTAAGCCTTCTTTTCTTATTTATTCTATCCTCATTTGCACAAGTTATTTAATTCTCATTCCTTACTTACTTTATTGCTTTTTCCGCCATAATACCAAAGTACAAAATGGCTATGCCATTTTGTACTTTGGTATTATGACTATAATCTAAGATTTTTAAAAAATATTAACTCCAGATGAAATAGACAAGAAAGAAGCAAGTTAATCAAGAAAAAGACATAAAACCATATTTTTTGATTATTTTCTGATAATTTTTTTAAATTCTCATTATCAGGGGTTTTAACGATAAGTATATTTACTCAATAACTGGAGCCTAAAATATAACTATAAAGAAAAGTTTAAGTGATCCCCAATGTGGCAAAATTTCTAGGACAATAGGATTATTCAAACGGAGCCAGCTTATATATAGGCTCTGAATTTAAATACCAAATTAATAAAACAAACAAAAAACAAGTGACCTTGTATTTTAGTTGGTAGTTTCTACCTATTAATATAAGGTCACTTGTTTTTATTGTTCTTTATAATTTCGCCTTGTCTTGATAGACATGGGGATCATGATAACTCTCTCTCTATAATGAGCGTAGATGTTTTTACATATTAATTTTTTATTAAAATCTTGACTAGTAGCCAATCTGTAAGTAAGTATTTTGACTCAGAAAATATTACTGAAACAGATTATAAAGAAAATGTTAAGCGATCCCAGTTTTTGTAATCTATCTAGCAGAATAGAATCATTCAAACGGAATTGGCTTATTTAAAGATTCTGAGTCTCAATACTAATTTAAGAACAATTTATACAAATAAATGGTTTGCTTCGTTCAGGTAAATTTACCTAGCAGGAGCAAACCATTTATTTTGTCTGAGACTTTTTAGGGTTATATCTTTGCTTTAACGATTTAACTAATGTACAACTTATTTTTCGTTTAATTATCTGTTTAAAGTTTTTTGAACTAGTAAAGCTAAAAAATAATGTGGCTCAAATCATTTACAGTGCTTTGCGCTCCAATCTAAGCCAAGAAGAGTCTTGAACGCGTTGATTTGCAATGCTTTCAAGACTCTTCTTCTAATTCGTTTGATCGAAAATTGCTGTATGATTGCCTTATCTGCTTAGAGATATAGCAATGAAAGTTTTGCTTATGGCATAAACCCTAAAAGATGAATAGCGGAGCGGCGCGAAGTAGTGCAACTGAATCTTTTGGGGTTTGATTTGTCCAAAATAACTCAATCGTTGCTATACAAGAATTTTTTGCCCAAGCAATCCTAATATTTCTTAATTCAGTATTGAGTCCCGAATGTTAAGTAATTATGTCTAGCTACTTATGAAGGATTATGGATCGAGAGCTTGTGAAATAAATTAAGTTACATTTGTTCTAAGTATTTACCTAAAATCAAGATGGGTTAATTTTCACAAAATTAATTTACTTTTCTACACTAGTTTTAAATTAAGCTCAAACTAATAATTACCTTGACATAATTAAAAAAACAAATCCAAAGACTCTACTGCACGCGCAGCAGGGCGATACAGTCTCTGGGATTTTACATTTAATTATGCTTAGTTATTACTAAATTAACTAATTGCGAGTTGGAAATCTATTCGTGGAAAGATTTAATATCCGCAGCGTTATCGAAGGGTATACCCAAGGCTATTTTTTGATGTCTGAGGGTGATGGAGAACCAATTGAGTGGTACTACACCAATAGCCGTACCCTGATCCCACTTGATCTTCGCTTTCGATACCCGAAATCTTTGCAACGTGTGATTAATCAAAATCGCTTTGAAGTCAGGATTGATACTTCCTTTGAAGAAGTCATTGCTGGCTGTGCCGATCGCGAAACTACATGGATTTCTAAAGAACTACGATCGCTTTACAGCAATTTACATCAAGCTGGTTGGGCGCATAGTTTTGAGACATGGCAAGGAAATCAGTTGGCAGGAGGGATTTTAGGGATTGCGATTCGCGGGGTATTTATTGGTGAATCGATGTTTTTTAAAATTCCCGAAGGCTCTAAGGTCGCAATGGTGAAATTGGTAGAACATCTGCGATCGCAAGGATACGGTTTATTTGATGCCCAGTTGATGAATCCCCATCTTGAGAGATTTGGGGCATTTGAGATTGATGATGATAGTTATCAAAATTTGCTAAAACAAGCATTAACCAAATCTTGTAACTTCAGACCAATTTCTGAAACCAAACCGTAGAAACTATTTAAAAATTACTTCTTGCGTTCAAAA
Organism: Pseudanabaena sp.; assembly: GCA_044354985.1. Lineage (GTDB taxonomy): Bacteria > Cyanobacteriota > Cyanobacteriia > Pseudanabaenales > Pseudanabaenaceae > Pseudanabaena. The sequence continues at coordinate 655 of JBIKYZ010000440.1, read as the reverse complement.
GTCCTAAGAAATCCCCCCTCAATCCCCCTTAAAAAGGAGGATTGAGGGGGGATCTAGACAATTCTTAAATGGTTTCTAAAAGAGGTAAAGGATTGCCGCGCGGAGCGCGGCAATCCTTTACCTAAAAATCGAAAATTGGTATTACGATGGGAAACATGAGGTGGAAAAAGTTTGTGACAGAGCTGCATCAAATTGGTGAAATCATACAGTCTCGATATCGTATTGTCAGCGTTCTTGGACAGGGCGGTGTTGGGATTACCTATGCGGCTCTAGATGCTAAAACAGGCGATCGCGTAGCTCTTAAGGCTTTATCATTTCGCAGGATGAATGAGTGGAAAATGCTAGAACTTTTTGAGAGGGAAGCTAGGGTACTCTCTCAACTCGATCATCCTGCCATTCCTCGTTACTTAGACTACTTTCAGATTGATAGCGATCGCGATCGCGATTTTTACATCGTGCAGCAACTGGTAGAGGGAAAATCTCTCGCACAGGCGATCGCCGATGGTTGGCATGGCAGTGAGGAAGATATTAAACAACTCACCTTACGCAGATAGAAAATCCAGAGATTTGATTTAGATAAAAGAGTCTGAGAATGTATACTGAAACAAAGTTTGAACGTAATTGCTTCATCGAAACTAAACCAAGAGTAGCACAT
>JBIKYZ010000028.1:0-30194 GCA_044354985.1 Pseudanabaena sp. | reverse complement strand
TTAGTGCATGAATAAGCCTACTCTTGTTACTCCTGCCTTCGTTCTACCAGATCTTGTAGAAATCCAGCGGGAGAGTTTTCGATGGTTCCTAGAAGAAGGACTTATTGAAGAGCTTGAGAGTTTCTCACCGATTACAGATTATACGGGCAAAATGGAACTCCATTTCATTGCCAAAGATTATAAACTCAAGCGACCCAAATACAGTGTTGATGAGTCCAAACGTCGGGATGCCACCTATGCCGTACAGATGTACGTTCCCACGAGGCTTATTAACAAAGAAACAGGAGAAATAAAGGAGCAAGAAGTTTTTATCGGCGATCTGCCTCTAATGACAGATCGTGGAACATTTATTATCAACGGTGCTGAGCGAGTCATCGTCAATCAGATTGTGCGTAGCCCTGGGGTTTATTACAAGCAAGAAATTGACAAGAATGGTCGCCGTACTTACAACGCCAGCCTTATTCCTAACCGAGGAGCATGGCTGAAGTTTGAAACCGACAAGAATGATCTTGTATGGGTTCGTATTGACAAAACCCGTAAACTTTCTGCGCAGGTATTACTCAAAGCGATCGGCTTGAGTGATGCCGAAATTCTTGATGCTCTTACTCACCGTGAGTACTTCCAGAAAACAATTGACAAAGAAGGTCAGTTTGACGAAGACGAAGCACTCAAGGAACTTTATCGTAAGTTGCGCCCAGGTGAGCCTCCTACAGAGTCGGGTGGTCGTGAACTACTGCGATCGCGCTTCTTTGACCCCAAACGTTATGACCTCGGAAAGGTTGGACGTTACAAGCTCAATAAGAAATTGCGCTTGAATACCCCTGACACCATGCGGGTATTGACCGAGAAAGATATTCTCACTGCCATCAATTACCTGATCAACCTCAAGTTTGACATCGGTGAAATCGATGACATTGACCACTTGGGCAACCGTCGCGTCAGGTCAGTTGGTGAATTGCTGCAAAACCAAGTCCGTGTTGGCTTAAATCGCCTAGAGCGAATCATTCGCGAACGGATGACTGTGTCTGATGTTGACGCTCTCACCCCAGCCTCCTTGGTTAACCCCAAGCCACTAGTAGCCGCAATCAAAGAATTCTTTGGTTCCAGTCAACTGTCTCAGTTTATGGATCAGACCAATCCTCTCGCTGAGCTAACCCACAAGCGTCGTCTTAGCGCTCTTGGACCTGGCGGTCTAACTCGTGAACGTGCAGGCTTTGCAGTGCGGGATATTCACCCTAGCCACTACGGTCGCATCTGCCCCATTGAAACTCCTGAAGGGCCTAACGCAGGGTTGATCGGTTCTTTGGCAACTCACGCTCGTGTTAACCAGTATGGATTCATTGAGACTCCTTACTACGCGGTCGAAAACGGCAAAGTTCTGAAAAATCAAGAGCCTGTCTATATGACGGCTGATGAAGAAGACGAATTCCGTGTCGCCCCTGGTGACGTAGCTACCAATGATGAAGGGTATATCGTCCTTGAAATCGTGCCAATTCGCTATCGTCAAGAATGGGGTACGGCAAGTCCCGAAGAAATCGATTATGTCGCGGTCTCGCCCGTACAGATTATCTCGGTGGCAACATCGCTGATTCCATTCCTTGAGCATGATGATGCTAACCGTGCCCTGATGGGCTCGAACATGCAGCGTCAAGCCGTTCCCCTATTGCGTCCTGAACGTCCTTTAGTTGGGACTGGGCTAGAAGCTCAAGCCGCCCGTGACTCAGGGATGGTAATCGTCTCACGGGTTACAGGAGAAGTCTCCTATGTATCTGCTGACGAAATCCGCGTCAGGGCTGATGATACAGGGCTGGAGAGCATTTATCGTCTCCAAAAGTATCAGCGATCGAACCAAGACACCTGCTTAAATCAGCGTCCTCTGGTCTGGGTTGGCGATACAGTGGTTTCAGGACAAGTTCTTGCCGATGGTTCAGCAACCGAAGGCGGCGAAATTGCGCTTGGACAGAATATTCTTGTTGCTTATATGCCTTGGGAAGGCTACAACTACGAAGACGCAATTCTAATCAATGAGCGGCTCGTAATTGATGACGTATACACCTCGATTCACGTTGAAAAATACGAAATTGAGGCAAGGCAAACCAAACTCGGCCCCGAAGAAATCACTCGGGAAATCCCTAACGTCGGTGAAGATTCACTGCGCAACCTTGATGAGCAGGGCATTATCCGCATCGGAGCTTGGGTAAGTTCTGGAGAAATTCTTGTAGGCAAGGTCACACCTAAAGGTGAATCCGACCAACCACCCGAAGAAAAACTCCTAAGAGCAATTTTCGGAGAGAAAGCACGTGATGTTAGAGATAACTCTTTGCGCGTACCTAACGGTGAAAAGGGGCGTGTTGTTGATGTGCGCGTATTTACTCGTGAGCAAGGCGATGAGCTTCCCCCTGGAGCAAACATGGTTGTCCGCGTCTATGTTGCTCAAAAGCGCAAGATCCAAGTCGGCGATAAGATGGCAGGTCGCCACGGCAACAAGGGCATTATCTCGCGCATTTTGCCGAAAGAAGATATGCCATTCTTGCCCGACGGTACTCCTCTTGATATCGTGCTGAACCCTCTGGGTGTGCCTTCACGGATGAACGTAGGACAAGTGTTTGAATGCTTGCTCGGTTGGGCAGCGGAAAACTTGAATGCTCGCTTTAAGATCGTGCCATTTGATGAAATGTACGGCGAAGAAGCTTCAAGAGAGCTGGTGAATGGTCAGCTAGAACATGCCCGCAAGCACACTGGCAAAGACTGGATCTTCAATGATGAATTCCCAGGAAAATTGGTCGTTTATGACGGACGTACTGGTGAGCCATTTGATCAGCCTGTGACTGTTGGTAAAGCTTATATGCTGAAACTAGTTCACCTTGTCGATGACAAGATTCACGCACGTTCGACTGGTCCTTACTCTCTGGTTACACAGCAGCCCCTCGGCGGTAAAGCTCAACAGGGTGGTCAGCGTTTTGGAGAAATGGAAGTATGGGCATTGGAAGCTTTCGGTGCTGCCTATATTCTCCAAGAGTTGCTCACGGTCAAGTCTGACGATATGACGGGACGTAACGAAGCACTCAATGCGATCGTTAAAGGTCACGCAATTCCTCGACCTGGTACGCCAGAATCATTCAAGGTATTGGTACGAGAGCTTCAGTCTCTATGTTTGGATGTCTCAGTCCACAAGCTGTCCGAGGATGGCAGTAACCAAGATACTGAAGTGGATTTGATGGTAGACACTGGCTCACGCCGTACACCAAATCGACCTACCTATGAGTCAGTCTATCGAGGCGATATCAACTTTGATGAGGACGACGATTAATAATTAGCTGTTAGCGGTTGGCTATTAGCTGTTAGCTTTTGGAATATCCAAGCTAAACGCTAATAGCCAACTGCTAAACCTTAATAGCTAACTCAAGTTTGCTGCTGCAATTCAGCGATTTGCTACGCAATGCAAGCTAGCACAACTCAATCATAAAAAAAGCTAAAAGCTTTCAACCTAAAGAACTTAATTTAAGGACGTTGTAACGTATGGCGAAAGTGGAACAGCGATTTGACTATGTCAAGATTGGCTTGGCATCACCCGATCGCATTCGTAAGTGGGGCGAGCGCGTTCTACCAAATGGCAGTTTGGTTGGCGAAGTCACAAAACCTGAAACTATTAACTACCGCACATTGAAGCCAGAAATGGATGGCTTGTTCTGTGAACGGATTTTTGGTCCTGCAAAGGACTGGGAATGTCATTGCGGTAAATATAAACGTGTGCGCCATCGCGGTATTGTCTGCGAACGCTGCGGTGTGGAAGTGACAGAATCACGGGTGCGCCGCCATCGCATGGGCTTTATTAAGCTAGCCGCCTCAGTTACCCATGTGTGGTATCTCAAGGGTATCCCTAGTTATATGGCTACTCTGCTTGATATACCTCTACGTGATGTTGAGCAAATTGTTTACTTCAATGCATACGTTGTCCTTAATCCTGGAATTCAGTCTGAGGTTGATGGCGAAGTTACCGTAGTTAATAGCCGTGAAATTATTGTGCGTGGCATTGATGGCGTTGAAATAGCTTACCCTCTACATCCCAAACATACTCCAACTACATCAGAAGGAAAAATTGTTGAAGTTGGAGAAGTGCTCGCTACTGCCTATAACCTCTCTTATAAGCAATTGCTTTCAGAGGATCAATGGATTGATCTTGAAGATCAAATTTATGCTGAAGATCCTGTTCTAGATGGGATTGAAGTCGGTATTGGTGCTGAAGCAATCAAGCAGTTATTGCAAAATATCAATCTTGAGAAGGAAGCAGAGCGTCTTCGCACCGATATCGAAAACTCTAAAGGTCAAAAACGTGCCAAATTAATTAAGCGTCTGCGCGTGGTTGATAACTTTGTGGCGACGGGTTCTAGACCCGACTGGATGGTATTGGATGTCATTCCAGTAATTCCTCCAGACTTGCGTCCGATGGTACAACTTGATGGTGGACGCTTTGCTACAAGCGACTTAAATGATCTCTATCGTCGAGTAATTAACCGTAATAATCGCCTAGCGAGATTACAGGAAATTCTTGCGCCTGAAATTATCGTCCGTAACGAAAAGCGGATGTTGCAGGAGGCTGTTGATGCGTTGATCGATAACGGTCGTCGTGGACGCACGGTGGTTGGTGCAAATAATCGCCCACTCAAGTCTCTCTCGGACATCATCGAAGGCAAGCAAGGTCGTTTCCGCCAAAACTTGCTCGGCAAACGGGTTGACTATTCAGGTCGTTCCGTCATCGTGGTGGGACCAAACCTGAAGATCCACCAATGCGGTCTGCCCAAGGAAATGGCGATCGAGCTATTCCAGCCTTTCGTAATTCATCGCCTGATTAAAACAGGACTGGTCAACAACATTAAAGCGGCGAAGAAATTGATTCAACGCAATGATCCAGCCGTTTGGGATGTCCTCGAAGATGTAATCCGTGAACACCCAGTCATGTTAAACCGTGCCCCGACGCTGCACAGATTAGGTATTCAAGCCTTTGAACCTTTGCTGGTCAGTGGTAGGGCGATCCAACTACACCCGCTTGTATGTCCAGCCTTTAACGCTGACTTCGACGGTGACCAAATGGCGGTTCACGTTCCTTTGTCGATCGAAGCACAGGCGGAAGCACGTCTATTGATGCTTGCATCTAATAACATTCTCTCACCTGCAACTGGTCGTCCAATCGTTACACCTAGCCAAGATATGGTTTTGGGTTGTTACTATCTCACAACGGATAATCCTTATAAACAGAAGGGGGTAGGACGTTACTTTTCCAACTTCAATGATGTTGTGATGGCGTACGAGCAGGGCGAAATCGATATTCACGCCAGTGTTTGGGTACGTTTTGAAGGAATTCTTGAAGGACAAGGCGAAGAAAAAGACGATGAAGAACCCAAGGTTACAGTTCTAGAAGATGGTACGAAAGTAAAGGAATTTGAGTTCCGTCGTATTCGTGAAGATGCTGAAGGCGGTTTGATTTCTCAATACATTAAAACCACTCCTGGGCGTGTGATTTTCAATCAAGCAATCTATGCATCCCTAGCGAGCTAACTGTTTATAGTCACGTCGCTTGGCGATGTGACTATAAACCATAGAATTTCGATTAATTACTCTAAAGATTATTTAATAGCTTAATACCATGGCAGATTTCACGACTAGCAACACGGACTCGCCTGAAGAAAAGAAGCCTCAGCGCTTTATCAATCGCACTATTGACAAAGGACAGCTGAAAAAGTTAATTGCTTGGGCTTTTACGAATTATGGAACCACTAGCGCAGCTAACGTTGCTGATCAACTTAAAGCGTTAGGCTTTCGCTATGCGACTCAGGCTGGTGTTTCAATTAGTATTGAGGATTTGCAGGTTCCTGCTAGTAAGAAAGCTTTGCTAGCGGCAGCAGAACTGGAGATTGAAGAAACAGAAAGCCGTTATACAAGGGGCGAAATCACCGAAGTAGAGCGTTTCCAAAAAGTAATTGATACATGGAACGTGGCTAACGAAAACCTCAAGGATGAGGTGGTGAAAAACTTCAAGAGCAATAATCCACTTAACTCTGTCTATATGATGGCGTTCTCTGGTGCTCGTGGCAACATTTCGCAGGTACGTCAGTTAGTAGGTATGCGCGGTTTGATGGCTGATCCTCAAGGGGAAATCATCGATTTACCGATTAAAACGAACTTCCGCGAAGGGCTCACAGTTACTGAATACATTATTTCGTCGTACGGTGCACGTAAAGGGCTGGTAGATACAGCGCTACGCACAGCTGACTCTGGATATCTTACTCGTCGTCTGGTGGACGTATCGCAAGATGTAATCGTGCGTGAAAATGATTGCGGTACAACTCGCGGCATTCGCCTGAAAGCAATGAAAGATGGGGAAAAGACCCTGATCAAGCTTTCCGATCGCCTATTTGGTCGAGTCGCTGCCGAGGATATTGTCGATCCGAAAACAGGCGAAGTGATTGTTTTCCACAACCAAGAAATTTCTGAAGACTTGTCTTTAGCCGTAGCCAAAGCTGGTGTCGAAGAAGTTTGTGTACGCTCGGCATTCACTTGCGAATCTACTCGCGCAGTTTGCCAGATGTGCTATGGCTGGAGTCTAGCTCATTTAGAGTTAGTCAACATCGGCGAAGCCGTGGGGATTATCGCGGCACAGTCCATTGGTGAACCTGGTACACAACTAACCATGCGGACATTCCACACAGGTGGTGTATTTACTGGGGAAGTTGCCGATCAGCAACGTGCCCCCCATGATGGCACAATCAAATATAACAAAAAGCTGAAAGTCCGCCCCATGCGTACTCGCCATGGTGAAGATGCCTTTATCGTTGAGTCAAACGGGGACTTTTCTTTGGAAAGTTCTGAAGGCAAAAAGATCTATGCAATCACCCAAGGTTCGACATTATTGGTGCGTGACGGGCAGAAAGTAACTCAAAACCAATTGATGGCCGAGGTTTCGATCACTGGTAAAACCTCGCGTAAAACCACCGAAAAAGCGACTAAAGCGCTGAATACTGGTTTAGCGGGCGAAGTATTATTCTCAGATCTAGCGATCGAAGAGAAAAAAGATCGTCAAGGCAATACCAGTTACGTCGCTCGTGGTGAAAAAGGTCGGGTTTGGGTATTGGCTGGCGAAGTCTACGACTTACCGCCAACTGCGGAACCAACTGTCAAAAATGAAGCTCAAGTCCAAGAGGGTGACGTGCTTGCGGAGACCCGCTTGATCACAGAGCATGGTGGCGTTGTGCGTCTTAGTGAAGAAGATAGTCGTCATAACCGTGAAGTGGAAATCATTACAGCTTCGGTAATCTTGGATCAGGCGATCGTTAAAGAAGAAAGCTACCAAGGGCGTGAGCATTATGTGCTTGAGACTCAAGGTGGACAAAGCTTCTCCCTGAAAGCTTCGCCAGGCTCAAAACTGATTAATAATCAAGTCGTTGCTGAATTGATCGATGATACTTACCAAACCAAGAGTGGCGGTATTATCAAGTTTGCTGGTGTAGAAGTCGCTAAACGCAGTAAGGGCAAGCAGGGTTATGAAGTCGTTAAAGGCGGCACGCTGCTTTGGGTTCCTGAAGAAACCCATGAGGTTAACAAAGATGCTTCCCTGTTGATGGTCGAAGAAAATCAGTTTATCGAAGCTGGTACTGAAGTTGTCAAGGATATCTTCAGTCAAACTGCTGGTGTGGTCGAAGTATTCCAAAAGAACGATATTTTGCGCGAAATCGTGATCAAGCCAGGTGACTTGCACTTGGTCGATGATCCGCAAACGGCGATGCAAAAGAATGGGTCTTTGGCTTATCCTGGAACGGAAATTATGCCAGGATTGACTTCACCCGAACTCCGCTATGTGGAATATCTGGACTCAACCGAGGGGCCAGCATTGCTATTGCGCCCTGTCGAAGAATACCAAGTTCCTGACGTACCAACTGTTCCTAGCCAAGAATCAGTTAACCAAGAAGGTCGTTCGATTGGTCTGCGTGCGGTTCAACGCATTCCTTATAAGGATGGCGATCGCGTAAAGGCGATCGATAGCGTAGAGCTACTCAAAACCCAATTATTGTTAGAAGTTGATACTGATGCTCCTCAACTAGCAGCTGACATTGAGTTTATTCCTAACGATACCGATGCAGGCAGTCTGCGCTTGCAATTGGTAATTCTTGAATCTTTGGTGATTCGTCAAGACAACTCAGGCGATCCTGCCCATAGCAACTCGCGGACAAGACTATTGGTAAATGACGGCGATCGCATTGAGCCAGGTGCGGTTGTTGCGCGTACCGAAATTCTCTGTAAGAAACCAGGTCAGATCCGTGGTATCCGCCAAGGCTCGGAAGTAGTTCGTCGTTTGCTGGTGGTCACTGAAGCAGATTGCATTACGACACATTGTCCTAATCCCACAGTTCAAGTTGGCGATCTATTGCGATCGGGTGATGAAATTGGTGCGGGCGTGATTACTGAAGAGTCTGGACAAGTCCTCAGGATTGAGAATGACTCAGTCGTATTTCGGATCGGCCGCCCCTACCTCGTCTCCCCTGGAGCTTTGTTGCAAATCCATGACGCTGACCTTGTTCAGCGTGGTGACAACATTGCACTGCTGGTATTTGAACGTGCTAAAACTGGAGACATCATCCAAGGGTTACCTCGGATTGAAGAATTGCTCGAAGCACGTAAACCCAAGGAAATGTGTGTACTTGCACGGACAACAGGAACTGCTCAAGTTACCTACGACTCTGACGACAATCCTGAAGTAAAGATTCTTGGAGATGATGGCGTTCTGGATGATGACTATTCATTCAATGCTGGTCAGAGTGTAATTATTTCTGATGGTCAAAAGCTTTTGGCTGGTGAAGCACTTACCGATGGACCTGCCAACCCCCACGATATTCTTGATATCTATTTCCATGCTTACAAGGAATCCCTTGGAGTCAGAAAAGCTGCTCTAATTGGTTTGCAAAAGGTACAAGAGTTCTTAATGAACGAAGTCCAGTCGGTATACCAATCTCAAGGCGTAGACATTTCTGACAAACACATTGAGGTAATCGTGAAGCAGATGACCTCTAAGGTAAGGATCGAGGATGGTGGCGATACTACTCGTCTCCCTGGTGAGTTAGTAGAACTTCACCAAGTAGAACAAATCAATGAAGCGATGGAAATTACGGGTGGCGCACCTGCTGATTACACGCCAGTATTGATGGGTATTACGAAGGCAAGTTTAAATACCGACAGCTTTATCTCGGCGGCGAGTTTCCAAGAGACCACTCGTGTTCTCACCGAAGCTGCGATCGAAGGTAAGTCTGACTGGTTGCGCGGCTTAAAGGAGAACGTGATTATCGGTCGTTTGATTCCTGCGGGTACTGGCTTTAATGCTTACGATACGCCGATCGTAGATGTTGATAATGGCTATGAGCCAGAACTCGGCTATGACGAAGAAGCGGATGATGTGATCATTGATGACAATACTGCACGTAATTATCAAATCATTGAGCCTCGAATTGAGCCAATTCGCGTCGTTGATAAACCTCGTAGTCGTCGTAGCTTTGACGATGAGCTGGTGGATGATGATGTGGAGTTTGAAGATGATGATGAGGAAGATGATGATGATTTTGATGATGAAGACTAGATAAAAAGAAGGGTTCGCGTTGCGAACCCTTCTTTTTTGGCGTTGCATATATTTACAATGAAAATTTTCACAGAATATGGCAATTGAAGTTACAGAAGATTATCGAAGTTTGTTAGTGGCGGTGAAGCATCGGATTCGGGCTGCTCAGTATGAGGCTTTAAAGGCGGTTAATCGAGAGTTAATGGCGCTTTATTGGGATATTGGTGAGTTAATCGTTACTCGTCAAGAGATCGCTGGTTGGGGTAAGTCAGTGGTGGAACAATTAGCTAAGGATTTGCAGGTTGAGTTTCATGGTATGGCTGGGTTTTCGGCGCGGAATATTTGGAATATGCGAAGTTTTTATGTCACCTACCGCACGAACGAAAAACTGCAACCATTGGTTGCAGAAATTGGCTGGACTCATAATCTGGTGATCTTAGAGAAGTGTAAAGACGATTTGCAGAGAGAGTTTTACCTTCGCATGACCCCAAAATTTGGCTGGACAAAAAATGTGTTAATTCACCAAATTGAGAACAAGACTTACGAAAAGACTTTGCTGAATCAAACAAATTTCGATCGCACTTTATCAGAGGAGATGCGCGATCGCGCTAAGCTTGCGGTTAAGGATGCATATACATTTGATTTTCTGGAGTTAGCGGATGAACATAGTGAACGCGAACTTGAGAAGGCAATTTTGACAAGGGTGGAACCATTTTTGCGAGAGATGGGTGGGATGTTTACTTTTGTGGGTAGTCAATATCGTCTAGAGATTAGTGATGAGGAGTATTTTATTGATTTGTTGTTGTATCACCGTGGGCTGAAGTGTTTGGTGGCGGTTGAGTTAAAGATTGGGAAGTTTTTGCCTGAATATGTGGGAAAGATGCAGTTCTATTTGGCGGCTTTGGACGATCGCGTGAGGTTGGAGGGTGAGAATGCGGCGATTGGGATTATCCTTTGTAAGTCGAAGGATCGGACGATTGTGGAGTATGCGCTACGGCAGTCGAATCAGGCGATCGGGGTTGCCACTTATCAAATTGTGTCGTCTTTGCCGTTGGAGTTGCAGGGACAGTTGCCTGCTCCAGAGCAGGTGGCTAGGTTGTTAGGGGGAATGTAGGCGTTTTTGTTTTGATGAGATCGCGATGATATTAGCTCTGCTGAGATTTTGAATATTTTGTCTGTTGTTTTCAAGCCATGAACTCAGATAAGCCGTGTAGTATAGTAGATACGTTAGTAATGGAGGCAAAAATGACAGAGTTACTTACACCTCAATCTCTTTATGATCAAGATATTTTGCTTTGGGTCGAAGATACGATCGCTAAGCTGAAAGCCCATGATTTTGCAAATTTAGATTTAGAAAATTTAATTGAGGAAATAGATACTTTGGGTAAAAGTCAGCGTAATGCGATCAGAAGTTTGTTAAGAAGATTGATTGAGCATTTACTGAAACGCTGTTATGTTCCATTACCCGAATGTTATGTTGGCTGGCAAAAAGAAATTAGAGCTTTTCGTAACGACATTAAAGATATTTTGGAAGATGCTCCTAGTTTAAAAAATCAAATCTCTGAAATTTTGCCCAAGGTATTTGAGACTGCTCTTTCTTCGATGAAGGAAGAATATCCTCAAGTAAATTTCCCTAATTCTTGGCTTGAGAATTGTGATGTTAATGACATCCTCAATCGGAACTTTTGGGAGAATAGCTAACCGCGATCGCTAGTCACACAACTTTTTAGGCAAATAGGCGATCGCGTGATTTCGTTGGCGGCGATCGCTGAGTATTATGGAAGTTTGCAGTAATGGTTAAGAAGGTCAAGCAGACCAAACAGGCTAGAGAAGTTCTATCTCCTAGTAAGCAACCTCGAATAGCGATAGATTCTAATAGTTATTAGCAGAAAAGACCTAGTTGGCGAGTTGCGAAGATGGAGTTTGTCGATCCTTTTGGTTGGCATATTCTAGATAAAAATTGTAGTATAGTATTTAGGTTAGTATGTAGAGGCGAAAATGAAAGAGTTACTTACACCTCAATCTCTTTATGACCAAGATATTTTGCTTTGGGTCGAAGATACGGTCGCTAAGCTGAAAGCGCATGATTTTGCAAATTTAGATCTAGAAAATTTAATTGAAGAGGTTGAGTCTTTGGGAGTTTCGCAAAAAAAAGAATTGCTAAATCGCTTAATCACTTTGTTGGAGCATTTACTGAAGCGGATTTATGTGTCTTTACCCAATGATTACAACGGATGGGAAAAAACCATTCGCAACCAACGCAAAAAGCTAGAGGCGTTATTAGTTGAAGTACCGAGTTTAAAGACAAGATGGAACATCAGTTTTAGTTCTGCTTGGAATATTGCGCTTAAAACTGTCAGGGCTGAATATTCAAAAGTAGATTTCCCTGATTCGTGGCAATTTTCATCAGATCTAGAACCAATGTTGAGCGATCGCTTTTGGCAAGAAGTCCAGCAGTAAGGAATGTGAAGTTAATGAGATTCGGCTTTGTTTGAGCGAGTTGCCATGATTAGGCTATAGTATATTTCTATTTCTCATTACTGTGAGGTCATCTAAATGAGAGCAGTGGAAGCTACGGGAACAATCGATCGCGAAGGGCATTTATTGCTGGATCAGCCTTTTGGTGAGGACATATCTAGTCGTGTCCGTGTGATTGTGTTGTTTTCTGAACCAGTTCAAGAGTTGGAAGATGATCCTGATGATACGCCTATTGAGGAGGTGAAGGCGAGTTTGAAACGAGCTTTCCAGCAATCTAAGGCAGGGAGAACTAGACCGATTTCTGAATTGTGGGACAGAATTGATGCTTAGTGAAAACACCCAAATTTTTATCAGGTTTGCTGATGAGTTTGAAGAGAATTTGTATCGCCTCTCCAAAAGATTTCGTAATATTCGTAAAGATGTTGTGGGTGTGATTGATCAAATTCAGGCTGGTAATGCTGTTGGCGATCGCATTTTATGTTTATCAAGTTGTTAGCCAAGCTAAAACCTCGTCAACTATCAATTCAATACTTGGTAGCTGATAGACGATGATTTCTCCATTCTGTAGGTGTTTATGTTCTTTCTCAGATAATGGTGGTTTGTGAGCAGCGTTATCATAACGAAAAATTAGACTTTCATCCGCAGCTTGATATTGGTAGGCATAGCTGAAATGTTCGATCTGTTCCTGCTTGGCGGAAATGTATTCTCGAATAAAAAGTACAGAGTTATCAATTAGTTCTACTTTGATGTTGATAAAGAGTTCGCCTGATGGACGAGATTCGCTGTTGGATGTGATTGCTGTAGCTAAACCGTAGTCTTCTAGACGAGAAACAGCATGAACTAAGTCTTGAAAATAGTTAAATACTGACATTTGGACTAATATTTTGTAAGCTTAGGAGAATCTGTAAGTCTTGAGTGATATTTTCTAAACAGCGATATTCACCGAACCATTCGACATATTCTAAGTCTTTGCCTTCTAGGTTTTCGGCTGTCCAAGAGGTAACAAATTCATTGGAGGAGATTTGATATTTCTGCTCGAATGTTTTTAATTTTTGTTCTATCTGTTTTTTGCCTTGTTCCATTCGCAGGATTTCAGCACGGATTGTTTTTTGGAGGATGACGATCGCGCGATCGGGGTATTCGGTAAGGATTTTTAATTCGTTCATAGTCAAGTAATGATAACGGGTTGCTGATATTCTAGCCTTGATTGTAATATAGTGGTAATCATGGCATTGATGAGGAAATAACTATGACTCTCACTCTTGACCTTCCACCAAATTTAGAAAGATCGTTATTTCAAGCAGCTAATCAACAAAGTCTTACTGTTGAAGAGTTTGTGATTCAAATGTTGACATCTACTTTTATGCAGAAAGAGAGGCAAAAGAAAGCTGTAAGTTTATTAGAGTCTTGGTTAAGTGATGCTGATATTGAAGAACAAAAAACAACGGGTGCGTATTTGATTGAGGCGTTGGATCGAGATAGGTTATCCGATCGCTTGTTATTTCCTGATGAAATGAAAGGTAAGTCTTGGTGAAAAAGTCTATTTTCCTCGATTCTGGAGTCATCGGGCTGATTACCAATCCCAATCTGTCAGCAGAAGGTATAAGTTGTGCTAAGTGGCTTTTATCGCATATCAATAAAGGAATTCAAATTATTATTCCAGAAATTGTTGATTACGAAGTTAGGCGAGAGTTGTTGAGAGCGAATAAGGTTAAGGGGCTTGCAAGGTTAGATGAGTTGATTGATTCTTTGGAATATCTGCCAATTAATACGGAATCAATGCGTCAAGCGGCATTTTTTTGGGCGGAAGCGCGTCAAAAGGGGCAACCAACGGCTTCGGATAAGACTATTGATGCGGATATGATTTTAGTTGCTCAGGTGGTTGTGATGGATGTTCAAAATAAGGTTATTGCGACAACTAATGTTGGTCACTTGTCTCGTTCTGTGGCTGATGATTTGTGGCAAAATATCTTATAATTTTTTACTTGTTTACATTTAACGGGTAAGGGAAGGGTTTGGGGCAAGGTTGATGCGGGGGTGATGGATTTGCTATGGTGGGATGCTGAACATTGGATTTGTCCATCGCATAAGAAGCATACTTAATGTGAGTATTTTTGATCACTATTCTCTTCACCTTTTAGGCAAGCAATCTATATCTATCACTTTTAATCAACTCGCCAAATTTTGACTGTTCCATCTTTATTTAAGGAAGCTAATAATTTCCCGTCAGGGCTAAAGTTTAATCCTAGAATATTATTAGAATCCCCCATTAATTTGGAGACTAATCTTCCTGTGTTTACATTCCACAATTCTATATTTCTATCGTCAACTACGGTAACCATTAATTTATTGTCTTGAGACATGTTTTTATTGGAGCTAGGGGAAATTTTTATTCCTGAATCAACTATTATTCCTGAATTTACATTCCATAATTTGATAGTTTCTTGATCTTTACCATTGACAATGAATAACAAGTACTCACTATTATCGCTAAATACCCACATACGCGAAAGATTATAATTATAATACTCAGAAGTCTTTCCAGATTGAATGTCCACTAGTTTTATGGTCTTATCATTTTCATTGCTTATATAACTAAACCATCTACCATCTTTACTATGATCAAAGGACTTAATATTGTTGTATCTAAAAATATCTTTCGTGTCTATGCTCCATAGACTGAAATTTTCAAAATCTGGAGAGGGAAAGAAAAGCCATTTGCTATCAGGAGTAAAATACAACAATGCTGTTATATCATTAGAAGTAGGATGCTGAAGAGTTTTTCTTGTATTTACATTTAGTAGATTGATGATTTTACCATTTTCTGCATAGGCAAACCAATTGCCATCTGGACTATAACTTAATTCACTTCGACTCACTCCTCCTGAGACTTTAACGGTATCAAAGATTAAATTTCCTGAATCAAGGATATTACATAACTTTAGTGTATTTTCGTTATCTATATATATAAACTGCTTACTATCTGGTCTAAAATACAGTCTATAAACATTAGAATCTGTTGAAATTGAATGAACTAATTTACCTGTATTGGTGTCCCATAAAGCAATCGTCTTGTAATCATAGACAGCAGATAACCAGTTGCCATCAGGACTAAATTCTATCGCTGAAATCTTACCATCAATCCCAGAAAGACTATAAATTAATTTTCCTTCGCTAAGATTCCGTAATTGAATAGTATTACCAACTAGAGAAGCTCGCAACTTACCGCTAGGACTAAAATCAGACCCAAGGCTATCTTCATGAGTTAATTTCCCATTATTTGTATCCCATATTTTTATTGTTGTATCATTTTCTTCTCGAAATTGCAGCCATTTACTATCAGGACTAAAACTCAGATTATAGTAAAAGTCTTTGTTATTAGTTGGAATATTACCTGAATGTATAACAATATTTGATTGTAACTTAGACTGAGAAATCAAAAAGGTTATTGGATCAATTCTATAAATAAAAGCAAATATAATTATTCCTAATACAATAGGTAATGTGCAGATTAATATGTATTTCCATCTAGGTTTACTAAATAGCAATAATCCCCAATCTGTGAGTTTATTAAGTAAAGAAATGGAATTATTATTTGTTGTTATCTGGTAATTTGAAGTTATTTTGCTCGAATTAGATTGTGTAGCCTTCGCTTTTAATATTGGTTTCTCAACAGCATTACCGATCGCCGCAGGTTTCAGATGTTGCCCCGAACTAATCGCACCCAACGCAGGAAACGGATCGCGTCCCCCTAACTTCGCAGCCCTCTCACACCAAGGACAAACACCCAAATGTCCACTGTAATGATGCTGACCATTTACCCCACACGTCACCAAACCATCCTCAGCCTCACCCAACGCCTTACTCCAAACATCCGCCGTAGGACGAGCCGCAGGATTGCCATGTCCCGACTCAAAACAAAGCAGAAAAAGCTCCTGCAAGGCAACAGGCAACATCCGAAAAGAAGGAGCCAAAGGCATTGGATTATAAGGAACCCCGCGCCGACCATGAGGGAAATGTCCCGCCTTAATCCGTTCCTTTAACTCTGGCGCTTCACCCTGTCCCCTAAACACCCCACCAAAAGGATGCGTCCCCTCCATCAACAACTGATAAATCAACACCCCCAACCCAAACAGATCATGCTGCACTGAGCGATCCACATCCCGAAAACTCACACCCTGTAACTCAGGCGGCGTATACTCAGGCTTACCCACCGTACAGCGATAAACCGTAGTACCATCATTCACCTGAAACGAATCCGTATCCACCAAAGTCACGATCGCATCTTCCGCTACCAACACATTCGACTCATTCACATCCCCAATCACATATCCCCGTAAATGCACCGATCGCACCGCCCGCGCCAAATTTCTCGCAGTTCGCAACAATGAGACATAGCTAAATGTAGGACTTTCCTTGCGGCGCTCAGAAGGATTGTAATATTGGAAAATTGGCTTTGCCTTGCTCGTATCCAGCTTTGGCATCAAAAAGCCCACCACCAGACCCAAATCCGTCACCAACTCAGTCGCCCAAGCGATGGATACCCGTCCCTCTTTTGCCAAAGGATCGACAGGCGGATTCGCAACCATAAACGCCAACTTTCGCGCATAGTCACCATGCGGCTGATGATAAACCTTCGCCACCAGTTCAGAATTAATCTGCACCGTATAGATATTCGCCTCGCCACCCGATCCAATCGGTGACTTTAAGAAAATGTAACTTTTATCCATAGGGTTAAATTATTAACGATGTTTTGTACTAGTTCCAATTCCATTGATTGAGAATTACAAACTGATTTTCCAGTTCATAACCAGCCATTTCGAGATTAGCGATCGCCTTAACAATCCCTTGATAACTCATATTCTTAGCTTTGTCTGGACTCTGATATACAGCCAAAATTCCAGCATGATTCGGATTCAGCCTATGCAACTCTAGAAAATCATCACAATTACGAGTCAACACTATTCGTCTTTTTTGTCTGGCAAAATCCAATACAGCCGAGTCTGGGAAACCTCCTAAACTTGATTCATTGACTGTGACAACATCGTGACCTGCGACCCGCAAAAGATTAACCAAATATTTTGCTTGCGAATCCTCATCAAGCAGCAGTTTTAGGCTCAAGGGAGACTCCTTTATTTACTAAACGGCAATACTCCTCATCTGCCTCTATCTTCAAGAGATCTTGATGACTTTCGCAGTAACGAACGACCTCATCAATAGCGGCTAATGGCAAATCCCAATTATCCGCAGCATCTTCATGGGACATCGCATTAGCTAACATATCTTGCCAAACAGTTGCAGCTAAAAGTTTACGCCCTTTAAGGTATAACTGTCGCCGCCAAGAATATTCACGTTGTACCAAATATTGCCAATCCGTATTTTCACCAGAATTTTGTAAAGACTGCACCAAAGCACTAATCAATTCAAGGCGATCGCTTGTCGATAATTTATAAGACTTTTCTTTAAGTTCTTGTAAAAGCATGAGAGTAACCTCGATCATTCATTATGAATATTTTAGTACAAGTGCTTAGGTAGAGTCACTCTAAGCCAAGGAAGCCAACAGTAAAGTTAAATCGTCATCGGTGCGATCGCAAACCCTAGGCGATCGCAAAAATCCTGTTAACTCCTGATTCGCCACATCTAAATCCTACGCCTCAGCAATGAACTTAAATAGCGGAGCAAAAAATGGCGCATGAGCCACACCTTCAGGCATTTGCAGAGCCAACATTTGCAACCCATCGGAAAACATCGCTAACTGAGCAGGTTTCCCTTCCCATAAACAAATCTGAGCAGAATCAATCCCATTTGGTGAAGTCAAAAACGTAGCTAAATCTAGAGACTCTTCAATGGGAGGACTAGTCAAAGCGATCGCCGTTCCTTTCTGATTAGCAACCACAACCGCCCCATTTCCCACCTGAATCGCCGCCACAATATCAGGAGTCGCTACCGCAATAAACAAAGTCGTTGATAGTTCACGCATATTCACTTGACTGGATTCCGCTTCTTCCTGAATAGCCACTAAAGCATCTTCTAAACCACTGTTAAGCAGCAGTTTCCATCCTTCATCATTATCAGGAATTGATGACTCCGCTATTTTAGAAGCAATTCCCTTCACCGCCGTTTGCACCGCCAGCAAAGATCCCACCTCCGAGAGCGAGACAGATCCCGCCCCATCCGCAACACCCGCCACTAAAAAAGGCGATCGCCTACCACTTGCCAAAAATGAGCATCCTGACAGGGCAAACTGAGTTTTCGGCTGTCCAAGATGTTGCTAATTCGCTGAAGGAAGTTTGATATCTCTGCTCGAATGTTTTTAATCTTTGTTCTATCTGTTTTTGTTTTCCATTCGTAGGATTTCGGAACGGGTTGCTTTTTGGATGATCGTGATCGCGCGATCGGGGTATTCAGTAAAGATTTTTAATTCGTTCATTGTCAAGTAATGATCATGGTCTGCTGTTATTTTAGCCTTTTTAGATCGTGGCGATCGCTAATCACACAACTTTTTAGGCAAATAGGCGATCGCGTGATTTCGTTGGCGGCGATCGCTGAGTATTATGGAAGTTTGCAGTAATGGTTAAGAAGGTCAAGCAGCCCAAACAGGCTAGAGATGTTCCATCTTCCACTAAGCAACCTCGAATAGCAGTAGATCCTGATAGTTATTATCTGATGTTACGTGGAAGTTTCTAATCCCCTCACCCCTAGCCCCTCTCCCAAAGGGCGAGGGGAACAAGAATTTTCTGGATTTTGCTCCCCCTCTCCTCTCTGGGAGAGGGGGCTGGGGGGTGAGGGAAATCTTCATTCCACGTAACATCAGTTATTATCAGAAAAGCCCTAGTTGGCGAGTTGCGAAGATGGAGTTTGTTGATCCTTTTGGTTGGCATATTCTAGATGTAAATGGAGTTAATGCGATTCGGGAGAAGTTGGCAAATTTTGAGACGATGACTTGGAGGGAGATATTGCTGGATGCGAAGAAACAAAATCACAATGTTTCGGTGGATAAGTTAATCAAGGAGGATCAGGATCGTCTTTTTGAAATTTTTTCGGAGCAGTTGGATGAGCTCACTTCTTTGCGTTTGACGGGTAAGGGAAGGGTTTGGGGCAAGGTTGATGAGGGGGTGATGGATTTGCTATGGTGGGACGCTGAACATCGGATTTGTCCATCGCATAAGAAGCATACTTAATTAAATAATTCTTTTAGGAAAAACATGAGGTGCGTTACATTTTATGAACGCACCCTACAAAATTGGCGATTCCACTGAATTTGTTGATTAAGCTGATAAATATCCTAATCCTATGGATTTAACCATTGTCTATCTGGCGCACAGATGACTCTTGCATCTAGATAAGCCATGTCCATAGTGAGTATGGTTCTAACCATGTATTTTTGCCTTTGTGTGTCTTTCTCGGCAACAAGAGCAACATCAGCATTAACATCATCAGTTATGCTTAGAGGTAACAACAACTGAATTTTTTCGTCATACCAATGAGGAACTGCTAGTTTGTAGTTGCGTTTCAAACGGTGTTTTAGTTGATTTATAGAGCCGTCAATAGACTTTCTGGCTAATGACGCATTGCTCTGTAACACATCAGGCAAACGTTCTATGTTGTCGTTTATGATGTGATCATAGTCAACCTCTAATTCATATCGGTGATCAAAAACGAGTTCAGAAGGATCGTTAATGTAAGTTGCTATATCTGGTACAGGTTCAAAATCTCGCATCTTGTCGGAAAAAGTCTCAAAGTAACCAAATAACGTCCAATTAGGTTGATTTCTTTGCACTGCATTTTGATTTTTGTAGAATGTTGCAAATATATCTTTGTCTTCTGGCGTTTGCAAACCAGTATTGATGCAGGCTTTTGAGTCATCAGATGAATACTTTATCTTGTTTTGTTGCTGCAATCTAATGAATGTAAAATTTAAATAGCTAGACAGAATTGGGTAGTTAATTCCGTCTTTCCTAAATTCAGGCTTTTCAAAATTCCAACTTTCATTTTTTTTCGCTTTTTCCGCCAATTTTTGGAACGGGGTTTCCCACGTGTCACCTAACTCGCTTTTATAAGGAAAATGAGCAAAAACTGCTTTAGGGTCTTGATCCCTATACTTCTTAAATAAACTGTCGTATAACATAAATATTCTTTTTAAAGGTAAAATTGTTGATTTTTATGAGCTTTAACTCTCATTTGAGCATTGTAACACAAGTTCTCGCTACTTAATCACTATAAATCCAACAGGCTAGAGAAGTTCCATCTCCCAGTAAGCAACCTCGAATAGCAGTAGATCCTAATAGTTATTATCAAAAAAGCCCTAGTTGGCGAGTTGCGAAGATGGAGTTTGTTGATCCTTCGATTTCGTGGAAAGTACAGCAATATTGAGTGCTATTGTGATACTGCAAAAACCTGATTGAGATTTTCTTGGTATAGCAAAGTTTGCAGAACTGCATTATGTCATATTTTCAACCTAAGACTTGTTTTAGAAGCCTTTACTTAAAGCCTTACAAATATTCTATTTCAAGGGGCTAACTTACCTAACAATTGTTACACCCTCTGGAGGTTTGAAGTTACTTACTTTCGATCTTCAACAGTTTTACACTGTTGTCCCTACTGCTAGAAGCAAGCATCTTCCCATCGGGACTAAATGCGACACTTGTGACCAGACTGCTATGTCCTGTAAAAGTTTGGAGTTCTCTACCATTAAGGTTCCACAGTTTTATAGTTTTGTCATCACTACTCGTAGCGATCATCTTACCATCGGGACTAAATGCGACACTTGTGACAAAATCTCTATGTCCTGTAAAAGTTTGGAGTTCTCTACCATTAAGGTTCCACAGTTTTATAGTTTTGTCATTACTACTCGTAGCGATCATCTTACCATCGGGACTAAATGCGACACTTGTGACAAAATCGCTATGTCCTGTGAAAGTTTGGAGTTCTCTACCATCAAGGTTCCACAGTTTTATAGTTTTGTCATCACTACTCGTAGCGATCATCTTACCATCGGGACTAAATGCGACACTTGTGACCCGACTGCTATGTCCTGTAAAAGTTTGGAGTTCTCTACCATTAAGGTTCCACAATTTTATAGTTCTGTCGCCACTGCCAGAAGCGAGCATCTTGCCATCGGGACTAAATGCGACACTTGTGACCCCATCTCTATGTCCTGTAAAAGTTTGGAGTTCTCTACCATCAAGGTTCCACAATTTTATAGTTCTGTCGCCACTGCCAGAAGCGAGCATCTTGCCATCAGGACTAAAAACGACACTTGTGACACCGCAAAGTATGACCGAATCACCCCTATGCCCTGTGAAAGTTTGGAGTTTCCTACCATTAAGGTTCCACAGTTTTATAGTTTTGTCATCACTACTCGTAGCGATCATCTTGCTATCGGGACTAAAAGCAACACTGTTGACAGGTTGTTCGCTGTTGTTTACAATTACCAAACCCAAAAAAACAGTACTACCAATAAGTCCAATAACATCATTTTTTATTGCTATAACAATTACCACATAAATAATGAATGCTATAAAGAATGCTAAAAAGCAGATAAAAAGAAAGCCTTCCCACTCGAAGTCATTCCAATAACATACTTGAATTAGTAAAAATATGATAGATTTGTGCCTAAAACTGACTGAAGCCTCAATAACAAGAGCATTTACAGCAATAAGTGGTTGAGAAGTTGATTGAGGTTGAGATGGAATTTGTGTCGTTGAGATTAAAACTTGAGGCGTAATTACTGGACTAGGAAGAGGATTTGGGGTTGATGTTTTACTAACAGGTGGATTAGGTTTTGGTTTCAATATCGGCTTCCCAACAGCCTTACCGATCGCAGTAGGTTTCAGATGTTGCCCCGACCTAATCGCACCCAACGCAGGAAACGGATCGCGTCCCCTCAACTTCACAGCCCTCTCACACCAAGGACAAACACCCAAATGTCCACTGTAATAATGCTGACCATTTACCCCACACCTCACCAAATCATCCTCAGCCGCCCCCAACGCCTTACTCCACACATCCGCCGTAGGACGAGCCGCAGGATTGCCATGTCCCTGCTCAAAACAAAGCAGAAAAAGCTCCTGCAAAGCCACAGGCAACATCTGAAAAGAAGGAGCCAAAGGCATTGGATTATAAGGAATCCCGCGCCGACCATGCGGGAAATGTCCCGCCTTAATCCGTTCCTTTAACTCTGGCGGCTCACCCTGCCCCCTAAACACCCCACCAAAAGGATGCGTTCCCTCCATCAACAACTGATAAATCAACACCCCCAACCCAAACAGATCATGCTGCACTGAGCGATCCACATCCCGAAAACTCACACCCTGCAACTCAGGCGGCGTATACTCAGGCTTACCCACCGTACAGCGATAAACTGTAGTTCCATCATTCACCTGAAACGAATCCGTATCCACCAAAGTCACGATCGCATCTTCGGCAACCAACACATTCGACTCATTCACATCCCCAATCACATATCCCCGCGAATGCACCGATCGCACCGCCCGCGCTAAATTTCTCGCAGTCCGCAACAAAGAGACATAGCTAAATGTAGGACTTTCCTTGCGGCGCTCAGAAGGATTGTAATATTGAAAAATTGGCTTTGCCTTGCTCGTATCCAGCTTTGGCATCAAAAAGCCCACCACCAGACCCAAATCCGTCACCAACTCAGTCGCCCAAGCGATGGATACCCGTCCCTCTTTTGCCAAAGGATCGACAGGCGGATTCGCAACCATAAACGCCAACTTTCGCGCATAGTCCCCATGCGGCTGATGATAAACCTTCGCCACCAGTTCAGAATTAATCTGCACCGTATAGATATTCGCCTCACCACCCGATCCAATCGGTGACTTTAAGAAGATGTAACTTTTATCCATGAATTTTTGTGCTGTTTAGTAGACAGCCTAAATGTTTAAATCAGCCAATTCTCCACAGCCAAATTTGGCACACGCGAAAACTCTCGCACATTTGCCGTAACAACTGTTAAATTCAACGCTAAACCATGCGCCGCAATCAGCAAATCATTAGCTCCAATGGATGTTCCCTCCCGTTCTAAATACGACCGAATCTCAGCATAATGAAACTCAATCGGAGACTCAAGAGGCAACACCGCAATCAACTCAAGAATCTGATCTACTTGCTGTTTTAAACGCAGCGAACCATTCTTTTCTGACCCAAACCGCAACTCACAAGCAACAACGATACTTGTACATATACAAATCTCGCCAACTTCAGCTATGCGTTGAGCAATTTTCCCATTGGGATGTTTCACCAAATCTGAGATGATATTTGTATCCAACAGATAGAGATAAGTCATAGCTAAAATTGAATATCATCAAGTGGTAGTAAACCATCGTCAACATTAGGAAAATCTTCATCAATATCTTCTAGAGTTGCCAATAATTGCAGTAAAGACCCCTTCTTGAATGGCTCAATAATTAGCCTTTCACCATCTTTGCGAATTACCACATCATTACTTGGCATTTCAAAAGCATGAGGGATATTCAGCGTTTGGTTGCGCCCATTATGAAACAGCCGAACTTGATATTGAGTAACCATAGTTTTCACCTCATCTACTTACAGTAAAAGCTCGTTTTTAGTATAGCGCCATTAACTTGTCAATGCAGCCAATAGCAAAGTCAAATCATCATCAGTGCGATCGCAAACTCTAGGCGATCGCAAAAATCCTGTTAACTCCTGATTCGCCACATCTAAATCCTTCGCTTCAGCAATGAACTTAAACAACGGCGCAAAAAATGGCGCATGAGCCGCACCTTCAGGCATTTGCAAAGCCAACATTTGCAACCCATCGGAAAACATCGCTAACTGAGCAGGTTTCCCTTCCCATAAACAAATCTGAGCAGAATCAATGCCATTCGGTGAAGTCAGAAACGTAGCCAAATCTAGAGATTCCTCAATCGGAGGACTAGTCAAAGCGATCGCCGTTCCCTTCTGGTTAGCCACCACAATCGCCCCATCTCCCACCTGAATCGCCGCCACAAGATCGGGAGTCGCCACCACGATTAACAAAGTCGTCGATAGTTCACGCATATTCACTTGACGCGATTCTGCCTCTTCCTGAATAGCCACTAAAGCATCTTCTAAACCACTGTTCAGCAGCACTTTCCATCCTTCATCGCTCTCAGGAATTGATGACTCGGCAATTTTAGAAGCAATTCCCTTCACCGCAGTTTGCACCGCCAGCAAAGATCCCACTTCCGAAAGCGAGACAGATCCCGCCCCATCCGCAACACCCGCCACTAAAATGCGATCGCCTACCACTTGCCAAAAATGAGCATCCTGACAGGGCAAATCCCGCTTTTGATGACTAGTTCCTTCAAGAGAAACCGCTACCACTGACCATCGATCTAACTGATCTGTATTTTGAGGATTATAAGAATTATCAAGATTCATCAAACTGACATCCAATCTGTAGGAGGTGCTAAAGGAACTTGCTCATCAGGCTTAGAATGAGAGACACGCTGCATACTTGCCGACAGCCACACAAACATCTCGCGGAAACTTAATCCCTTGAGTTTAATCGGCGATCGCAATGACATCGTTTGCAACTGATTCATATCCGCACCTTCCACACCCACCGCAAAAAAGGCAACCCGTTTATTAGTCTCCTCCTCCTTCACCCGTTGCGCCGCCTGAGTCAAAAGATAGGCATCCTCGCCATAGGGCGCACCATCGGTAATCAAAAACACCCAAGGACGATAGTAAGTAATGCCATTATCCTTATACTCGCGCTTACGCGCTTGCAACAAATCAAGGGCTTTGTTAATACCCGCAGCCGTATAGGTCAAACCCTGCGCTGTCAAAGTTGGAGCTTGAAAATGCTCAGCCGTAGCAAACTCATGCTCCACGCGCACCGTCGAATCAAAAGCAACGATCGCCACTTCCACCCGTTTACTCGCCAAATTGTCCTGCAACAGATCATCCCGAAAAGTTTGCAACCCTGCATTCAAAGCTGCAATTTTTTCCCCACCCATCGATCCAGAAGTGTCTAAAAGCAACACACAAGGGCAACGTGGCTCTGGATTTTCCGCAAATTCGATTGCATCAAGAGTCATAGCACCGAAATAAAGCTAAAGTATTTATAATTAAACCATAATGATTCACGACTGGGGATTACGCAAAGACGAGATCGCCTGATTGAGCGATCGCATCTCTTGCAAAATTTCTCGTAATAGTCGATTAGTCTCGTTTTGGGCTGGCTCCTGCACCTGAATGGTCACCTGTTTCATTTTTAAAACATCCCTTGCAAATCTTGACACCTCGGTGGGATGAAATAATAAAGGTTCGCGATCGCTTTGGCGCAGCTCAGGATTTAACCGCGTTGGATCGTAAGGTAAATTTAGTAAACCTTGCAATGGATCAGTATTAGCATAGCGATATACCGAAGCACGCGATCGTCCTAAAGCCTTTTGGATAGCTTCTACATCCATTAACTCGTAAGTATAATCAGATTTAAGTTCAGAGTGAGAAAACGAAGGACTCAAGTCATCGTTTGTATTCATAGTGTATTTAACGTGAGTTCGGGATAATTTCAAATTGGCTCTAATAAGAGCGGAAAGGCAAATTTATCAAGCTTACAGCGCTGTGCGCTTAAACGAACCACAAGAAATTTTTTAAAAGTGTTGCTTTGCAACACTTTCAAAAAATTTCTTGGTTCTAGTTTGAGCGGAAAGCACTGTAATTTAAACTGACGTTAGTTTAGTCCATCTATAATAAAAACTGTATTTCGTGGAGATTTCGGTGAAGCGTAATTTTATGCTCTCTTTTTTGAGTCGAGGACTAGCCACCGCGATCGCAGTGGTGATGTTCAGTAACTTGCCCCTAACTTGGCAATCAACTTTGGGGCAATTGTCAGGTGGTCAAGCATTTGCATCTCAACCTGATCTAGTTGCCAAAACTACGATTGCTAACCAATCGCCCGAATCGTTGACAGGAAATGTGATTAAAACAGTCCTAGATAACGGTTTGACGGTGTTAACGAAGCAGGTGAATACAGCTCCTGTTGTCAGCGTGCAGATCTGGTATCGCGTTGGTTCCCAAAATGAGAAAGCAGGAATAACAGGCATTTCTCACCAGCTCGAGCATTTAATGTTTAAAGGGACAAAAGATCGTCCAATCCAGTTTGGACGATTGTTTAGTGCCTTAGGTAGTGACTCTAATGCTTTTACTAGCTATGACATGACCGCCTATGTGGGGACAGCAGGAAGCGACAAACTGGATGCAATGCTTAGGTTGGAAGCCGATCGCATGGTCAATACAGTCGCAGGCGAAAATGAACTCAAAAGTGAGCGTACTGTTGTTTTATCAGAACTAGACGGCGGTAACAATAGCCCAGGCACAAGACTTTATCGACAAGTGATGCTAGCGGCTTATCCTGATAGTTCTTATGGTTGGCCAGTTATTGGCTATCGTCCTGATGTTGAGAACTATACAGTTGAGGATATTCAAAATTATTACCGTACTTTCTATCGTCCTGATAATGCAACTTTGGTAATTGTTGGTAATTTCGAGACAGAAGCCACACTCAAAAAAGTGCGCGAAATCTATGGTGCGATCGCCGCTCCACCAAAGCCCAAAGTATTAATCACACCTGAAGCACAGCAAAGTAAACCCAAGCCACCAGAACCTCAATCGGCACAAGAGCCAATTCGACTCAAAGAGCCTGGTAGTGTGCCATTTTTGCAAGCAGTTTATCCAGATTTGCCTAATGTTAATGGTGCAGATGTTGCAGCGATCGATGTAATGGATAGCATCCTGACATCAGGTAGAAGTTCACGACTCTATCAAGCGTTAGTGGAGACAGGCTTAGCGAGTAGTGCTAGTGGTAGTGCCTCATCAATGATTGGCACAGGCTGGTACTTTATGAGCGCGACACCAACAGAGGGTAAATCGCTCGAAGAACTAGATCGCTTGTTGTTGGCTGAAATTGACAAGCTGCAAACGCAGCCAATAACCACAGAAGAGCTAGAACGCGCTAAAACTAGTATGCGAGCTAGCTACATTTTAGGCAATCGGGATATTAATTCTCAAGCTAGCCAAATTGGCTATAACCAGACTGTAGCTATGGATTATCGCTTTAGCGATCGCTACTTGAGTGCGGTTAATAAGGTCACAAGTGCTGATGTCAAGCGAGTTGCCAAGCAATATTTGCAACGCGATCGGCGTGTGGTCGGATATTTCGAGCCGTCGGTAATTACGGCTGGTGCTGGCACAACTCCCAGCAATGCACATTCTTCCCAAGCTTTTAAACCTAGCTCTCCTGTCGATCCATCAGAAGTAGCTAAGTATTTGCCAGAAAGCGCATTAATTAACAAGGTCAATATTCCCACGGCGGTGGAGCCCGACAAGTTCACGTTAGCAAATGGCTTGAAAGTATTGTTATTGACCGATCGCAGTACGCCGACAGTAACTCTAATGGGTGAAATCAATGCAGGTGCAGGCTTTGACTCAATTGAAAAAGCTGGTTTGGCTGGAATCACGGCGCAAAATCTTACCAATGGCACTACCACCAAAGATGCGCTAACCCTTGCATCACGCTTAGAAAATCGTGGAGCTAGTTTAGGATTTTCGGCAGGTCGAGAAAGTGTAGGTGTTTCAGGCATCGCATTATCCAAAGATTTGCCAATAGTGATCGATCAATTAGCCGACTTGCTGCAAAATGCAACTTTCCCAGCCAAGGAATTTGACCTAAATCTTCAACGCAATCTCTTAGCCTTTAAGTCAGAGCTGGACAATCCTAATGCTTTAGTGCGTAGGATCTTTCAGTCAACGCTCTATCCTAAAGGGCATCCATTTAATGCGATGCGAACTGAAGCAACTCTCAAATCTTTAAAACGCGAAGATTTAGCGAATTTCTATAAAACCTATTATCGTCCTGACAGTACGATTCTCACACTCATGGGAGATTTCGACCCTGCGACAGTGAGATCCTTACTCGAAGAAAAATTGGGTAAATGGCAAGCTATAGGCAAAGCGCCAAAGTTCCAATACCCCAAAGTTCCTAACCTTGCTGCTACCAACGAGAAGCAAACATCTCTAGCGGGTAAAACTCAAGCGGTCACGCTCATTGGTCATCCAAGCATTTCTCGTTCTGATCCACAGTACTATCCCGCGATATTACTAAATCAAGTTTTGGGTGGTGATACATTATCTAGCCGCCTTGGCACAGAAATACGCGATCGCCTTGGTTTGACCTATGGCATTTTTAGCTACTTCCAAGCAGGTAGACCGCCACAGGGTGCATTTATCGTACAGATGCAAACCAGTGGCAAGGATACGGCAAAGGCGATCGCGGCAACGGTGGCTTTGCTCAAAGAAGTGCGCGATAAGGGGATTACCCAAGCTGAATTTGAAGTGGCAAAGAAGAGCTTGATTAACAATTTCTCGACTGAGTTTGCCGATCCTGATAACATTGCAGACTCTTTACTAAGCGATGAGATCTATGGTTTACCAGTGGGCGATTTTTACAAGTTTCCTCAGCGCATTCAATCGATAAAGCTTGAGCAGGTCAATCGTGCTGCGAAGGAATTATTACAACCCGATAATCTCTTGATTGTGTCGGTAGTTCCTAAATAACAAATTAGGGTGGGCAATGCCCACCTTACTTTCTGATAGTTTAGAAATGGAATTTCATCGCGATCGTGAATTATTAAACCAAGTAATGACCCATAGAGGATTTGTGAGGCATCCTAATGAATGGTGGCATTTTTCCTATGGCGATCAACTTTGGGCATGGATTAGTAATGAGGAAACTGCGATTTATGTAGGCGTTGTATAGTTCACACAAAGTAATTATTTAGAAAGATATTTAAAAATGTATAATAACTGAATATATTGGCAAGAATGTGTATACAAATTTATTTGTAAATCAAATT
Organism: Pseudanabaena sp.; assembly: GCA_044354985.1. Lineage (GTDB taxonomy): Bacteria > Cyanobacteriota > Cyanobacteriia > Pseudanabaenales > Pseudanabaenaceae > Pseudanabaena. Next base: position 1,232 of record JBIKYZ010000028.1, on the reverse strand, counting down.
TATCTGTCTAATCCAAAACTCACAATTCAAAACTTTAATATGGACGAACTAGTAAATAAATTAGCTGGAATGGGAGTTGCTGGTCTAGTTTTAGTAGGATTGGTTGCAACTTCTTCTTATGCTGGAGCTGTTGCTATTACAACATCATTAGCACTTTTAGGAGGTCTTTTTGGTATGCTTGGCGGTGTAGTTGTCCTTACTTTGATTGCATCAGTTTCTAGCATGATTGCAAAAGTTGGAGTAGAAACTTTCGCGAAAGCTGTAGTAAAAAAGCTGATGGATAATGGTGTCTCAGCAAGTTCTATTATCCAAGAAATCAGTGGTTTCCCAATGATTACTGAGGGTTTAAAAGCGCAACTGCGCGAATATGTTCGCCAAGCGTAGAAATGAAATTATATATTTTTTAGAGTATGAGCTATTCATTCCATCCCGCTAAGTTATCTGAAAACCATCAATTAAGTTTTTATGGCGCTCTATTTGCAGTTGCAAAAGCAGATGGTGAAATAGCTCTTGAGGAATCTCAAGCTATCTTTAAAACTATAGATTACACATCTCTTTCTGATGCTACTAAACAAGAAATTCAGTCATATATACAACATCCACCATATCTAGAAAAATGCCTAGATCAACTGCAAGGAGCAGAAGATAACTTGCGTTGGGGTCTTCTTTTCTACCTTATTTATGTTGCTTGGGTAGATAAGGAAATTACGCCAGAAGAAGAAAAAGCAATCTATATTGCGAAAGAAAAGTTTAATGTTACAAACAGTCAGCTTGAAGCATTACAAAATTTTGTGCAACGATTGTTAAACATCCGTGAAAGCAAACTTAATGCAAAAGATGTAGTCAGTATGTCTAAAGAGGCTGCTATTTCAATATTGTCAAAACAGGAAATTCCAGTCCTTGACTTTTTTGTAAATCTAAGTATTGAAAAACCTATAGTTGATGCGTCTTTGTACACAGAGGAAGGCTTTTGGAGAAAACTTAAAAAATTTGCTCTTGTTGCAGGGAAAGAAGTTATAGAGAAAGTTTTGTTATTGTTTTATGCAGCGCAACAACCTAATGTCCCAATCAAAATCAAAAGTATCATATTTGGGTCCTTGGCATACTGGCTCATCTGGGTAAATAGGTGAAATGGCAAAATAGGAGTAAGTCGTTTTGAATTTTCAGAGATTAAGATGATCAAATTTCCCCTAACCCAATTGCTAGATGAGCAAGCGTGCTATGAATGGCTA
>JBIKYZ010000194.1:0-9983 GCA_044354985.1 Pseudanabaena sp. | reverse complement strand
CGAAAACTCGTCTGCGAGAATTTGTCAACCTGCCCGAACTGATGGCGATGTGGTGTCAAGTAACCGATATTCAGACTGCCGCGCTTGCCGAAGTCAAAACACCGACACCGCATTACCATGTGATGTCTTGCAAGCCATCCCAAGAGCAGATCGCCTATATGGATAAACTCTGCGATCGCGCAGAGGCAGTAGAAAAACGCAAAGTCAGCGCTGAAGTTGACAACATGCTCAAAATCACAGGCGATGGCTCCAAGTCATCAATGCATACGAAATTAGTATCACCAGATGCTTCAGAATGGCTAGACAACAAACTCTTAGCCTGTGCGTGGAATGTCTGGCAAATCTGGACAATCACCGCGATCTGCAAAGGAACTCAAGCCATCTTTTGCGATCGCAATGCGCCTAAGAAAGACAAGTGGAATAGCTATAGCTATATCCGCGATACTTTGTTGATGTTGGGCATACCCGCCGACCAGATTGCTTTTATCCATGACTATGATACCGATGCTAAGAAAGTCAAGCTGTTTGAAGCGATCAATGAAGGCAGAATTAGGATTGTCTTCGGCTCCACTTCCAAACTTGGGACAGGTGTGAATATGCAAACCAAACTGATTGCCTTGCACCACATTGATTGTCCTTGGCGACCATCAGATCTTGAACAACGCGAAGGTAGAGGAGTGAGGCAGGGTAATGAATGGAGTGATGTGTTTATCTTCCGCTATGTCACCGAAGGTAGGAATAACCAAGCAGGATTTGATTCGTTCCTATGGCAAGCGATTGAGAATAAGCAGAGGATGATTTCGCAGGTGATGTCGGGCGATCGCACCCATCGCACTATCGAAGACATTGATGAGACAGTCCTCAACGCCGCCCAAATGAAAGCGATCGCATCGGGCGATCCTCTAATTATGGAACGTGCAACCCTCGAAGCCGAATTGCAAGGACTAGGAATGCAATTGCAAGCCTATAACGATACGCAGTTTAGGGACAAATCCAAGATTCAGTATCTAACTGACATGGTAAATACCAACCATCCCGCTAACATTCAGCATATTCAAACAGACCTAGCCACCGTCGCCAAAGCCAACCTGAAGCTATTCATTAGCGATCGCGGTGTGATGTTGGATAAAGCCGTGCTGATAGCCGATCATATTTCTGAACAATTCCAAAAGCTGAGAGATAGCTATCGGTTAACTCAAATGCAAATCGGACAATTTGCAGGACTGAACGTGTATCTGAGTAGATTTGGCTCTGAGGTGAATGGCTCGATTGGTATGAGCATTAGTTCAGGCTATGAATTTAATGTTGATTGCCACAATCCGCATAGTTCACTTTTGCATGTGGTGAGAAATGCGATCGCTGCCAAATTGACTACAGCCCAAGAAACTCTTGAACGCGATCGGCAAGAACTACCAATCTTGCAAAAGCGTGTCAGTCAGCCGTTCGATCAACTTCAGACATACCACGAAAAAGCAAATCGGTTAGAGTTTCTCAAGCAACTGTTTGACACAATTGCTAACGAAGCACCCGTGGATAATGATGATCAAGAGCCTAATCTTGATGATGAGGAATTGACTGATTCAAGAGAGATATTTTGGCAACGTGATTCTGTAGTCGCCAAGTTGGAGCCACCATCAACAGCGATCGTGGAGGCATTGAGGCAGAGACAGTTTGAGGATTGGGTATCAGGTGATGCTGATAACTGGCTTGAACAAATCGCGCAGATTGTTAGCTCTGTTGAGATTGAAATTCCTGTGAATGGCGATCGGCTTTTACAGTTTCTACAACCGCAGGTATTCAAGCCGTTGTCTGAATTCATGCTTTTAGAAGGAGGAGGTAAGCAACTTGTGATTCCACAGAAGAATGTAAATGAGGAGAGAGAACAGTTGAAGCTGTTCTAAATTGAGTAAAGTGAGTAAGCTTTCAGCAATTGGGAACTTGCTCCTTTACTATGATTTTATGTTATCTCCAGAAACGATCAACTCCTGCGGCAAATATTGTGGCTCTAGTAAATCGCCTTAATTTAAAGATAATCTCAATCGAGAACAAGGCGAAAATTGACTAAAATTCAGTCTCCTCTCAGGAACTACTTGACAAAAAAGCCCAAATCACTTCCTATATGAATAATCTCTTTATTCTTTTCATTCGCAAAATCATAAAAAGAACTATTCCACTCAACATCGTCTACCATCAATACACCTCCCTCCTTGAGAACTTTGAATGACTCAGTACATTCAAAATACTGACATTCGTATGAATGTTCACTGTCATGTATAAAAAAATCAATACTTTTCAGTTTCTCCAATAAGTTAGGCAAGCAATCTTGACTTCTTCCTATAGTAAGATTCCATCTATCTTTTAGATGTGTTGGAATTGCCCATCCAGGTTGCTGATCGCGAGGTATTACTGCCCCTTTTTTACCATCCCAAAATACACCTGCTTCATATTTGACATCAGCAATTTCAGGCATATCTAGTGAATACAAAAAACCATTTGTATTAGTCTCTAAAGCAAGCAGAATAAATGCAGTCGAGAAGCCGTTGCATACTCCAGTTTCTACAGCAACATCTGGTTTTAGTTTTCTTAGAATAGAGTAGAGATAAATCCCTTCTTCCATCCCAATGTCAGCAAGTTCATACTGATTACCTCTAACTGTCTCACCAATGACATTCTTCCCAAACTCTTCAGCGCTGTTTCTAAGCGATTCAAGTAAGCCACTCTCGTATACCTCTTGCCGATACTTTAGAATTTCCTCATAGGAATTAAAGTATTGATCAACAAGTCGTTGATCAATCTCAAACACTCGTAAAGATTTCTTTTGCGTTTCAGAGCTTTTCATTCATTTATTCCTTTTATGTAATTAGATTAAATCATTGATTTGATCTTTTTGATCATCTGGACATTTTCCATATCTTGATATATTACAATAGCCTTGTTAAAAAAATTAACATAGTCTTCATTGCCAATTTCTTTAAGAGTCAAAGCATATTGAAGATATGCATCTGCAAGATAAGTATTAGAACCAGATTGCTCAAAAATATTGATCGCTTTTATGTGATTGACAACTGAACTTTTTGAATCTCCCTGAATCCGTTCAAGTTCTGCTATTCCTAATATTGAATGTCCCTCAAGTATTTTGTAACAAGCAGCTTGTGAAAATTTAAGAGCGCTTTCAAAAATGGAAAATGATTTATCTATATATCCTAGGCATTTACAAGCTTTTGCAGTAAATATATATCTATACCCCATTCCCTGTATTCCAAGCTTATAGGTTGTAAATGAGTCGTAAACCTCTGAGAAAAGGATTTCAGCATCATTATATAGACCTAAGCAACACAAAACATAGAGAAGAATTGAACTTGATATTACAACAAATTTGTCTTCATGCTCGTTGTACCAATCATCACTTTTATGGCTCATTGCCTCACATAAAAGAGTTTTTGCCTCATCATATTGACAAAGCTCGACTTTACAGAGAGCCAGATTAGTGAGTGATGCAAGCTCAAGATACCGATTTGAACAAGCAATAGCAACTTCTCTAGATTTGATATGGTAATGACCAGATTTTATTATCTTACCTAAAGGTAAGTATAGATCTCCAAAAATGTTGAAAAATTTTGCGACTTCATATTGTGATTGTTTAGAATTTGTATTTAGATCGAGTTGATCGATAATCGCATTTTCCCAAAAGGTCATCTTTTCAAACAAACCGTAACGTAAAACTGAATTGCCGAGTGAATCTCTCAAAAGAACTACATTACTTGATTCCTTAAATTGCAAAGGGTTATTTCTATCTCTTGCTAGGGATTGACACATTGAAATGTAATCACCAATATTACGATAGTGATACAAAGATTCGAGCGCTCTGTTTGCATCTCTAATACTTTTAATCTCGTCAACGCTTTTAGTAAAATATTCGGCTGCATTATTGTTTGTTGTTTGCCATTCAAGAAAATCATTCCTTAGCCTAGCAACAGATATTTCTCGAATGAATGGATGCAGGTAGTACTCACCAGTTCTATATTCAATTAAGCAGTGATTTTGAAGGGTCTCTATAATATCCAAATGTTCATTTTCATCTATATCCCACATCAGTGCAATTAAGCCACTATTTGGGATAGATGGTACATCTTCCTGATATCTATAGCATCCCATTCGACATAATAACTTGTATGCATTTGGAGAGATAATTCTCAATAATTCAAATTGTTCGTTGACTAAATTTTTAAGGTTTTTTTCTACTGATAATAATTCTCTTATCGGGTATTGTTTCCAGTATTCTTTAAAATCTCCATCAAAGAGACTATGAATATTTTTAAATAAAATTTTCATTCCAAAAGGACTACCTCCCAGAGCGGAATGCATTTCTATTATTTCCTTAGGAATTAAGTCCGAATCATTAACTGTTATGCTAAAAAACTCTAACCAATATTGAAGTTCAAGACCTTGGATTAAATAATCTTCACATTCTATTGAATATTCACAAAGTTTGACTCGGCTAGTAATAATGGTTTTTGATTTTGCAAAAATATCATCCAAGACCCTAAGTAGGTCTAAATATCTTTTGTAATTCTGTGTAAAACATCCATTTATATCAAGTGCTGTTTCAAGATTGTCAATTAGTATTCCTATTTTTTTTTCACGGACAATTCTGCGTAAAATCACCAAGTTGGATTGTAAATCCCGTCTTTGTTCAATACCAGTCAACTCCTGAATCCAATGAGAAAGAACACTTTCAACATCAATAAAATTTTGAACATCCTTGGGCATATGAATTTCAAGGACTTGCTCGAAATCATTCATTTCGATAAATGATTCTGCTAGACGGGATTTACCGAAACCACCACCACCTCTTATAACGATTATTCTGTGCAATCCACATATTTTCTCTAGTATTTCATAATCTTTTGATCTACCTAAAAGTTGATGTTGTGTTGTTGTTCTTTTATTTTCATTATTAGATTTTGTAGGTTTAGACTTTATCTTAGATTCAAAAGTTACCAGTTGCCAATCATCACCACGCTTGAGAGTCTTTATTTTCTTAGCAAGATTGCTGTAGCTTTTGTCTTCAAGGATCGCAACTAACAATTCTCTTAAAGTAACAATCTTATTTTCTTCAACCCCTTCCTCACCTCCTTGAACCTTATCTCCCACCGTTAAACCTAACATTTTCTTAATTGTCTCAGCAGACAAAACAAGTTTTTTATTTTGGGCTTGCCCCTCTAACCAACCATGCCAAGTCGGTTTATTTTTCGTTAACTTAGCCAAAGCCTCATTAATTTTAGCCAACCCCTCTGGCGTGAACTTATAAGTTTCCCGATTACGTTGCCGAACATTGACCATACTGACACCTTTAACAATCGTAAGACTTAACTTAAGCAATAACTTTTACGTTCTTGCGCTTATCCAATTTGTATAAACCAAACAGGATAAGGGTTTCAAGGTTATTGAAACAAACTTAACTCAGCCTTGTTAACCTCCCGATCTCAGCCCAACTTTTGATCAAAGCTATAGGAGTCAAAGCAAAGAGCCGAGACAAAAAACAAGTCTCTAAACAATATATCAGGAGTTTCCAATAATGCTTACTCGCAACCCTCAAGATACAGTAGATGATTTGCTAAACTCTGACACTGGAGACAAGCGATCGCATTCTCTACCAGCCAAAATCCTTGCGAAAATCACGACGAAGTTTTCAGCCAAAGCCCTTGGATCTGTCGCGATCGCTGCCATCACTTTGACCTCAGCAGGCTTATCAGCCGAAATGATTACAAGCGCAAGTGCTGCCTCAGCAACTAGCTATGAACTGTTACTGATGGCTCGCAAGCGCGACAACCCTCGGTTTAGTACGAATGATGCTGGTCATGCTTGGATCGCTTTAATCAGAAATGATGGTCGGGGTTGGCAAACTGATCGAACCTTCGGTTTCTGGCCTTGGGGACATGGATTGCGAACTAACTACGAAGTAGACCACACTAATCGCTACCTCAACGGAGATTATCGTTTCGCTCCTAGAGGTCTTGCAGTTCGTAAAATACGTCTATCTCCTCAACGAGCATCTGAAGTCAGAACAATCCTTAGCAATAAATGGAGCGTTCTTGCACGGACTAACTGCCTTATTTACTCACCTTCCAGTGTTTTAAACAAGGGAATTTGCAACTGCCTCGATTTTTCCTCTCGCGCTTGGGTCAATATCACTGGCGATTGGAGATCAAGCATGGCTCTCAATGTGACCCCTGATCAGTTTGTAGATCGAGTCAACTGGGCTAATCGTCAGACTGGCGATTTTGTCAGATAGATAATATTGCGATCGCCTCTTCATGCCATCATGAAAGCGATCGCTTTTTTAACATTCTATTTCATCAAATAAATATTAAAAAGGGGAAACTTAAAATGCTAAAGATTTGTGTCTGTTTTACATCAATCGCTTTGTGGGCAATAGGTGGAGTGGCGATCGCTCAAGAAAACCAACAAACAACATCCCCAACTATCCAAACCGACAACTTATCAACTACTGCACCCCAAACCATACAAACCGACAACTTATCAACTACCGCTAATCCTTTACAAGGTACAATCCCACTCAATAGCAATATTCTCGGCAATGGAGTCCAATTCAATAACGGACTTTCTAACTTTCCTACTTGCAATCAAAGAGTATGTGGTTATATTCAGCATAAAACCTCTCCATCTGGCAATGAATCAATCGTTGGACTCACTTTTCAAATAGGTGGCTCATCGGATGACACGAGAGCCGAATCTGAAAAAGCAAAGGTGGAAATAGAACGCATTAAAGGTGATCGCGATTTCTCGCTACAACTAATGGAAAAAGTAGCAACAGCGATAGAAGCAAAAAACTGTACTCGCGCTAGAGTATTTGCTCAATCTTTAGCGCCGATAGCTGGTTACAAAAATCATTGGGATTATCTCAAAGACATCGATGCTCAAGTATGTATGCGTTAAACATAAAAAACAACATGAAATCGATTGGATTAAAAGTATAAAGGGTTGTAGATTAAATCTATGACCCTTTATTTTTATGTTCTCAAATATATAAATAACTTAGATTTATCCAATGGCACAAGCAAGCTTATCAAAATTCCTTAGCAGGAGTTTTAATGAAAATTAATTTGAGGAAAAGGATTGAACCAATGAGCTTGAAATACAATCTGTCGGACTTACCAACTGGAAGTGAATCAAGGCAGAGCCATGTAGAATTTATTCGCGTAAACCTAGAATTAATGCTAGCCGTAGCATGGAATGGCTACGAAAGTGAAGGAAGAGGAGCAATCGTCATTGACGTAAGCCTATCCAAAGCATCACAAATTGGCATAAATCCCTATCAACGTTGGCTAAACTCGGAGAGCTATGGTAGCTATCTGAGTCTCACCACTGTCAAGAGAATAGCCACAGAATCAGGCTATCCAAATCCCTTTCAAGGAGAAGAAAAGAGGCAAATCAAAGATTATAAGCCAGAAAAGCAAGTAGTAGTATGTTTCATCCGTTCCGATGGCGGATTTAGCTCCTATGTAATCGCCCATCCATTTCTAACCGCAAAACAAGCTTACGAAGCCAATAAATCAAGGCTAGAAGCCGAGTTTGCCGTGGATTCACCCACCTAAAACTTGCAACGATTCTAACCACCCAAAAGCCTCCTGATTTCAATCGGGAGGCTACTTTTTTATGGAAATAAATATGACATTACATAGAACCAAAAGTATCTTGTGCGGGCTGCTGCTATTAGCGATCGCCATCCAACCAGAGCATCATCACATCGAAGAAAAGCATCCGCAAATCCACAGGCAAACGCGCCGTCAGCGCAAGTATTGGCATAAAAAGCCGAAGAGTGCTTAGAGGCGATTAGCTATTAGCTTTTAGCCAATCAACATTCAATAAAACTAACCAATAACTAATCACCAAAAGCTAACAGCCAAAAACAATGAATACAACAGCAATGATTGCTACACAGCAAGATCTGATCGACAAAGGAGCCGAGTACTTAGGAGACTTGATTGCATGGTCAATTTGTTCTGAAACTCGACTGAGCGAACAAACACTGAAGCAAGCAGCCCAACAAGTCAACCTAGACTTCGGCTATTTGCCTGAAAGCCCCAACAAACTGAGCGCCTTCAAAAACGCTCACACTAAAACAAAAACCCAGTTGAGCAATCAAAACCTCCTAATCCGTCCAATCTCGAATAACGGCGTATTAGTTTATGGATTTGTCATAGAGAACAAAAACGAGAAAGACAAAAAGCTCCGCTATAGCCAACTCGCATCCTATAGCTTTGACAAAAGCAACGAGTCAACCAATTGGAAACAAGAAGACTGGAGTAGCGAATATGAATCACTGATTACAAGTGCCAAAGCCACCTTTGACAAATGGTATGCATGGAGTCAAGAGATCACCAGCAAAGAAATCCGCGCCATGCTGACTGAATTTGTCAAAAAGTCTGGAGTTCCATTTCGAGAAAAAGGCGGCACATACTTTGTCGCCCGTCGGTTTAGGACAGAACTGAAAGCCTTTCGGGAATTGCTGCCCCTAATCCATAGGGAGAACTATATGCGCTGGATGCCGATCGCAGGAATCGGCGACATGGACATCATCGCGAGGCAATCCCTAGAGAAAGAAGTACAGGCCATGTCAGGCTACCTAGACGACCTGCTAGATCCGCAGAAAGCATCAGAAACCAAAGGCAGCACCCTGCAAAACCAACTACGAGTATATCGGGAAGTAGAAGACAAAACCAAGATGCTATCAGAGTTATTACAATTCCGCTCTGATACCCTGACCGATAAACTTGCCCAACTTAAACAACGTTGTGTGGAAGCCCTCAATGGAATGGCAACCACAGCTTCCACAAAAGCTGAAGTAAAACCAACCGATCCGAATACCATTCCTGAAAAACAACCAGAAGTAGAAACACTTCTGCAAGAAACCAGCATAGATCCTGACCCAATATCCGAGATCGAAGACAGCCTATTTGATATCGGCTTCTAGCGAAGAGCTTAGGAGTAGCAAATCAGCTATTCCTAAGCAACCACAAAACTTATTTAAAAATAGAGAGAAAATCAAAATGATAGCCACAGATATAGCGCAAACCAACGGCAAAGTAAAAGCAACCACACCATCAGTAGCACCTACAGTTAAACTGCAACAACTGCGCGAAGAATTGAAAGTTGTGTACTTAGATCGCAGCGAAGCGATCGACCTGATTATGGTGGGACTCCTTGCCAAGATGCATGTCTTTTTGGGGGGACAACCAGGCACAGGCAAAACCGAACTTGCCAAAGCCGTCTCAGATGCAATATCAGGAACGACATTCTTTCATTACCTGATGACCAAAACCACCGTCGCTGAAGAAGTATTGGGAGCGCCAGACCTTGCGGAATTACAGAAAGGCAAATTCGTGCGCGATACCAAAGCCATGTTGCCTGAAGCGCACTTAGCCCTAATGGATGAAATTGGCAAAGCTAATAGCATTGTCCGCAATTCAGCACTGGGACTGATGAACGAACGCGAATTTCTAAACGGCAAAATCAAACTGCAATCACCATTGATCACGATGATTGGTTGCTCCAATGAATTACTGGATGGCGAAGAAGATGGAGCATTTTGGGATCGGTTGAGTTTGCGGTACATGGTTGATTACTTAGGTGATGAAGACCTGAGAACATTGCTATTACGCAAGACAGGCAACGCGATCGCCCCCAAAGTTACAACCGTACTGAGCTTAGTTGAACTAGAGCAGATGCAGACGCAAGTGCAGAAACTACCATTCACCAGTCAAGTAGTCGATTCTCTAGTCGATCTGCAACGGGAATTCAAGAAAGAAAACTTTGTTGCTAGCACCAGAAAATATGTGCAGATGGTGATGATTTTGAGAGCTTACGCCTTCTTACAAGGAGAAACAGAAGTAAGCGAAGACTCATTTGAGATTCTCAACCACGTCATCTGGAATCACCCCAGAGAAAAGACTGCGATC
>JBIKYZ010000027.1:0-30433 GCA_044354985.1 Pseudanabaena sp. | reverse complement strand
ACAGGTAGTTTGATATCCCAGCTTTTACCTAAATCTATTCATGCTGTTACTGCAAAAGGTTTTGAGCTTAAAGTCATGCTATTTGTCCTTGCTCTTAGCGTTAATCTATGGGTAGCAACTTAGGTTATGTAGTCGAAATCGAGAGAAAGATTTGCTTGGTCATTGTGCGACTTTTTAGAATTTTGCTTGAACTGTCTGATCTGTTGCATTAAGCGCGAGTTACTTAGGACATATTCAGTTTCTTGGTGAGTATCCATAAGTCTTAGTAAAGTTTATAGTCTACGATTATATTTCTAGCATATCTGATATGTCGCTTATCTGCTCTGAAGCATATGTGCAACCAGCGATTCTCATTAATGAGAATCGCTGGTTACACATATGGGTACTACACGATTTTCTGCATTGATACTAAAATATATTTAGATTAAAATTTCTTAATATTTGGGCAATCGTATAGTGCTAATCCAATCAGACTGGCTCAAAAAACTACGAGGGCGCTCGTTTGACCTAGAGCTGGGTGCGATCGCAGTTATTTATTTTGTGCAAGGTGCAATGGCAATCTCTCAACTTGCCGTAAGTTTCTTCCTTAAGGATAACTTAGGGCTAAGCCCTGCGGAAGTTGCCTCAATGGTTGGTATTACGATGTTACCTTGGACAGTTAAGCCCTTATACGGTTTGATATCTGATGGATTCCCAGTATTTGGCTATCGTCGCCGTCCTTATCTATTGCTATCGAGCATTTTAGGGATTTTTGCATGGGTGAGCATGGGTTTATGGGTCAAAACTCCATTTTGGGCGATCGCAATGATTGCGACTGGCTCTTTATCTCTAGCTTTTTCTGATGCGATTACCGATGCACTGATTGTCCAACGCGCCAGACTGGAGCCAGAAGGCGATGCAGGTTCATTACAGTCTTTTAGCTGGATCGCCTCCTCAATTGGCGCGATTATCTCTGCGTACTTGAGTGGCTACCTACTAGAACAATTTGGCGCAAAATTTGTTTTTGAAATTACCGCGATTTTGCCGCTTTTGGTGGGTATCTCAGCCTTTGCGATCGCAGATCCACCCATGTCCACGATTTTTATTGTTGCACCCGATCCTGCTAATAAGTCAGAAGATGGGTCGCCACCTCCAAAGCCTGCAAATTTATCAAGAAATTCGCAAATCTGGATGTCGTTGAGGTTCAACTTTACGCAACTGCGCCAAGCCTTTACGAATAAGGCAATTTGGTTGCCTGCTGCCTTTTTATTCTGTTGGCAAGCATCGCCAAGCGCTGATACTGCTTTCTTCTATTTCACGACCAATGAACTTAAGTTTAATCCTGAATTTCTTGGTACGGTTCGATTTTTTGCGAGTTGGGCGGGCTTACTAGGTGTGTGGCTATTTCAGCGCTTTTTTAGAGGTGTGCCGACTCGTAAGATTTTCTTTTGGACAACCATTATTTCCACTTTGCTAGGGCTTACCAGCTTATTACTAGTGACGCACACCAACCGAGCTATAGGTATTGACGATCGCTGGTTTAGTCTTGGTGACAGTTTGATTTTGACCGTAGCTGGTCGCATTGCCTTTATGCCCGTTTTGGTGTTAGCGGCTCGACTATGTCCTGAAGGAATTGAAGCAACATTATTTGCTCTTTTGATGTCGGTGTTGAATATTTCGGCGCTATGTTCTTTTCAGTTAGGAGCAGGTTTAACCTACCTTCTAGGCGTTACCGAATCCAATTTTGATAACCTCTGGTTATTAGTTTTAATTGCTAATTTAACTAGCCTTTTGCCACTTCCACTCTTAAAGTGGTTGCCTGACGAGAAAAATAGTAAGCCAGAAGAAGATCCTCCCCAAGTTCCCATGCTTACAGAAGAAGCACTCAACTTATAAAAACTAAGGGTGGCGCGAAGCGCCACCCTTAGTTTTTTGCTATAGAAAGTTGTTGATCAATGGTTTGACAACAATCCTCGACGGTTGCTCCATTGAGCATTTTCTCGGCAAGGGCAATTAGCACCGAACGCCGATCGCTTAATAAATTACGGGCATTTAGCAACGCCCAACGCTCTTGGGTCATCGGGTTAGGTAAATGAGCAATTGCTTCCCGAAGGCGTTGCATATCATCAATACCGCCTTCAGTTGCCCCTTCACACATCAGTTGTTCGGCTGCGATACCTGCCATATATACAGTGCTATAGCGATCGAGCAAATTTGCTGATAAATTTGCGGAATTAGGAGCATCAACAACCTCGATTTCCACGCCACCTTCGATACCTTTAAAAGATTCATCGGCTAATATTTCACCTAGCGATCTCCCAACGATACCCGCGATCGCGTAGTTCACAACTTTAAAACCAAGCACATGAGCTGCAAGAAAATGTCCTGCTTCATGATAAGAAACTCGTTCGCGATACTTTGGAGATCGCGCTCTCAGCCATGCTTGAGTATATGCTCCAAATTTTCCTTGCCAAAAGCCAATATCAATACCCCAAGCACTAAGTAAACTAATGGCGATCGCGGCTGGGACGACTGGGGACAAACCTGCCATTGTGCCCACCAAAGACATCATCGTAATTGTAAATATGGCGATCGCTAGTAAATCAGTGGCAGTTACATTCATGACAAGGTTCAGCTCGAAATCACTTAAGACAGACAAAGGACTTAAGCTCTTTGTTTGTCCTAAGTTATGGTTTTTGGATAAAGGAATTACTACGGTTTGACTTTTTGTAGAAAGTTGCGAGGCTATCATCGTCGCCAACAAATCGCCAATGCCAAGGCTCGTACATTACGCCCTGAGGGTTTTTGGGCGGGAAAGACATTTCAAAGCCGTACTTGGCTGCATTATTTTGCAACCACTGAAAGGCAGGAGTTTTCTCGAAGTTAGTGGATAGATTGGCACTTGGCACTGCACCATCACCAATATCTAACGCATAGCCAGTGTGATGCTCGCTATGCCCCGGAGGAGCGCTAACTTTTGCTCGTTGGGCTGGCGTTTGGTTGCGTTGCTTGCTGATATCAAAGAAAAGTTCTTGCTGCTCTGAGATTGTCCGAAAGCCCGAAATCACGACAAAATCTATACCATCAGCCTTTGCATCAGCTTCCATTCGGAGAAAACTTTTTGCTGCTGCCTCATGCAGCCGAATTTCATAACCATCTCCTGCTCGACCTATAGTGCGTAATTTATTCGCAGGAGCTTCACTAAATGCATGATGTCCAAATAAATCTGGTGGACTATTGGATTCTTTAGTATTAACTTCTGGATTTTGCTTAGTGTCATTACCTCTAGACGCAGGAGTTGCACTCATAAATGGTGCTGTAGGAACAGGCGATGGTTGCTCAATTTGCGAAGAAGAAACTGGTTGTGAGCTTGGATCGGATGAAGTAATTTCTTTCGGTTGATTGGTGGCATTAGCATTCAGGGCAAACCAGATGCGGGTGCTAACAATCGGGGATAAAAAAGCTAGTACTGCCAAACCATATGCCCACCAAGGAACTGATTGTAGCGATCGCGAAATTGTTTTGACTTTTTCTGGTTGCTTTTGGGCTGATCGGTTAGGATCGCTGACTCTTTGAGCAACTGGGATATCATTTTGGGTAGGCATAGGTATACAAACGTTTGAAGTTTTAACCAAGGTTAAATATACACAATAAATAGCTTGGCGCAATTAAAATCCAGATCCAAGCCCTGTAGCGCTAGTGCAGCAAGAAGTACAGGCTGAATAATTAGTGATGTTCGGCTTCGCCGAACATCACTAATTATTCAATGAGCAGGGAGTAATTACTACAGACAAATTTAGGTAAAAGTCTTGTACTAAATTAATGTATTCCTTTGTGTAGATATGTTTGCGTTCCTCTACTATCAATATAGCTTCTTGAGTTTGCCCTTGAGTTGAACTTAATGTTGAACTTAATTCTAACAAGATGCGTTTGATGATAGTTTTTGGGGTTGGTTTGACATTGACTTTGCGATCGCAAAATAAGTGAAAACCCTTGGCTTTATTCAGGAAAGTATCAGCTAAATCTGTCGGATAAATAACCGCTAAATGACCATTTGGCTTTAGTAACTGCGAAGCGATTTGGAGAATATCTGTTTGAGAAAGGCTGTCACTATGTCGCGCTAAGTTTCTTGACTTTTGCGATGATTTACTCGCCTTCTCAAAAAAAGGAGGATTGGAAATAATTAAGTCATATTGCTTAGAGCAATTGCTAGCAAAGTCTTGAATTGGAGCATGAAAAATATTTATGCGATCGCCCCAAGGTGAATTCTCGATATTCTCTTTGGCTTGTCCATATGCTTCATCGTCAATTTCCACTGCGTCAATATTTGACGATGGCGATCGCTGAGCCATCATCAGCGCCAGTAAGCCTGTCCCAGTTCCAATATCAAGAATTTGAGAGTTGTCAGATATATTTGCCCAAGCTCCCAACAAGATGCCATCTGTTCCTACTTTCATCGCACATTTGTCTTGAAAGATTACAAATTGTTTAAAGCAAAAAGAGGAGTTTCGCATTTTCTTATTGGCGATCGCATTGTTTACAATGTCTATTAGTATTGGGTTTCATTTTTTAACGCAATCTGGGCGATCGCGAATAATGCTGAAGATGCGATCGCCTATTCACTACAAGCTCAAATAATCTGATACAGAAATAATTGCAATATCTTGAAACGGATTTAGTACAAGCAAATCTTGATCGCCAGTGATGATGTAGTTCGCATTCCCATTGACAGCCAGTTCTAAGAACTTATCATCTTTGCGATCGCGACAAGCTGTAATTTTTTCGATAATTTCGATAATTTCTGCATCGACAAAAAATCTAGCAACAAATTTTACACGTTCTTCCATTGAAAAATATTTCTCAAATTTTTTGCGTCTTAGAACTTCTTCTAATTCCAGAATAGTTGCTGTAGATGCTAAGATTTTGCTTGTGGAATAGGCAAGGTTAAAGGCTTGTCTTGGCGCAGAACGAGGAAACATTAAAGCGCTAACAATGACATTGGTATCAAAGACAATTCGATTAGTCTTCATCAGCAAGTATTGATTCTAAAATTTCAGGGGTTAATCCATTCTTTTCGGCTTGATAGCCAATATCATCCATGATTTGCATGAGGGATATTTCTTTTAACTCTTGTTGCAACAAAATGTTAAATAGCATTTCTATTTTTTTACGGTTGGTAGAATTGATTCCCTGATATGCCTTCGCAACTTCAGCATCGACTTGAATTGTGATAGTTCCCATGTTAATAACCTCTCTAAACGATTGTCTGTAAAATTTCTGGCGTTAATCCATTAGTCACAGTTTCATCACTCAGTCTATCCATTGTGTTTTGTAACTTACTGATTTTTAAGGCTTGTCTCATCCACTGATTGAGCCATGATTGAATCTGTTGTTGTTGCTCTGGTTGTGAAGCTTGAAATACTTGGGCAATATCTTCATCTATTTGAATAGCGATCGTTCTCATAGTTTGTTTCTCTTAACGAAGTTATTTATAAATTCAATTTTGATGCTTTTAATTACTCGGTTTGATAAAAGTAAAAACTTCTGAGCCATCAGTTCTAATTGAGTCAATACAAATACGTCCATTCTCTTTGACTCTACAGTAAACCTGCTTTGAGCTATGTACTCGCAATGTAAATTCATCCTCATATTCTATATTTGTGCCTAATTTATCATCATGTTTAAATGGTAATACTGTGAATATTTCCCATTCCTTTATATGAGGAACACTAGCTATTAGTCTCCCATGATTGCCAAGATCTGAGCTTGCAAACTTATCATTAGCAAGTGAACGAAATGCTACTTTGTCACCATAGCGAACAGGTATATTTTTATTTTCCAAGAGAGAATTGGCTACATTAACGATCTCAAATTTTTCCCAATCATTAATATGCTCCGCTCTAGCAGCAAGCTTGGCATGACGATTCAAACGGCACATAACATATTTACTATTACAAGCTTTGATGCTAACTTGGCATCCATACTTGACAGTTAATAAATGCGATCTTTGCTGGTAATCTAGATTTTTTTCGGCAGCATTAATTACTTCTACACAGGTGTCATTCTTTAGCCAAGTAAGTACATTTATTGGTGTAGACGGATTATTGGCTACAGCTTCACGAATCCAGAATAAATCTTTTGAAAGCTTCGTCAGTGTTGCAGGTGGAGTATTTGGATCTTTTGCGATGAGTTCCCGAATGTTCGATCCCTCAATAGAAATTACACGCTTAAAATTGCGATCAAAGTAGTCAGAATTAATCTCAATAGGATTTTTATCCAAGTTTAATAGAACCTGATTGGTTGCTTTCACAGCTATATTTATTTGAGCTAAAGCTTCATAGCTAGGACTTTCATCAATACTTAACATGAGTCCGATAATTGCTTGCTGTAGATCGACTAACAAATGCAACGTGTCTTTTTCAACTTCAGATATAGCAAGCTTTTCAAGTAAACGTTTGTTTTCAGACTTACTTTTATCTGCTAGGTCATAATATTGCTTTTGGAGTTTGGAATATTTGTCACAAAGTTTATTAGCAACTTTACGATGACTTTTTGATTCTTGTCTATCTTTTTCTCCTGCTGCATGGGCGGCAAATGCTCCACCAACAGCACCAACAGCAACACCTATCGCTCCAATTATGAAAGGAATAATAAAGATCATATTCTCAATTTCGGTTAGTTTTGCTTAACTATTTGCCGATAGATATCGTTGTTTAGAGTTGGGAAGAAGCTTACTATCTTTGCTACTTAAACCCATGCTTTCAGCGATCGCCATTGATTGCTGTAAACGCTCAAAAGCTCTTTCAATTCCAGCCCTGCGAGGACGATTTACGATCTCTTCACTCAATGCCCTTTGCTCATCTAAGAATCTAAGATTCTTCTTGTGTTCATAGATCATCTCATCTTCGACTTGCTGCAAATAGCTCAATTGTTGCTCAGTCAGAGAGTTGTAATAATCTCTAACCTGTTGTTTATGATCCTCCAGAATTTTGAAGAACTCATAAACCATACCTGCGCCACCAGCGACTAATAAAGCAGGGGAAACTGCTGTAAGTGCGATCGCAATTGGTGGAAATGCAGATGCAACTGCGGTCACAGTAAAGGCTGTCACACCGCCCACAGCTCCACCTATTAAAGTTTCTTTGCCAGTCTCCATTGCTGCCTCTTGGCTAGTCATTTCACCACGAGAAACCCGTAAAGCATTTCTTAAAAAAGAAAAAGGTAAAGTCGTGACCGCCCCAATCACCGCACCTTTTAAGCCTGCCTCCATTCCCCTCTGCACTGCACCCGAAAGATTATCAAGATTAGCTTTGGTATCTATAATCTTTTGCTCTTTCGGAGTCATTGGCTTATCACCTCTGGCTCGGTTAGTAGAGCGATTTTCCCATTTCATATTGTCTGGATGTGTCGATCCACCCTTGCTATGAGGATTAATGTGACTAGCATCTTTATTAGATAGATATTCTTTAGTTCTAGTTGCTGCCGATTGTCCATCACTTCCAGCCCGTTGTGATGGAGGAATCTTATCAACCATCTGTTGTGCATGAGTATCAGTTCTACTAGCGCCTTCTCTAATACCACCCCGATAAATATGATTTACTTTTTCTGGAGTAAATTTTGAAATATCTTCTAAGGTAACATGGCGAACATGACTATTAGCTGCTGCGTTAAACCCAGAATTGCGATTAGAATCTTCAGACATTGCTACCCACCCAGAAATTTTCTAATTTTTATCATATTATAAATTTCTCAGATTTGGGTATTAATTTATTTTTTGTGCGATCGCCTTGCTAATTCGTGATGATAGATTTAGGTTAATAACGCCTCAATTTTGCCTATGACTTCATTAATAATATTTACAGAAGCCTTCTCAATAAAGTCTATCTTTCTCGCTTGCCAATCCAAACTTTTAATCTGATCCGCAAGAATCACTCCCTTAGCCTTGGTATCTATAAGCAGAACCTCAAACTTCCATCCCTTCGGTTTAGAAGTAATCGGACAAAGCAGAGCCAAGCTTGACCTTTGGTTATAGGCGATCGGTGAAATCACAAAAGCAGGACGATGCCCAGATTGTTCATGTCCAGCCTGTGGATCGAAATCTAGCCAGACAATATCACCACGATCAGGGATGTATAGCTTTACCATACTTCATTCCCAACAGAAACACCCGTAGAAATTTCTGCATGGAGATGCTCAGAGGTCATGCCATCTAGTAATTCATCTAGAGTATATTTTTTACGCCGATGCGGTGTCAAAACAATCTTGCCATCAACAATATCAATATTGATTTCGCTTCCTGCTTGAATTTGCGCCTGTTCAGCTATAGCTTGAGGAATGCGTACAGCTAAACTATTACCCCACTTAGCGATCGCCGCAGTCATAAAAATCTCCGTCAATGTATCTATATTGTATCTACATTAGCTCAATTCACGGCTCATAATCAGCATCAGTAGAGATAAATTTACGATCTTTGGTTTCTTTGATGCGATCGTCTTGCTAATTCGTGATGATGTACATAGGCGATCGCCTCTATTCACAAAAATATTGAGTTATGCTTAAACAACAAAGAGGGTTAAGTTATGACAATCAAAGAACAACTAATCCGTGAAATCGAGCAAACACCTGAAGCATTACTAATCCAATTTATGCAAGTGTGGCGATCGACTAAGCAACCATTGAGCATTAATCAATCCCCCACCAAACTCTCCGAATTTTTTCGACAATCTCCCCTTGCAGAACTTGCTGCCACTGGAGAGCTAGACCTCAGCCGTGATAAAAGTCTACCGCCCGACCGATTCATTCTATGACTTATCTCCTTGATACCTGCCTAATCTCAGAATTAGTCGCCAAGCAACCAAATCAAAAAGTTCTGGACTGGCTAGATGCACAAGCCCCTGAGACACTCTATTTAAGTGTGATTACAATTGGTGAAATTGCTAAGGGCATTAGCAAACTTGCATCATCTCAACGTAAAGAAGATCTAGATATTTGGTTAAAACAAACCCTTCCCAATCGTTTTTCAGGAAGGATTATAGGCATTGATCTTTCAACCATTTTGTTATGGGGTGAATTAGTTGGAAAACTTGAAAAACAAGGGCGACCACTGCCAATGATGGACTCTCTCATTGCTGCGATCGCTCTCCAGAATTCTTTAGCTCTAGTTACTCGTAACGAAAAAGATTTTGCAGGGATAGAAGTGGTCATTGTGAATCCTTGGACGATTTAAAGCAACCTATAGCGATCGCCTTGCCAATTCGTGATGATGGATATAGGGACTTACTCAAAATAATCAATCCAAAAAATAGCTACAGGTGCAGCCTGCTGCTATTTTTTTTTGGGATTTATATGGATCATTTTTTCCTTATTGACTCAAAGCAATGATATTGATCTAGTGAGATAATATCGACTATTGACAACTTGGCTTTACTTAATGAACCAAACAAGGTTTGATGCTTTGATCATTGGCAGCGGTGCTGCTGGACTTTATACTGCGCTTCGACTTACAGATTTAGCACCAAACTGGCGGATTGGTTTAGTGACTAAAGATAACTTGTCAACTTCGGCTAGTGACTGGGCGCAAGGTGGGATTGCCGCAGTTATCGACAAAAATGATGCGCCTCAGTTTCATGGCAAAGACACATTAGCCGCTGGGGTTGGCTTATGTGAAACCGAGGCGGTAGATGTATTAGTTAACGCCGCACCTCGACAAATTCAGCAATTAATCGCCTTGGGCGTAGACTTCGATCGCGATGAAGATGGTAGCCTTGCCCTCACCTTAGAAGCTGCTCACTCAAGACGTAGAGTATTGCACTCGGCAGATACAACAGGTCGAGCGTTGGTGTCAAAGCTTGCCGACGCAGTACTCCAGAATCCTAGTATTCAGGTTTTGAGTACAACCCTAGTTTTAGATTTGTATATGGAAAAGGGACGCTGTGGCGGTGTTTTTTATTTAGATCAGGAACAGGAAATTAGTTGTTTAAGTTCGCCAGTGGTAGTCTTGGCAACAGGTGGCGGTGCTCAAGTATTTTCGCAAAATACCAATCCACCATCAAGCACGGGAGATGGTGTCGCGATCGCATGGCGTGCAGGAGCTGTAATTCGAGATATGGAATTTGTGCAGTTTCATCCAACTGCTCTCGCTTTACCTAAGGCTCCCAGATTTCTGATCAGTGAAGCAGTACGTGGGGAAGGAGCACATTTGATCGATCATCAAGGCGATCGCTTTGCTTTTAATTACCATCCAAAGGGCGAACTAGCACCTAGAGATGTCGTCAGTCGCGCCATATTTAACCATCTTCAGAAGACCAAAGAACCCACAGTATTTCTCGATTTACAAGCAATTCCCAAAGAGAGAATCGCTCATCGCTTTCCCAATATCATCAAAATCTGTCAGCAATGGCAAATTGATATTTTCTCTACGCCGATTCCTGTAACTCCCGCAGCTCATTACTGTATGGGAGGTATTGTCGTGGATTCCTATGGAGCCACTTCCATCAGCGGGCTCTATGCTGTTGGCGAAACGGCAAGTACGGGCGTACATGGAGCTAATCGCTTAGCGAGTAATTCTCTCTTAGAATGCTTTGTATTTGGAGAACGTTTAGCAGAACAGGTATGTTCTCAGCCAACGCAGATTTTTAATGCTCCGAAGGCGATCGCACCCAAACTAGAAGATCATAATCATTCGGCAACTATTCAACAGATTAAATCTGGAATTCAAAATCTGAGTTGGCAAGCGGCGGGAATCTGTCGGGTTCAATCGGATCTGGAAATTGCTTTGATCCAAATTTCGGCTTGGCAAACCGAGTTAGCAGAACTTGCTGAGCCTTCACGTCTATGGATCGAAACCCGTAATCTGGCGGACTATGCATATTTGTTAATGCGATCGGCTCTATTTAGAACTGAAAGTCGCGGTGCTCATTATCGTGCTGATTTTCCTGATACTGATCCTAGTTGGCAGCTCCACACAATTATCGAAGGTCAAGAAATCAGGCGTTCCCCTGCTTTGTTCTAAAAGAGAGTAGCGGCGCAACTCTCTTTTAGAACAAAGCAATGTAAAAGTGTTGCGAAGCAACACTTTTACATTGCTTTGTTCTAATCAAGTTATTAAAGTAACCACGATGCGAAAACCTGTGGTGCGATCGCCTTGACTTGTCGCATTTCGGGAACGCTTAGCCGAACGACAATAATGAGCAGGATCGCGCCAAGAGCCTCCACGGATTACTCGACAACTGAGATCACCCCCTTGAGTCCAAGCACTGCCATCCTTGGGCAAAAGGTCATAATCGTCATGCCAATTATCCGCACACCATTCCCACACATTTCCATGCATATCATGCAAGCCAAAACCATTGGCAGGATAAGTCCCAACTTCAGATGTCGAGGAATTACTGACACCTTGTGGTGCGTATTTGTAGGGACTTGCACTATTATAATTAGCCAAATTTGCAGCGATCGTTTCCCCAAAGCCAAAAGCTGTTAAAGTTCCCGCTCGACAAGCATATTCCCATTCCGATTCACTGGGCAAGCGATAGGGGCGACCAGTTCGCTCTGCTAGTTTCTGACAAAAAAGCTGGGTGTCATCCCAAGTCACAGTTTCCACAGGGCGATCGCTATTGCCTATAAAAATTGCAGGATTATTATCCATCAATATTTTCCATTGCCTTTGTGTGATTGGAAATCGAGACATAAAGAATGGTGGGATGTTCACGATATGGCGTGGACTTTCTTCCTCGCTATGTTCTAATTCATTGATCGGTGATCCAATCTGAAATCTTCCTGCGGGGATAAATACCATTTCCAACCCAATCGGCTTACCTTGGACATTACCGAGATTCTCGACATAGATTTTGCCTATTTTTTGTCGAGTGCTAATTTGCAACTGATTTTTGGTTAATTTACCGATCGCATTCCGATTAACAGTAACTATGGCTGTCTCAAATGAAAATTGAGATAACGACGGTGCGATCGCTTGAGTTGGTTGAGATTTTGGTGGAGAGATCGGAGTAATCAGTGTTTTCGCACCTGCTTTCAAGTAAGTTGGTCTTTGGAATCTTGGTCTATTCGATTGCGAGGATGATGAAGTTAAATTTTTCAGATCACTTAACACTGCTTGAGCCGTCTGATAGCGATGACTTGGAGCCGAGGCAATCATACGATCTAAAACCTGACCAAGGACAGGGCTAATGGAAGTGTTTTCTAAAAAATCACGCCAAATCCAAGTTCCATCCATATCCATTAACTCAAAAGGTGAGGCATTAGTGAGCAGATGAATACAGGTCACACCCAAACTATAGATATCGCTAGCAAAGATTGCTTTCCCGCGTATTTGTTCTGGCGCAACATACACCGCGCTACCGATGCGGGTTCCTGTCTCCATCATTGCGGCAGCAGTCACAAATTTTGCTGCGCCAAAATCAACTAACACATGATTGCCTGTCGCTATTGAGCCAGATAAAGCTCCAGAATTACTAGGCGATCGCCTACGGATAATATTTTCGGGCTTGATATCTCGATGGATTACGTTGCGATCGTGTATAAATTGCAGAACTGGCAGTAAGTCTGCCAACAACATCCGAATTTTGGCTTCACTAAAAGCTCCCTGTTCTCGGAGTTCCTTTAGAAGATCATCTCCATCGACAAATTCTTGGATCAAATATTGACGATTGTCATGCTCTAGATTGGCGAATAATGTTGGTATTTGTGGATGTTTGCCCAAGTCATCAAGGCGAATAGCTTCCTGTTGAAATAATTCGGCTGCTTTCACAGCGCTACTGAGATCAGCAGGGAAAAACTGTTTAATGACACAATGTGGCTGAGAAGGCAGAGCTTCATCAACGCCAATAAAAGCTCTGCCAAAGCCACCTTGCCCAAGAATTTTCAACGCCCGATAGCGATCGCCAATCTTTAGCTTTGAGCCACATTGACTACAAAAACTAAGTCTGGGATCTGAATTTTGAAAATTGCAGTTAGGGTTGAGGCATTGACTCATGGTTGCAACTATTGCTCAGGAAGAGAATCCATCTTGGCAAAGCCAATCACTTGCATTTTTCCTTCTGTAAGTTCTAGTTTGAGAACTCGCGCTGTGATGCCTTTGCTTTCTAATTGCCGCAAATCTAAGACTTTATTCAATCCTTCTGTAAAAGCTTTGGCAATGCGATCGGGCACTGGCGTTCCTGACAATTCAATTTTAGGATTGATAATTTGTAGTTTGGTTCCTCCAATAGTCTTTATCTGCGCATTCACGGAGACATCGAGACTTGTGACTTTAGGCTTAGTTGCTGTTGGTTGCGATTTTAATGTAGCTGAGAGGCGAATATGATCGCCTTCCAAAAAAGTAACTTCTGGATTGATTAGATCAAGAATTTCGGGATTTTTATTAGTTCCAGTAATATCAATGCTGAGATTTCTAAAGGAAGGTTGAACGTTTGGCGATCGCAAAGCCGTATTAATATCTTCGGAACGCAAAACGACACGCGCAGCAGCCTGCAACGGACGACGCAAGACAATTTTGCCAGATTGTAACAAGTTAGGGTCGATGCTAATCGGATCAGTTTCCAGATCCACCTGATCAATTCGCAAAAATTCTAAAACGTAAACTCCACGACCTGCAACACGGATGCGATCGACGTTACCCAAAAGAATCTGATAGTTAGGAGCATTATCAACTCGTACTTCTAGGACATCAGCCCGTACGATTTGCCCACGCAAAAAGTCCGTCGCAACTTTATCAATTGCAATTCCTGGTGCGCCTGCTAAACCTAAAACCGTGGTGAGTAACCCAGCAAATAATTCCATAAAAAGGAGATGAGTAACTATGTGATCATAAACCAAAACCCAGAAATTAAAAGCGACGCTATGCGTCGCTTTTAATTTCTGGGTTTTAAGAGCGCAAAGCGCTATATTTTTCATAGCTATTGCGGTTTTCATTTTACCGAAGGCAAAATGAAAACTCAAAACCCTTGCTAGGATTGTTTTTAGTTTTCAAATGAGTACATACTCATTTGAAAACTGCAATATTTAAGACGGGCGGCGCAAGTTTTTGGAACAACAAAGAAGTTTAGGAGTATAGGTTCATGCAAATTCGGGTGGCAGTAGAGGCTGATTTATCCGCAATTATTCAAATTTATAATGCGGCTATTCCCAGTCGTCTTGCCACTGCCGATCTCGAACCAATCTCTGTTGAGAGCCGTCGCACTTGGTTGCGATCGCATGAAGATCGCTATCCTGTTTGGGTGATCACAATCGGCGATCGCAATTTTCAAAGCGATCAAAATGAGAAGATCATTGGCTGGTTAAGCTTGCAAATGTTTTATGGTCGCCCTGCCTATCACAAAACTGCCGAGGTAAGCATTTATATAGATCCAATGTTTCAAGGCAAGGGAATCGGCAAAAAGTTGCTTAGTCACGCGATCGCCCAATGCCCTAAGTTGAATATTACTAAATTGGTCGGGTTTGTATTTGCCCATAATGCCGCCAGTCGTCGTCTATTTGAAAGATTAGGCTTTACGGAATGGGGCTTTTTACCAGAAATCGCTGAATTAGATGGCATCGATCAAAGCTTAGTGATTTTTGGCAAAATTATTTAGCAATGGAAAGAAATGCCCGACTGGCCCCTGTCCTTTCCCGATCGCTAAAGCATATTTCAAAGCCTCAGTCACATAGTTCTTCGCATCCACCACAGACTGAAACCGTGATTTCCCTAATGCTAGATTTGCTGCGATCGCAGCGGACAGAGTGCATCCAGTTCCATGAGTATGTATAGTTTCAATCACTTCAGTCCGTAACACCTCAAGGCGATCGCCATCAAACCACACATCAACTGCTTTGAGATCGCCTGACATGCCACCGCCTTTCAACAGTACTGATCGCGCTCCTAATTTATAGATTCTCTGAGCCGCAGCTTGCATATCTTCCAGCGTATGAATTTCCATCCCAGCCAGAATCTGCGCCTCATAGCGATTAGGCGTTGCGATCGCGGCAAGGGGAATCAACAGCTCGCCCATGATTTTCAAAGCATCATCATCAATTAACTGAGCCCCAGTCCGCGACACCATCACAGGATCAACCACCACATTCCCAAAACCAAAAGCAACTAGCTTTTTGGCAACAGTTTTAATAATCTCTTGATTGAGCAACATTCCCGTTTTGATCGCCCCAATCCGCATATCGATCATCACAGTTTCAAATTGTGCTGTAACAGACTCCACTGACAACGCATCTA
Organism: Pseudanabaena sp.; assembly: GCA_044354985.1. GTDB lineage: Bacteria > Cyanobacteriota > Cyanobacteriia > Pseudanabaenales > Pseudanabaenaceae > Pseudanabaena. The sequence goes on along the minus strand of JBIKYZ010000027.1, from coordinate 15,234 downwards.
CCCTTGTTACGCCTTGCGTATTTTGAGCAGTAACGCAAGTAAGTACGCTAGTGCCATGCACCAGATGAAAAGCAAAAGTACGAAGGTCAGCTTGTATTCCCGCCCCACCCCCACTATCAGAACCCGCGATCGTCATCGCGATCGGTATTTGCGAACCATCAAAACTAGTCATATTCGATATCAAGCAATAATTAATAAATGTTATACCAATTCACAAAAGTGTCGTCACACTTTTGTGAATTAAAACCCAAACCCTTTAATACCAAAACACAAAATGGCGTAGCCATTTTGTGTTTTGGTATTAAATCTACGCTCAAACCCGAATCAAATAAGTTTGAAAGTGTTGCTTTGCAGCACTTTCAAATCTATTTGGTTGGTTCATTTGCTCGAAAATTGCTTTAGGTATCAAACCCAAATATTTAGAGTCGGTGCTTTGCACTGCCTCTGATATCTGGGTTTTAAATTGCTATATGATTTATTCAACCTGTAGACTGACTTGTTATGCAAAAAAATCATCCGACTTATACGCAAGAACAGATTTCAGCTTGGTTTCGAGGACTCATGAGCATTGCCCTCGCAGACAATGAGTACAGTGAGCAAGAGCGTACCCTCTTTGATCAAATTAGTCATAGTGACGAATGGGGTGAAGAAGTAACCATCTCTAATTTTGAACCGATTAGTGCTCAAGACTTGGCTGATGCATTGGGTAGCGATCGCAAGGTAGGCGAAAATTTTTTACGGATGGCAGTGATGATGGCACTTGCCGATGGTAAATACACGGATACAGAAGATTGTATTATTCAAGAGTTTTGCAAAGCGTTAAATCAGGAAATCAAGCCCATTAATGATTTGCGGCAAAAACTGGAATCATCATCGCACCACGAAGAACATCACCCAAATCTGTTAGAGCCTGTCAAAGAATGGCTCGATCATATGGATATTCATGATTCCCGCCTTGCGAATTTAATTTGTAAAGTCGTTCCTGCTCAATGTCCCTTTGAGCGCGATGTAGTTCTATTTGGACGCAAAATCATGCATATTCCCGCTATGTGTGAGATTAATCCTCTATACGATCAACTGGTAGGTCTGCGGTTTCGATCGCTAAGTTACCTTGCTGACAAAGGCGAAGATGTATCCAAATATTGTTAGTAATAAGGGCGCAAAGCGCCCTTATTACTTTTTTGGAAGAAAGCGGAAAACGCTATAGTATTTACTGGTTTTATTAGCAGCCACTACAAAAAAATGCCCAGAGAACTAAAAAACGCTAAAAACGATGAAGACAACATTGATGTTTCCCCAAATGTATTGCGGGTTGTTTTAGCATTCAGGCGCTGGGGCTGGACAGCCTTTTGGACGCAAGTAGTTTTGTGCGTAGTTTCATCGGTGGTGCTATTACAACTTTTCTTGTTTCCTAGGACTGGAACGATTAGTCCCACAGGATTAGATACTAGTCCTGCTACTCTACCAGGACTGAGCTTCGCATGGGTTGGCGTAGCGGTACTAGGAGCAAGCATTTTCTGGAATTTTCGTTATACACAAATGGCGCAAAAGCTGCGATCGCCTGATCGCCCAACTAAAAGCCAAACTGTATTTCAAATCAAAATTGGATTGATTATTAATCTGATTGGGATGTTTGTTACTTTACTAGGAGCATTTGCGATTATTGGTGCATTAACGCTTAGAGCAGGACAAGGACAAGCAGTATTACCTGGTGCAGGTAGCTTTAACTCTGTAATTCAGCCACTCGATTTCCAAATTATTCAAGCTAGTTTCAATATTATTTTTGCCCATTTTGTTGGCTTAGTCTGCTCCCTCTTGTTGCTCAACCGTGCTACGGACAAACCAAATCGAGAATAAAAAGAAACCCGCCTTTGGTGGGTTTCTTTTTATTCTCGATTTGTAGACTAAGTATAGCCTTAGCTACTTTATAACAAGACAAATCAAAACCCAAATAGTGAGAGTCGGCGCGAAGTGCCGCCTCTCACTATTTGGGTTTTATGTCCTAACAAGAATGGCGACAGCTATATAATAAATATAAAGAAATGTAAATAGTGGCGAAACTGATGGAGTGGAAGCAAATCGAAGAAAATTGGGTGTTGACACCGCCCAAGCCCAAAGGCGTAATTCACTTTTTGGGAGGTGCATTTTTTGCGGCTGCGCCCCATGTTACCTACGGTCGCGTGCTAGAGCAACTTGCCAAAAATAATTATGCGATCGTCGCTACCCCATTTCTAAATAATACTTTCGACCACCGTCAGATTGCTCGTGAAGTCAACACCTCATTTCGGAAAGCACGCAGCAAACTCTTTCTTGATTATTTCCCAGTATTTGGCATGGGTCACAGCATGGGCTGCAAAATCCATCTATTGATTAATAGTCTCTATAAACCCGCTCGTGCTGGCAATATTTACATTGCCTACAACAACTACAGCGCCGATCGCTCGATTCCATTTTTTAAGGAACTCGCAGGCACGATTCCCGAAATGTCATCAATGGAGTTTACGCCCACCCCTAAGGAAACTGAGCAACTAGTCACCGCCAATTATCAGACCGCAAATAACTTATTAGTCAAATTTGTAGACGATAGCATTGATGAAATCTCGACCCTTTCCCAACTACTCACCCAAAAATTCCCTAAAACCGTCAGCTTGCAGACCCTCGAAGGGACTCACCTCACTTCCATGGGTATCGACATGAAATGGCAAGCAGGTTCTAGTTTCTCGGCGATCGATGCGATCGCGCAATGGGTCAAGCAAGAAATGCACAAAAACAACCAAAGCCTAGAACTAGTCTTGCTAGCATGGCTAGCTAAGCAAGCTCCGTAAAAATATGGCGGCACTTTGTACTTCCTCAATGATTACCAAAGGCAGCGCTTCGCGCTGCCTTTGCTTTTATCACTACAGCAATGAGTAGAAATACTCTAATGAAATTAACAGTCAACTTAACAACAAAGTTCAATCAAATCGATTGATTCTGTATTGATATATAAGTCATTAGGATTTCTAATATTTTTTTAATCTTATTAAGATTACTGACTATTAATATTAGTTTTTGTATCATTACGTATCGAGAGATCTCAAAAACATATTGATAAATCGATATTTTTCTTAACATAAATCGCTATGCTCACTTACCAACCGATCCTTGATTTTAAAGGGTTTACGCAGTTCCACTAAGAAAGATTTCGCAAAAACAAGTACTAGAGGATATATCTAGCTTATTAGAGTTATATAAATTTTTTATATGAATTTGTTGCTAAAAACAGAGCATTAAAAAAAAAGTTTTTTAAAAAAAGTAAATGTGGATACGCACTTTATGTTTAAATTAGAGACATCGCTCAAGGACTTCTCATGAAGAATTCCTGATAGGATTAACTTATATAAAGCAAAAAAGTATTCCACCAAAGAAGCAGATATCAAAGGGCTAATTAGATTTTTAACAGATTTTCAATCTTTCTTTAATTTTCGATTTGACTATTGACTCTGACTCTTTAGTTTTTTTGCGGCGCAATTTGCAGATACACGTTTGCAGTTTACTGATTTTCATTCAACCATAGTAAGGAGATATTAATGTCTTACTCAAAAACACAGTCTAAAGCCAAGGCTGGGTACGACGCAGGTGTTCAGGACTATAAACTAAAGTACTATACCCCCGATTACACACCCAGAGATACTGACCTTCTCGCTGCTTTTCGCTTCGTGCCTCAACCAGGCGTACCTCCAGAAGAAGCTGCTGCTGCGGTAGCCGCTGAATCTTCTACAGGTACATGGACAACTGTATGGACAGATTTGTTGACCGACCTCGATCGCTACAAAGGTCGTTGCTATGATGTCGAACCTGTACCCAACGAAGACAATCAATACATCGCTTACATCGCCTATCCTCTTGACTTGTTTGAAGAAGGTTCTGTAACTAACTTGCTAACCTCATTGGTTGGTAACGTATTCGGTTTCAAAGCTCTTCGTGCACTTCGTCTAGAAGACATCCGTGTGCCTATTGCATACTTGAAGACCTTCCAAGGACCTCCTCACGGTATTCAAGTTGAACGCGACAAGTTGAACAAGTACGGTCGTCCTCTATTGGGTTGTACCATCAAGCCTAAATTGGGTCTATCTGCTAAGAACTACGGTCGTGCAGTATATGAATGTCTACGCGGCGGTTTGGACTTCACCAAAGACGACGAAAACATCAACTCTCAGCCTTTCATGCGCTGGCGCGATCGCTTCCTGTTTGTACAAGAAGCAATCGAAAAAGCTCAAGCTGAAACTGGAGAAGTCAAGGGTCACTACTTGAACGTAACTGCTCCTACATCTGAGCAAATGATGGAACGTGCAGCTTTCGCAAAAGAAATCGGCACACCAATCATCATGCATGACTTCTTGACTGGTGGTTTCACAGCAAACACCTCTCTTGCTAAGTATTGCCGCGACAATGGCTTGCTCTTGCACATTCACCGCGCAATGCACGCAGTTATTGACCGTCAAAAAACCCACGGTATTCACTTCCGCGTTTTGGCTAAGTGTCTTCGCATGTCTGGTGGCGATCACCTCCACTCTGGAACCGTTGTTGGTAAGCTCGAAGGCGAAAAGGGAATCACCATGGGCTTTGTTGACCTAATGCGTGAAGACCACATCGAACTCGATCGCGAACGTGGTATCTACTTCACTCAAGATTGGGCTTCTATGCCTGGTGTTATGCCTGTTGCTTCGGGTGGTATCCACGTATGGCACATGCCTGCGCTTGTCGAAATCTTCGGCGATGACTCTTGCCTACAGTTCGGTGGTGGTACATTGGGTCACCCATGGGGTGCTGCTCCTGGTGCAACCGCTAACCGCGTTGCTCTCGAAGCTTGCGTACAAGCACGTAACGAAGGTCGCGACATGATGCGTGAAGGTGGCGACATCCTCCGTGAAGCTGGTCGTTGGTCTCCTGAATTGAACGTTGCTCTTGAACTCTGGAAAGAAATCAAGTTTGAATTTGAAGCAATGGATACCGTCTAATCGATTTGCTATTGTGAGAATGGGCTATTCCCATTCTCACAAAAAAACTCTTGGTTAAGTTCAGCCTATGGATATTAAGCGCAGTACTAAGTCCACAGCCAATATGTTGATCAATTTTTTGACCTTCGAGGCTGTTAAGACAATTGGTGAGCAATTGCAGGAAACCGATAAGCTAAAAGCTCTGTGGTTTAATCAGTTCTCGACGCGCGAGAGACTCCAAAATGGCGAGCTTTATATCAAAGACCTATTTGCGGTCAACCAAGAAATGGCTTTTCGAGTAATGACAGTTCGAGAGCATTTGGCTAATGAAATTTTAGAATTTTTGCCTGAAATGACTCGTACTGGCATCCAACAATCAAATATGCAACTTCGTCGTCAGCATTTTGAACGCATCATGAGTGTTCAGGCTTCTGAGGGATATGCAGAATGCGAGAATCTAGATAATAAGTTAGATACTGGGATTGATGAGAAAAGCAATCCAGAATCTAGTTTAGAAGTTAGTCTTGGAAATCTCTTAGAAGAACCTTTAGAATCGATTGCGGATTCAGATGTTGATGGCGATCGCGCTACCACTCAACAAAATCAATAGAAATATAATTCTAATCGCGAGGAAATAATGCAAACTTTACCAAAAGAGCGTCGTTACGAAACTCTTTCTTATCTTCCCCCTTTGAGCGATGCTCAAATCACTCGTCAAATCGAGTACACCCTTAAGCAAGGTTTCTACCCTGCGATCGAATTCAACGAAGATTCCGATCCAGCAATCCACTACTGGACTCTTTGGAAGTTGCCCTTGTTCAGCGCCAGAACTCCTCAAGAAGTTTTGACTGAAGTTCAAGCTTGCCGCTCTAGCTATCCTGGTAGCTTCATCCGCGTTGTTGCTTTCGACAACATCAAACAGTGCCAAGTCCAAAGCTTCATCGTACACAAGCCTAACGCTGCTCGTTACTAAGCTTTAACAAACCAAAAAAGCCCCGCAATGCGGGGCTTTTTTGTTATCTAGAAAAATAGTTGGACATATTTTCGGGATATAAAAATATGTGTGTCAAATGTAATCTTTGGCATCTGGGCTATTAGAGCTTCTCTGTGAGATCAATTTCCAAGCTTTCATCATTGCCTGATTAGCTTTTTTTGATGCCTCAACCTTTTCCTTCCGACTCAATGATTTTTTCTTTGCAGTTTTATACTCACTAGGTGGGCTTGCGACTGAGCCATTTAAGCTGCTCTCTCTAGATTTTTTAGTCATGGCTAATATCACCCCATTGAATAGGATATGATCGCATTGTCGCAAAATATCGGATGCACATATGGGCAAAAATACTATGAACAATACCTCAGAGACGAATTGGGCTAAACTTGACGCTCTGTCAGAATCAGAAATTGATACATCCGATGTTCTGCCTTTGACTGAGGAATTTTTTAATAAGTCTCGCTGGTGGAAACATGTATTTCCATTGAATGCTATCGAAGAAATTTTAGAAAATTTTGGGTTAGCCAAGTTGATGCAGCAAGTAGAAGATGATGAGTTACTTTCTGATAATGTTGCTGACTCATATTATCAATCATTCAAATTACAAAATGTGGCGAGATGATTTTCCGTTTTATTAAAAGCAGGATTTAAGTAAAAAGATTATGAAATTAGACCTAGTTCAACTGAAAATTACAAACAAAGAAATTAGATCAATAACAGGATTAGAGAATTATAAGGAAAGTTGGTTTGATTCTTCATCTTTCCTAAGTGGCGCAGTCGATAATTATGCATCTGGCATCGTGGTAATATCAGCAATAATTTGCTTTAGCTTATCTAGTCTTGCTATTTGTTGGTGGCTAGGTGTCAGATCGGACTCCGATTATCTTAGTTGGTTAGAAAAATTCCTTAATGGAGGCAAAATTCTTTTGGCAATTATTCTGGCTGCATTACCAACTTGGTGTGTTGGTTGGGCGACTTATGGGATAGCCTCATCAAAATATCAAAAAGTATCACGAACAGTGATTAAACTGGTTGAAGAAATAGAAAAATTCCACAATTTAATTAAAGCTATACATATCCAAGATCAATTAGAAGCTGTAGGTAATACGGTACGTTTGAAAGATAGAAATCAAGTAATTAAAGCATTAGAGATTACAAGAAGTGATATTATTCGAGCTTTAAAAACTGAAAAAATCATTAGGGAAAATGAATATTTTGTTAAGCAAAACTCTGAACTATTTGCGTCAGGACTTATTGCATTACAAGCATTACAGATTGAAGAGAGTGCAAGTGAATATGGACTATTTTTGGATAATGCACTACAAATTGGTATTGAAATACAAGACGAAATGAGGAATTTGCAGACAGATATGACAGACTCTAATAAAAAAAGTAAAAATATCTCCTTTAAATTAGATTAATTTAGATTAATATTTTATTTTCTGAAAAAGTATTGGAGATCGAAATTTTTGATATTTGATTGAGTGAGATCGCTTTGTGATGGGAGATAAATTTGCGATCGCTGGTTGTTGATATTTGGTTGGGGCGATCGCTGGTTGTTGATATTTGGTTAGAGGCGATCGCTTTGAGGTGGGGAAAGGGCTAGCACTTATTGATATTTGATTGGGGCAATGTAAGCAGGTTATGCTTTAAACGATCATAGGTTAGAATATTATGCAAACTTGTACCTGAGACTATTAAGCCATGTCAACACAGCAAGTCACTTTCCAAGAATGCAATACCCAATTTGCCAAAATTTTTGAGAGAGTATTACAAAATCATGAAGTTATTTCAGTTTATAAAGAACCTGAAAAAAGTATTGTGATTTTGGATGAAAGAGAATATAGCAGCTTAATGGAAACATTGTACTTATTAAGCAACCCAGCCAATAGAGAGCGCCTATATCAAAGTATTTCACAGCATGAACAAGGAAAAGTAAGAGAAATAGATGTTAAAGCTTACTTGGACTGAGAACGCTTTAAAAGACTTGGATTGGTGGCAGCAGAACGATGTCAAGCTATTGAGAAAAATAATTCAAATTTGTCTTGAAATTTGCAAAGATCCTACAAAGGGAATAGGTAAACCTGAACCTCTGAAGTTTGATTTACAAGGATATTGGTCAAGACGCATTAATCTAGAGCATCGAATCATTTATGCTTTCGATGAAAGTCAAGTTACCGTTATTCAGTGTCGATTCCATTATCATAAATAGACATTGAGTCAGGTTACGAGATCGCTGTCCAAATCCCAATAGAGTAACAAATTTATACAAGTAGAAGTTTTAGAGCGAATCTCATCCAAAGATGCAGATGTTATTTTAAAGTTTTTGCCTGAGTGAATTCGAGCAGCAATTATTGCTCGATCCAAAGAAATAGATTATCCAATTGAAGCAACACTTGAAATGGCGATCGCTAGTTTTTTGGATACAGAAGCAATAAGTTTTTCCGACAGTAAACCCAATCGTGGATATTAACCCAGAAAACAGGCGATCGCTGATTGTTGATTGATTGCGATCGCTTTGTTGTGGGGAAAATATATGGACGATCGCAGTTTGTTGGTTTTTGATTGGGGGCAACAGCAAACTAGAAATCCCACTCAACTAATTGTTCTCAGCGAGTGGGATTTCTGGTTTGCTAATTTTCATAGGTGCGTCTGGCTTTATTTGCTTCATTGCGTAATGCATCCAGACGCTTTTCGATCAATGTACGCGATCGCCCCTTTGATGCATCACTGAGCATAATCTTCAGCCCACTGCCCAAACTTTTATAAGCCGCAGGCAAAGGATAGCCATTACGAACAGCTAGACGAATTGCACCTTGATCAGCCTCGATCAAGTTACGAATATCTTTTTTGCTAGTGCCCTTGCGCCATAACTGAAACCCAGCTACGCCACAGATACCAAGCGCCAGCACGAAGAGTAAACCGTTTTGCACCCAAAGTTCACCAACTGCGCCACCTAGACCGATCGCAAGTGCTGCGACTTCCCAGCCATCTTTTGGCACTGCGTCATTTTGAATACGGGCTACTTCATGCCAATACAGCAAATTGCGCTGATCCTCAGCCATGCGTTCCCAGCGCACCATATCAACTAAAATCACTACTTCATCGCCGCCAGCTTCTTCACAGGCTATTAGGGGCGGGCGGACACCATCAGCATTAAGCACTTTTACCCATGCTTGTAACTCTGGCGGCAGCAAGTCTTGCAGACGGCGGATTTCAGTTCTGGCAAAGGTATTTCGGAGGGAGGAAGAAGTTGGAGATGGCATGAATCTTCGTCAAAGTTCAGAATTTTTGTGGACTTATCACTAAATCTAGATTTTAGTATAAGTTTTAACTACTTGCACTTTTGATCAGATTAATACAGCTAAAAAGTTACCTTAAGATTATACGCTAGGCATGAGACCAAAGACCAAAAAGGCAAATCGCCCTCGTAGCGGGCGATTTGCCTTTTTGGTCTTTGGTTTTAAGGCGATGCGCGTTTACGCGATCTCTTTGATTTCACGAATATAGTCATTTTCACTAATCTTTCCTGATTGAAATTTCTCTTGTAAAGCCATGATCGCAGGTGTCAGCTCTTTCTGTTTATCAGCAATTGCCTTTTGCAGATCTTGAAAAGTGCGTTTTCCTTCAGATTTGGCATTAGAAAATAGTTCTGCTAGGGTCACATCATCCATTTCGCAGCCTTCGGCAAAATATTGATTTGCAAGGTTACCAATTGCCCAAGTCATACTAAAGGCTGCGGAACCACTGATAATGCTGCCAGCTACAGGGATCAGCAGTACGATATTTGAGAGTGCAATTCTTGCTGCCGTAGCGCCCACACTACCAAATACAACTTTATTGAAATCTGGAGAAGCATGATTAGCAGGATATCCCCAAATCTTGCCAATTTTTTGGACTAGCTCTACCTGATCTTTATAAATCATTAGATGGCTGACGGTAGCAAATCCAGGGGTGGGCATTGCGCCACCCACAGCATGCATAATTGCAAATAGGCGCACATTGGTATTAACCGCTAGTTCGCGCTTGTCAGGATCGGCGATCGCTTCCATTTGCTCTGAAATCGACATGTTTTGAGCAGCATCAACGATCGCAGTCAGTTTCTCGACCGTACCGTCCGCCAATGCAAATTTGTCTTGAAGCGTCCGCAAGAGTTCAGTTTCTGGTCTGCTGACATCATTATCGGCTTTTGCCATGATGTAGGCTGATTGATATAACTGCTCTTTGATCAAAGGACTATTAATTTTATTAAGCAGGTCATTGATAGAAATATGTTCTTCTAAAAGGCGTTCGAGCGTAATCTCTTCTTCAAGATCTAGAGCAGCGATTGCATCTTCTAGAATTGCTTTTTCTTGCTCGTCTATATGATTATCTGCGATCGCGACCTGTATCAAAATCATTAGACTAGCTAAAATCTCTTCGCGATTTATCGCCGACTCCTCTAAGGATGTCGAATCAAATACGCTTTCAGCTTTGCGATCGGCAACAGTATATAGGCGGGTAAATTCTCCTGATGTCCAGTAGCCTTGGTTTGGCAAACGTTCCAAGCGACTATCTCGTGTTAAATCTTGCGTTAAAACAGACTGTAAATAGATATAGCGGCAGTCAATCTGGGTGAGATTGGTTGTGGTATCAATTGTCCATCGATCTAGACAGATTCCTGTAAATAGAGCGTTGCTAAAATCTGCACCGACAGCATTGGTCAAGGTGAGATTAGCCATTTCCAAATTTGCACTTTTTAAGATAGCGCCGCGCAAGTCTACCTCCCTTAAGTTTGCTCCATTGAGATCGGCTCCGATTAGATTCGCGCCGTGAAAGTCCATCCCCACATAGGATTGCTTTCTGCCATTACCTGTGACTAATAGATGCAGTAAGGCTGGCTGGCTCAAAATCGATCCACGATCTACTCTGGCTAGCAATAACTGCTCGGCTTCATAAAAGCGCGATCGCATCAAAAGGGCTTTTCTAAAGTCGGCATTATTCAATTGAGCTTGAGAAAAATTGGTATTGGTGAGATCTGCTTCACGAAAGCTAGTTCCTAAAAATGCGGCAATGGCTACTGCAAAATTATGAATGGCAGTATGTTCTACATCACCTGCAACAGCCCGCACCGCCACATAGATACCTAAGCCCACTGCGCCCATAGAACTCCAAGCAGTAGCCTCAGCGAACTGGCATCCGATGAGAGCCGCCACGATCGCGATCGCGCCGATAAATGCACCCATAGCTTTTCCTCGAATCATCTCCGCACTGGCGACGATCACAGCTACACCTCTAGCGATTACGAATGCCAAAAGTATGGCAAGGGTACTGGTAGCTAGCGACTCACTTAACAAACGATGAGAAGCAATGATTGAAGTGCTAATGACTGTTGCTACTACCATGCCATTAAATAAGAAACCATCTAGGACATTGAAACCTTGCCGTAAAGTAACTTGAGTCCCAAAAGCTAGGACAATTAGTAAAATTGTCCCAGGAATTGTCTCCAACCCTGTTCTTGCCGTCGTCTCTCTAGCGATCGCGATACTCAGGAAAAACGAGAAAAACCCTGTCGCACTGGCAAGGGCAAACAATCCTACTAGGGCGATCGCTTTCCGAGCATCGGTCAACCCTGCTTTGGCGTTAGTAAAATTTGCATCTGTGAGATTGGCTCCTGTAAAGTCGGTGCTACGAATGTCCGCACGACTAAAGTTAGCACCTGTCAAGTCTTGTCCTTTAAAAGAACGTCCGCGCAAATATTCGCCTGCAAAGTTTTGTGGCATGTTATTCCCAGTCAAAATCAGCAATAGGTAATAATTTACTACCATATGACTGTCGCCAGACAAACTCAAAAAGCAAGAGGTGGAGCTTTGCTTCACCTCTTGCTTTTTGAGAATTACCATTTCAGTGATTCTCACTATAAAGCCCACCGCAGGAGGGCTTTCAATAAACCGATTTGGGTGTTTCCAGCGCCTTTGGCTCTGGAAACACCCAAATCGGTTACATAATGAGAATTGCTGTTAGCACGATATACATTTTTGTGAACTTCAAATGTATAATCCTTTTCTATTTGCACAGCTTAATTTCTATGGTTGCCAACCTTGTAAAGCCAATAGCAGAGAATTTTTGGAGCGAATATAATATTCGCTTAGAGCCTTGGAGTATGGGCTATGATGCACCTGTCAGCATTAATCCTGAAGAAATTCCCGCTAGTGACAGGGTAAATACTGAAGTTGAGTTTGTTAATGGAGAATGGCAGCCAATCAGAGCTGCGATCGCACCCGAACTTCCTAATCAAATTTTGTTCATCGATGGCAGACTGCGCCTCGATGCTAGTTTTTTAGGTCGGCGCGATGATGAGATTTTGTATGGTGCATTTGCCACAATTTCAGTTGGAGCCGTGTTAGTCGATCGCACGATCAGCAGAGCAAAATGTGTAGCGACAGAAGTAACAAGGATTATTGCTCTGGGTGGAAACTTGACTCCTCCTGTAACATCAATTCCTTGTCCTGTAAGTGGTCGAGGTGATTTGAAATACGATCGCTGTTTGACTAGCAGCAACAATCAACCAGATACTCCTTCTCAATTAGTTCAAAGCGAAATGCTCGACGAAGAACTGCGAATTGCCAATGCGCTCTCTTTAAATAAAGAATTAATCAAAGAAAATACGCTAATTGTTCGCGATGGACCCTTGCTTTATCGAGTTTATCAAACTCCCTACGATACCATGGGCTATGTGAAAACAATGGGTAAGGCTTATCTCAAAGGTGATAATGCTCAAGTTATGCGATCGCTTAAGGTAGGAGAGCGAACACCGATTTTTAGGATTTCAAATACCAATGGCTCAAATCTCAGTTGGTATTTGCGATCGGGTAGTAAAGATTTGAACTATAAAAAACTGGGTTATCATGATTTACATGGAATTATTCGCATTGATTTAGATGGTGCAATTCCTCTAGAACGAGCTAAGACGATCGCCGATCAAAGCACATATTTAATCCCTCAATATGCCTCGCATCCCACCCGCGATCCCCGAGCACCACAAAATCTTACGCCAGTGGGAGCCTTAGAAAAAGAACTAGGGCGGAGAATGGGTAGTCGAGAATTAATTGCTCGACGTTTACGAGGATTTTTAGCTGATTCTGCAAATTTTCATCCAACATAACCCACAAAAAAGATAAAGGGCAGCGCGAAGCGCTGCCCTTTATCTTTTTTGTTTTGAGAATAAAAACATGGCGATCGCTCCGATCGCAAAGCCGCTAATGTGAGCCAAATAAGCCACCCCTGGTAAATTAGGATTCGCCATAGCTGCATAAACGGTTTGACCAGCAATCCATAGTCCCAAAAATACTGCCGCAGGAATCGGAATCGCCGTTACAAAAAAGCCTAAAAACACTAAGCTCAAAATCCTTGCACGGGGGAAGCGAATTAGATATGCACCCATTACACCTGAGATCGCGCCACTAGCTCCCACCATCGGAACCAAAGACATTGGTGCAGTGATCACTTGACCAACTCCTGCGACAACTCCACAAAACAAGTAAAAAAACAAAAACTTCCAATGCCCAAGTTGGTCTTCGAGATGATTGCCAAATAGATAGAGAAACCACATGTTCCCAACTAAATGGAAAATATTGCCATGGAGAAACTGTGATGATACTAGTGCAATTGCCCCTTTTGCAGGATTAGCAATTAATTCTTTGGGAAATAGCGCCCAATTTCCAAACCATTCTCCCAATTGAAAATTTGGCAAACTAGCTTGATATCCATAAATCAGCACATTTATTAAAATCAGCACATAGACGACTATGGAAGTATCTTGAGTCGGATTATCATCATGTAAAGGAAACATATTTTCACTCCATATCATCGAGCTTGATACGAGGATCGACGGCTTTGAGTAATAAATCACCAATAAGATTGCCAACAACTAGCATCAAAGTTCCTAACATCAGCCCAGCCATTACCAGATTTGTATCTTTTTCTTTAGTTGCATCTAGTAAAAGCTTTCCTAAACCAGGCCAGCTAAAAAAGAATTCAGTAATAAATGCGCCGCCCAGTAGTCCCCCAAATTCAAATCCTAATAAAGTAAGCAAAGGATTAATGGCGTTACGGAGTGCATGGACATAGATTACTTTATTTTCTGGTAATCCTTTTGCACGGGCAGTTTTGATATAGTCTTGACGCAATACATCCAGCAAACTACCCCGCATAATTCTTTGCAATCCAGCAAAGCTAACCACAGTCAAAGTCAAGATGGGCAAGATCATGTGGTGGGAAATATCGAGGAACTTCCCAAAAGGTGACAGCTCTGCAAAGTTAATACTAGTCATGCCTCCCACAGGAAACCAGCCAGTATTTTGAGCCAACATCAGTAAGAGAATTGCCAATACAAAGCTGGGAAAACCTTGGGTAGCATAACTGACTATTTGGATTAGGCGATCGCTCCAAGTATTTTGTTTGACAGCGCTGTAAATACCGAGGGGAATTGCTAACAGCCAAGTCGTGAGCAGGGAAACAATAGACATCAAAAGAGTATTGCCAGCCCTCTCAACAATTAGCGGTGTGACAGGTGCTAAACCTTGGCAACGCACTCCTAAATCCCCACCTAACGTATTCTGCAACCACAAAAGATATTGGATTGCTTCAGGCTTATCGTAGTTCAGTTGCTTTTCCAACTGCTCGATCGTCTTTTTCGGAGTATTAGGATTGTTTCGTAGATCCGAGAAGCAATTACCAGGGGACTTAGTAATCGCAAAAAAACTTAAAATTGACACGCCCAAAACGACTATAACTGCTTGTCCGAGTCGCTTCACCACAAAACCTGTAGTGTCATTTATGATCAAGCGCCAGAAAGATCGTTTTCCTTGGTTTGCAGTTGTCATAGATCAAAGTTGCTAGTCAATTTGGGGCATTTACTCTTCAGCTATATTAATCTAAATTCGTGTGTAAGCGCTGCGCCACTTTAAGTAGGTCAGCGAAAGAAACCTATAAATGCCCAGATCCCCGACTTTTTTTGTGACTATAGCAATGAAAGTTTTGCTTAGGACATCAAACCCAAATAAATGAAGGCGGCGCGAAGCGCCGCCTTCATTTATTTGGGTTTGATCGGAAATTGCTGCCAAATGCTAGGGCAAACTCGAAAAACTAGTTTTGGTTTTACTAACTCACCTTACGCAGATAGAAAATCCAGAGATTTGATTTAGATAAAAGAGTCTGAGAATGTATACTGAAACAAAGTTTGAACGTAATTGCTTCATCGAAACTAAACCAAGAGTAGCACAT
>JBIKYZ010000193.1:0-10058 GCA_044354985.1 Pseudanabaena sp. | reverse complement strand
TCGCTTCAGTTCGGCAAATAGCAGGGGTATATCATCTACTCTTTCTGTCTTTACGCTTACAACTTTGCTCATCCTCTAATTTTAACCCTATCTCTCCACCTCTTTCAAAAATCAGCGAACCGTAAGTGATGTAGGACGTTGTTGATATTAGCGGCGGCGATGCGATCGCGTCCTGCTTTTAGTTCTTCAGGTGTTAGAAAAGATTCAGGATTGTTTTGCTCAGTCATTACAATATCTCTTCTTGGGGCTGCTTATTTAAGTTCGAGAAAATTGGCTGGGGGGGATAATTGGACAGCCATATTATGCCTGTCCTTTTTTATATCTGTCATCAGGAAGCGTAATATTTCACCAGTCATGTGTACTCCCCTAAGCCCTTGATACTCCCCTTATGCTCTAGATTCGCCTGACTCGCTCTCAGTTTTCTGCTTCCAGAACTGCATGGATTTAGTGATCTCTTCCAGAGTTTTGATGGGTATACCGTTTTTAAAAGAATAGACTTGGTTGAGTTCTAGCGGTTCTTTTTTCTGCACCAGTAGCCCTTCGATTCCTTCACCATATTTACAGTTGATATTGCCTGTGATAGAGCAAGACCCAACTGACAAGTTGACAATTTTTCCACCTTGAATACCAATTTCACCTGCCTTGACAACAATTTCCAAATTGATCGGAAACTTGAACTCTTCTAGTTCGATTGTTTTACCTAAAACGTCTACGACAGGCTTAAACGAAGGTTCATACTCTGCTTTGATGGTTTGCTCTAACATTAAAACAACCTTGAAAAGCTTTTCTGGCGGGTATTTTTCCGAATCTAGGTATTCTTGCAACTCCTTGTATTTGCTCCACGCTTCCGCCAAGATATCTTTGGGAATATCGATCGCAATGAGTTCATCTAGCTTTTTTAAGACGAATAGAAAGACCGTTTCGTAAAACTCGTCGTTAAAGGTGTCAGGGAGGATTTTGACCGTTTTAGCCTCTTTTTGAAGACTAGTTTTGACCTGTTTAAATGTTTCATTTTTGGTCACGGTTGATAGGGTCGATCGAAAAAAGTCTGCGATCGTTGGACGAGCAGATGCTTGGTCATGGTCAGCAACGGACTGCATAGTAGATGTCTCGGTAGTGGGCTGTTGTGTAGTATCCATGGTAAGTACTTATCGGGTAGCGTTTTGTTTAGAATCTGACCCACTCAAAACCATTAGTTCACTTACGGCAAGTTTAGTCGTAAGTTGAATACTAACGTTGGGCATAGAGCTAAAAAGCGTTACTGTGTTAGCCACCAACTGTTTCCCTTCGGGTTTAAAGGGTTGGAGTCGGATGTGACTTTCTGTAATGGATGTATCCAAAGGCTTGTCTAGAATCACCGCTTGCTCACTAATTCGCATGTGGGGTGTAGTTTTCAAGTACACATTCACCTTGGGGGGCAGCCCCTTGGGGCGCAGCCCTCGATAAACTAACACGCCACCTATACCTACTACCCCTACTGCTACTAATATCCACCAAGGCGATGTTTGTGGAGATGTTGCTTCTGGAGTCGGCGCTGGTGTCGGCGTTGGAGTCGGCGCTGGAGTCGGCGTTGGAGTCGCCTTTGGCTTTGGAGTTGGCTTTGGAGTTGGAGTTGGAGTTGGCTTTGGAGTTGGCTGTAGTGTCGGTATTGGCTCTGGGGTTGGTGTTGGCTCTAGAATAAACGCTGGAGTTGGAGTTGGAGTCGGCTTTGGAGTTGGAGTTGGCTCTGGGGTTGGAGTTGGAGTCGGCTTTGGGGTTGGAGTCGGCTTTGGGGTTGGAGTTGGAGTCGGCTCTGGGGTTGGAGTTGGAGTCGGCTTTGGGGTTGGAGTTGGAGTCGGCTTTGGGGTTGGAGTTGGAGTCGGCTCTGGAGTTGGAGTTGGCTCTGGGGTTGGAGTTGGAGTTGGCTCTGGGGTCGGAGTTGGAGTTGGAGTCGGCTCTGGAGTTGGAGTTGGCTCTGGGGTTGGAGTTGGAGTTGGCTCTGGGGTTGGAGTTGGAGTTGGCTCTGGGGTTGGAGTTGGAGTTGGCTCTGGGGTTGGAGTTGGAGTTGGCTCTGGGGTTGGAGTTGAAGTCGGCAGTGGGGATGGAGTCGGCTCTGGAGTCGGCAGTGGGGATGGAGTCGGCTCTGGAGTCGGCAGTGGGGATGGAGTCGGCTCTGGGGAAGGATCCAAGTCTAGGGATGGAACCTGAGCTAAAAGGTCAAGTGTATCAAACCTGACCGTTACCTGAGCTACAATTATTGGCTCTAGACAGATTGCTAAACAGAAACCTAGCGCTACCCTAGCAATTTTTCGTCTAGACATAAACTTTCTTACTACAATACTCTAGAAATGCATTCTATAGAGCATTGTAAAGCATAATGATTACTATAATTTGACGAGCGTATAAGATCGGTCAAACAGCTTAACTTAGCGACTCTAGGTCGTCTATCAACTAAACACTAAAATCTCTACTATTGTCTGCTCCAATGAAGTGTTACGCCCCGATCGCTTGATGATTATTTTTCTTTGTGATCGCCGGTAATTTCTTGGAAATCATCAACAAAGCCAATAATTCTTGATTGCTTAAACTTAGCTAAGAGTAGCCAGCCTTATCGGTTTCGGTATAACATTTTCTTAACCTTCAACCTGAACTTGTTCCGTGAGTCAAGTTGAAGCAGTTGTTAGATTAATATTTTTCTTGTAGCATAATTTACAATCCATTTAGTATTTGTATTATCAGATTTAGACCATTCAAGCAATAATGTTCTTGCCGCTTCATAATTAACTTTTAAATAGTCAGTTACATTATTCGCAACAGACTTTTTAACAAATTTAACGCTATCCTCTTTCAGAATATCAAGAATTTTAAATACAGGCTCAGGCTTATCAATAAAAGTATCTAGTTTTGTAGCCCAAGGTAATTTGGGTCTACTTCCTTCTGAAGATAATCTTCTTAAATGGAAATTATTTGATTTCGCCCAAATTAATAATTGATATATTGTTTGATCGGGGAATTTTCTTAAGAAAGGGCGTATGGCATATTCTCCAGTATTTCTTTTTGTAATTTCCTCAATAGCACGCATTGAAAAGTCAAAATTATCTATTCCAAATATTTCAACATATTTTCCAATGGGCATAATCCAATAGAAATCGGTAAACATTCCTGTTTCCTTTTGATTCTCTTCCCCAAGAATTGAAATTAATATATTTATCGATCTTTCATAATCTTCAGGTAGATGCTTGTATAGCTCGTTAGCGTGCAACTCAATTCTTTGTTTATAGCCCAAACCATTTACTTTTAGTGATATGGCATTTGTATAAGACACATAATCAAAGTTAGAAAAGACAGTTAGTATTTTTTCTGACAATAGTTCGGCAAGATTCACCCCAAAATACTGAGTAATACTCTTATCTGTCGTCATCTTAGCTCCTCCTTCCGCAAGGTCGATCTAACTACTTAGGGCTTGCTGAAAAAGTCTACAGAGCAAATTTAAAGGCAATACAGCTTTTAAAATAGTATTCTGTCGCATATTTCCAAAATTTACCCAGCGATTTTCCACGGAAGTGCAAGGGTTTTGAGCCTCTAGGCGCTATAACCTTGCACTTGTCATGGCAAAAAAAGCTTAAAGTCCTTATGTAGCAAGCTTTTGTACTTTTTCAGGAAGCCCTACTTAATTGTGCGACAAGCGATCGCCTCTCAACAAAAATCTCTCAATATTGGCACATCCAATGCTATTTTATACCCCGATCGCTTAATTATTATTTATCCTTGAGATCGCCGATAACTTCTCGGAACTCATCGGAGTAATTAGCCCACTTGATCGCCAGATTAACAAAAAAAGAGAGGGGTGCATTGCACCCCTCTCTTTTTTAAACAGTTGCGACTACAGGTACAGCATCCGTAGCTTCAGGGCTATTCTGCTCCGAAGGCGGTACGACTTGCCAGAACTTCGGTAAATAGCTCGACCAATTATCGAGAACTTCCTTAGCTCGGCTACTGCCTGTATTCTCATAGCTAGATTGAATCAACTCTTTTAACTGACCTTCACCTGCGACAGTACAAACTCTCTGGACTTTGAGAACTTCTTGGCTGAGTCTTTCTTTAAACTTACCATCAATATCGAGGAAGTAAGCAATACCGCCTGTCATCCCTGCGCCGACGTTGCGACCTGTGGTTCCGAGAACCACAACTACACCACCTGTCATATATTCGCAGCAATGATCTCCTGTGCCTTCTACTACGGCTTTTGCGCCAGAGTTACGGACTCCAAAACGTTCGCCAGCGCGTCCATGCACGAAGAGATAGCCACCCGTTGAGCCATAGAGACAGGTATTACCAATGATCGCGTTATCAGAAGGATTGAAGATGCAATCAGGCTTAGGTTTGATGCTGATTGTACCGCCATTCATCCCTTTGCCAATGTAGTCATTGGCTTCACCGATGAGCGAGAGATTCAATCCATTGATATTGAATGCGCCGAAACTTTGACCTGCTGCACCGACGAATTCGAGATTGAGATGACTGGCAAGTCCAGAATTACCATATTGCTTTGCGATCGCACCTGATACTCTCGCAGGGACTGAGCGATCGGTATTGACGATCACATAGCTCTTACTTAAATCAGTTTGATTAGCGATCGCCTGTTGTACTGCAATATCTGCCAAAATCTCATCATCGAGAACAGCGCCATTACTATGGGAAGTTGGTGAATGCTCTAACCAACTGCGATCGCTCTTGGTATCGGGAAGTTTAATTAGGCAATCGAGGTTAACCTGATTGAGATCGAGCTTGGCAAGCTTGAGGTCTTGGCGTTGTGCTAATAAATCAGAACGTCCGATGATGTCTTTGAGAGACTTGTAACCCAACTTGGTAAGGATTTGACGTACTTCTTCTGCAACAAAGTAGAGGAAGTTGACTACATGTTCAGGAGTACCAGGGAAGCGCTTGCGGAACTGCTCTAGTTGTGAAGTTACGCCAACGGGACACTTATTAGTGTGGCAAACTCTTGCCATGATGCAACCTTCGGCAATCATCGCCGCTGTACCGAAGCCATATTCTTCTCCACCGAGAAGTGCTGCGATCGCAACGTCCCAACCTGTTTTAAATCCGCCATCAACTCGTAATAATACGCGATCGCGCAATTTATTACCCATCAATACCGTATGTACTTCTGCTAGACCAAGTTCCCAAGGTGAGCCAGCGTGCTTGATCGAACTCAGGGGAGAAGCGCCTGTACCGCCATCATATCCAGAGATTTGGATGATGTCAGCATTGGCTTTGGCAACACCCGCTGCGATCGTGCCAATACCGATTTCGGATACTAGTTTGACAGAAACCTTAGCGGTGGGATTGATTTGGTGCAAATCAAAGATTAGCTGTGCTAAGTCTTCAATGGAATAGATGTCATGGTGAGGCGGTGGTGAAATCAGCGAAACTCCAGCTTTGGAATTTCGCAGCATCGCGATGTAGCTGCTGACTTTTGGCCCTGGCAACTGTCCGCCTTCACCTGGTTTCGCTCCTTGGGCAACTTTAATCTCTAGTTGATTGGAACTAACTAGATAGGAAGGAGTGACACCAAAACGTCCTGATGCAATCTGTTTAATTGCCGAGTTAGCTGTGTCGCCATTCTTTAAACCCTTGAGATGAGGGAATGTGGCAGAAATTCCATTCGCATCCACATCATTAATGGGTAAATAACGAATTGGATCTTCGCCACCTTCGCCACAATTTGATTTGCCGCCGACGCGATTCATCGCGATCGCAAGGACTTCATGGGCTTCACGGCTCAATGCTCCGAGGGACATTGCGCCAGTACAGAAACGCTTCAGAATTTCAGAAACATCTTCGACTTCTTCTAAGGGAATACTAGGGCGATCGCTCTTAAATTCCAGTAAATCGCGCAAAGCAGTAGGAGTGCGATTTTGTAACTGAGTGCGATAGACTTCGTAATGGTCATAGCCATCACCCGCCACTGCTTTATGCAATGCTTTCGCCATTTCAGGGCTGTTCATGTGGTATTCACCCGTGGGGCGATACTGTACAAAACCATAATTTTCCAGTTTCTTGATTTGTAATTCAGGAAAAGCTTGAGAATGGAAGCTGAGTAGTTCTGAAGCAATATCAGCGAAGTTAACACCACCAACGCGAGAAACTGTTCCCTTAAAGCAATTAGCAATTACTTCTGTACCAATGCCGATCGCTTCAAAAATTTGTGCGCCGCTATAGCTAGACAGTAGCGAAATTCCCATCTTCGAGAGAATCTTCAACAAGCCACCTTCAACTGCCTTACGATAGCTATCTTGAACTTGAGCAATCGTGAGAGCCTTGATTTTGCCCTGCTGCATCTGCATTTGGGTCTTCGCTTTACCCCACCAATGGCGTGTAGTCTCAAAAGCTAAGTAAGGACAAATGGCACTGGCTCCATAGCCGATCAAGCAAGCAAAATGATGGGTACTCCAGCATTGAGCAGTTTCCACAACAATCGAAGCTTTCATGCGAATCCCTTCAGCACAGAGTCGGTGATGGACTGCGCCCACGGCTAACAAAGGTGGGATATAGGCATTATCGGCGTTGAGCTGGCGATCGCTTAAAATCAAAAGTTTTGCGCCATTGCGAACTGCTGCTACAGCCGCATCACTGAGCTTAACGATCGCATCTTTTAGACCGTCGGCTCCTGATGCGATCGGGAACAGCATATCTAATTTTGTTGAAGCAAAACCTAAGGATTGGAGATCCTCAAGTTCTGCTTCATTGATTACGGGACTTTTGATCTTAATCTGATGGGCAGCTTCAGGAGTAGCGAGAAGCAAATTCGCTCTTTCTCCCAAAAACATCGATAAAGACATCACCGTTCCCTCACGCAGAGGATCAATTGGCGGATTTGTCACCTGTGCAAAGCGTTGCTTGAAGTAATCGTAAAGAAGATGTGGGCGCTGTGATAAAAAGGCAAGTGGCGCATCATCTCCCATACAAAATACTGGCTCTTTAGCATCTTGAGCCATTGCTTCGATCACCATTTCCACATCTTCGAGGGTGTAACCGAACGCGGTTTGATAGGTGAGAACTTTCTGCTCATCGAGCGTTGGTGCTTCCACAAAAGGCTTGACTTCTAGATTTTTGCGATATTGTTTAATCCATTCGCCATAAGGATGAGCTTTAGCAACCCGTTCCTTAATTTCCCAGTTGTGTAGAATTTCATGGGTTTGTAAGTCAACAGCGATGGTTTGCCCAGGGCCAAGGCGACCTTTTTCGATAATTTCCGTTTCAGGAATATCGACAGTTCCCGCTTCAGAACTAACGATCACCATGCCATCTTTGGTCACCATGTACCGAGCTGGACGCAATCCATTGCGATCAAGCGCAGCACCGACAATTTTGCCATCGCTGAACGCTAATAGCGCGGGCCCATCCCATGCTTCTTGTATGCCACTGTAGTATTCATAGAAATCAACAATTGCTTGGCGATCGCTTAAATCTGGTTGATTCTCATAGGCTTCTGGCACAAGGATCATCATCGCCTCAAGTGGACTATGCCCTGTCTCAATTAGCAGTTCAAACACATGATCGAGGGTTGCCGAATCGCTCTCATTAGGCTTGAGAACTGGTAACAAGTCCTTCAGGCGATCTCCAGTCGCATCTACCCAATTGGGATGCGCGAGATCTCCCTGACGAGCGAGGAACCAATTGGTATTGCCTTGTAAAGTATTAATCTCGCCATTGTGACCAAGGAATCGCATCGGCTGCGCAAGGGGCCATTTGGGTAAAGTATTGGTGCTAAAACGACGGTGATAGATAGCATAAGGCGATACATAGTCAGGGCTTTGGAGATCTTCATAAAAAGCCGCCAAAACCGCCGATCGCACCATCCCTTTATAAATTATGGTCACGTTAGAAAGAGATGGAACGTAAAAATCACTAGGGAGATCGGGGGCGAGCTTTTTGACTTCCAGTTTAATCCGACGACGGGTAATATAAATTGCTCTTTCGATTTGCTCAACTTTCTGATGATCCGCATCTGCTGCGAAAACCGCTTGCTCAATTTGGGGTTGGTTTTCTCTAGCTTGCACCCCCAATACCTGAGGTTGCACAGGGACTACTCGCCATTTGAGCAGTTTTAATCCTTCCTCTGCGGCAATTTTTTCTGTGATTTCGCGACATTGTGCTGCGCGATCGCGGTCTTGTGGAAAGAAAAACATCCCCAACGCCGAATGCTCAGGATCGATGGTCAAATCTGCAAATTCTTTTTGTAACAGCGCCCAAGGAATTGCCGTCATCAAACCTGCGCCATCACCCGAATCTTGATCGGCACTACATCCTCCGCGATGTTCCATACAAGTCAAAGCTTTCAGAGCATTGCTAATAATCTTATGACTAGCACGACCTTCCTTGTCAGCAATAAAACCCACCCCACAGGCATCACGCTCTTCCACTAGCCAATAGGGCCCTTGGATCAAATTAGTAGTTCCAGACTTATTAGATTGACTTGTATTCACGCGGCTCATTTCCATCGGATTAGTTTCGTTGCTATCAAAAAATATATAACGCAAAGCAAAGCTTTCGACAAAAATTGCCTGATTTACTTGCTGCTTGTGGGGCATTAATGATTATAAGCTACAAGGATTTTACTTGTGTTCTGATGACTACACTTTCATCGTGATGCCAAGCCAAAAAGTAGGGGCAATTCATGAATTGCCCCTACTTTTTGGCTTGGTGATCGGTATACTGTGATTGTTGCAAATGTCTTTAAAAATGGCTTACTGGTTACTCAAAAGCGAACCTCATGTTTATTCTTACGCCGATCTAGAGCGCGATCGCCAAACAATTTGGGATGGCGTGAATAACAATTTGGCGCTCAAGCATATCCGCACAATGCAGCCTAAGGATCTAGCACTGATCTACCACACAGGCGATGAGCGTCGTGCCATGGGTATCGCTGAAGTAATTACATTGCCTTATGTAGACCCAAAATTAGATGATCCTAAACGAGCTGTGGTCGATGTCAAAGCAGTGCGATCGCTGCCTCAGCCTGTCACCCTTGCTCAAATCAAACAAGATCCAGATTTTGAGGGCTTTGACCTAATTCGTATTAGCCGCTTGTCAGTCGTTCCTGTATCTGAAGCTCATTGGCAAAAGATCTTAAAACTTGCCAATCTCTAAAATTTACTCCACCCTAACCCTCCCCTTGCAAAGGGGAGGGAACTAGATTTCTCGTCTTCCCCCTTTGCAAGGGGGAATTAAAGGTGGTAAGTCCGACTTGTGTCTAGACGATGAGAGATTCTTTACGAGAAATCACCTAAATTAGGCACACCCTGTGGGTGTGCCTAATTTTTTAGATCGCTTTGCACTATACGATATTGGCTAGCAGTTATTCGTTTTTTTAATATATGAACTATTTGGTTAGTGTTTGGAGTGATCGCATGAAGGCTGAAGAAGTCTATACGCGATTAGAATCAGCAAATTTTCCGATGCAAGCAATCTCAATTTTAGGCAAGGGTTATAAAAGCGCTGAAGAATTTGGCTTTATCGATCCACTTGTGCAAGGTCGCAAACAAGCTTTTACAATGTCATATTGGCTTGTACCATTCGGCTTCTTTGCAGGGATTGGATTTAGCCTCGTTACTGATTTACATACTTTCTCTTGGGCTGGTGCGATCGGCAATCATGTGATCGGTGGTTTGTTAGGCGCATTTGGTGGCGCGATGGGAAGCATATTTGTGGGCGGCGGTGTTGGCGTGGCAACTAGCAGCGATTCAGTTCCTCTCCGCAATCGCCTAGATGAAGGTAAATATCTCATTGTTGTCCAAGGTACAGATAATCAGATAGTTCGCGCCAATCAAATTATGCGTCCCTTACGTCCTGAAAATATTCAAGGTTATATTGCCCCCTAAAATAAAAAACCAGTTTTTTGCGATCGCGGCGAAGCTGCGCCACAAAAAATTGGTTTGCTAAGTACCAATACTTCGGACAGAATTAGAAAATATAGAAAAAAAGCTATTCATCGTATAAGGTGCGGTTATTGAACACCAGCACCGAAATGAATAGCATAAATTTCATATTACCCAGTCTACTGAGTAAACCAC
>JBIKYZ010000192.1:0-10085 GCA_044354985.1 Pseudanabaena sp. | reverse complement strand
CCATTCATAGCACGCTTGCTCATCTAGCAATTGGGTTAGGGGAAATTTGATCATCTTAATCTCTGAAAATTCAAAACGACTTACTCCTATTTTGCCATTTCACCTATTTACCCAGATGAGCCAGATTTTTACTTGTTATTCGCCAATACTGAAAGACTTGGCAACTCTAGCAAACAAATCTTTGACTTTATTCCAACGTTTCTCAGAGCTAGAAATGCTCAGGGTGTAAAGGTTACCACGATTAGTAGAAACCGTTACGAGGTCATGGCGAGGTTCGCCTTGCAGACGCTGCACAGCATATTCAAAGATGTAATAGTTGCGATCGCCTGATTCTCTCTGAGTCGCACTAAGCAACTTTGCTTGACGACCAGAACCTTCTGGCGCAACAACACGTTGCTGTACGCGCAATCCGATCGCTTCGGGTTCGCCAATTTCTTCAAGAGTTTTTACTGTTTCTAGCTTGCTAATGGCAACAGATACATTTTCTGAAGGTTCAATAATGTCGTGAAACAAAATATCAATTGCAGAATTACCTTTTGTCTCTGTCCAGCCGTTGGGATATAAAAATCGATAGCCATCTTTACTATCTGAAAATGGCACGAGACCACTTGTAGGAGTACTAGCACAACTGGTAAGAAATAAGGCAAATACCACAAGCAGGGTAGAAACGGCGTGTTTAAGCATGATTAAAGGAATTAAATGAAATTAAATAAAGAAAATAGCGAAAATCTTAACAAAAATATTGGAATATCTTATCAAAAAGTAGTCGGAGTGAACTATTACTAACTACTGTACAAGACTTGCCAATACTACAATACAGTACAGTCGCAACCTCTGGGGATTTCAGATCAGAACCAAATGATTGTTAAGTATTGCATCAAAAGATTACGCTTCGTATCTAGACATATCTGCCTAGAACGGCTGTATGATAAGTTCTATATCAAAAGTTATAGAAATAACTTATCTAATCTCAATCAAATGAAAGATTAGTCTTTAAAAAATCATGTTTGGTTTACATTCACATAATTAAATGAGAGGTAACGCGGTGACTAGCAATAAATCTGTAGCGCTCAAACACATTGATGTTCAAGGCGATCTGAGCGATTACGTCGCACATTTACAGTTACATATGGCGTTGCAAGCCCGTAACCTCGTCCCGAATCTAAGTGGCGATCGCAATCCTGATAGCCGAAGCAGAATGCTATCAAGTACTCAAGCTGATTTTGAAAGATTAGCTTCTCGCTTGTAATTAAAAACTTGCTAATTAAAAAAAATGAGGTGCGATTCACCTCATTTTTTATCAAAACAAGGGGCTTAAGTCTCTTGTTTTTTGATTTTTTGGCACAATAGAAAAGTATTATCAACAACAAGTCATCATTGGACTTACAGCAATTTTTGAGCAAACTAACCAATAAACTTTTAAAAAATGTTGCATCGCAACATTTTTTAAAAGTTTATTGGTTCTGGTTTGAGCGCTGGATGTTGACGAATAAAAAGCTATTTTGAGGTGTCATGCAAGCTGAGACGTTAGATCTGTTGGAATGGAATCGTTTATGTCAGCATTTATCAACATTTACAACGACAAAGCTGGGTGCGATCGCCTCGGCACATTTGCCAATACCTGATCGCTATGAAGATACATTAGAGTTACTCACCCAAACTAAAGAAGCCTATGCATTGGAAGAGCGAAATGCGGGTGTATCGCTGGATGGGATTCAAAATATTACAGAGTCGGTATTTCGGGCTGAGAAACAGGGAATTTTGTCAGCTTTAGAGCTATGGGCGATCGCGACGACTTTGGCTGGGGCACGAAACCTGCGCCGTCAGTTAGATAACGCCGATTACTGCCCAAATTTGCAGATACTAGCCAGTGAGTTGCGGACTTATCCTGATGTTGAGCAAGAAATCTATCGCTGTGTTGATGAAGGTGGAAATGTTTTAGATCGAGCCTCAGTACGCTTAAGTGAAATTCGCCATGAGCTAACCTCGGTGCGCGACCAAATCATTACCAAGCTGCAAAACATCATGCAGCGCAATGCTAGCTCGCTACAGGAGCAAATCATTACGCAACGTAGCGATCGCTATGTGCTATCGGTAAAGTCCCCACAGCGCGATCGCGTCCCTGGAGTGATTCACGATACTTCCAGTACGGGGATGACTTTATTTGTAGAACCAAACTCGGTAGTGCAATCTAATAACCGCTTGCGTCAACTGTTAAAAATGGAGCAAGCTCAGATCGAGATTATTTTGACTGAGCTTAGTGCCAAGATCACTGCGATCGCTGAAGATTTACAAAGATTGCTGATCATCGTGACTAAGATTGATCTAGCTGTGGCAAGGGCGCGTTATGGCTATTGGCTGGGAGCGAATCCCCCTCATTTTCTGGAGAGTGAAGCGATCGTTTTGCGCCAATTGCGTCACCCTTTGCTTGTATGGCAACAGAGAAATGAAGAAGGGCGCGAAGTCGTTCCTGTGGATGTATTAATCTCGCCGCAGATTTCCGTAGTTGTAATTACGGGGCCAAATACAGGCGGTAAAACTGCGACGCTGAAAACTTTTGGCTTAGCGGCTTTAATGGCAAAGGCGGGAATGTTTATTCCTGCAAAAGAACCTGTGGAAATGCCTTGGTTTGATCTCGTGCTTGCTGATATTGGCGATGAGCAGTCATTGCAGCAAAATCTATCCACTTTTTCGGGACATATTCGCCGTATTGGCAGAATTTTAGACTCGCTTTCGCCCCAGTCTCTAGTTTTGCTCGATGAAGTTGGTGCTGGTACTGATCCATCTGAAGGCAGCGCGATCGCGACGGCTTTACTAGAATACCTAGGCGAACATACAAGACTTGCGATCGCTACAACTCACTTTGGCGAACTCAAAGCCCTGAAATACCAAAATCCCAAATTTGAGAATGCTTCCGTGGAATTTGACGACGCTTCCCTTGCTCCTACATATAGACTTTTGTGGGGTATCCCTGGACGTTCCAATGCCCTAGCGATCGCAGGACGTTTGGGCTTGTCACAGGAAATTATCGAAGCAGCGCAAGTGCGCGTGGGCATTGGTTCGACAGAAATGAATGATGTAATTGCCGAATTGGAAGCCCAACGACGCGAACAAACGCAAAAAACCGAAGCTGCTGCAAATTTACTCATCGAGACCGAACGTTTGCATAATGAGATTTTAGATCGGGCTGAAAAAATGCGATCGCAAGCTAAAGAATTGCGTGAGCGTCAGGAAAAAGAGGTAAATGCGGCGATCGCTCAAGCCCAAAAAGAAGTCGGTCGTGTAATCCGCAAACTGCAAAAAGGTGAACAACTAGGCGAACAAGTGGCTGCTGATGTGCAACGTACTGAGCAGAGAATCGGAGAACTGACCAAGCGTCATCTACCTGTTGTCCCTGAAGAAAAAATCGAGGTGCAGTTAAAGATAGGCGATCGGGTACGGATTCCTAAATTTGGCAAAATCGCGCAAGTATTGACAGTTCCCAATAGTTCTGGCGAATTTTCAGTACGTTTGGGAACGATGAAACTAACTGTCAATATTACGGACACTGAAAAGGTTTAAAGTAAAATTGAAACGATTTAAATTAAAGGCGGCGCTTCGCGCCGCCTTTAGTATTTGGATTTTAAAAATATGCTGCAATTTTTTGAGTTTGAAGCCGATTTTGTCGCTGCCTTGCGTTGTATCCCCATGCAAGTACGTTACAAACTAGACACATGCGGGATAAAGCTCAAACTGCAACATTGGCATAGTTTTTCCACTATTCAACGCCGAAAACTAATCGATCTGCCTTGTGAGACTGATATAGAGATCCAAGCTTATCGAGCCCACTTGCGATCGCAGGTTTTTCAACATTTCAATACCTATCCGAGTGATTTACCAATTAATGAAAAACCTGCATGGATGCAAATTGAAGTGATCCCACTCAGTGTGATAAAGCACGCACAAGAATTAAATTTCGAGATCGCCCTAACTCAATGGCAAAATCTCACCCCACTGCAACGTTTTTCCCTAATTAAGCTCAGTACATCCAATCACGAAAACAATAATTTTTTGCCAGCTATACAAGAATTTGGGCTAATGACATAAAAAAGGAGTGCTTTGCACTCCTTTTTCTTTATGAAAGTTGACTTAAACGATAGCCAACACCATGAATAGTCTCGATCAAATTGTGAGGAGCCGCAGCACCCTTCAACTTGTTCCGCAGACTCTTGATCGTGGCATTGATAGTGTCCTCTCTAGGTGGATCGGTCAAAGACCAAACATGCTCCACAATTGTGATTCGCTTCAGAACTTGACGACCATGATGGAGTAACAACTCTAGAATGTTGTATTCCTTAGGAGTCAAGTGCACAGATTGTCCTGCATAGGAAACCTCATGCATTCCTGGATCAAGTTGCAGTTCCCCCCAACGTAAAACCGTGGGTTCAGCAATTTGAGCTCGGCGGGATAAAGCACGAATACGAGCCATTAATTCAGGGGGATCAATTGGCTTGACGAGGTAATCATCAGCCCCAGCATCTAACCCCTGAACTTTGTCGGAACTCATATCGAGTGCAGTCACCATCAGAATCGGGATATTGTTACCATGAGCCCGCAAACGGCGGCATAGGTTAATGCCATCGAGTTTAGGCAGCATGACATCTAACAAGATCAGGTTGTAATCGTCAGCTTGAGATTTCTCCCAGCCTTCTTCACCATCTCTCGCGATATCTACAACACAATGCTGACTGGTTAGCACTTCGGCTAAAGTGTCAGCTAAGTTAGCATCATCTTCTACAAGGAGAATTCTCATTGGCTCGATCAAATCTCAGTTATTTAAGCTTGATAGGTGCTTATTTTTATGTTAACGGATACCTTTGCAGGTTTATGAAGAATATGAACTTTATAAATATCATTAACACGATTCACCCCTATCTATTTGCATCATATACGAAAGATCGAATGCTTTTTCAGAAATGCAAAAATTTTAAGTATTATTGCGACTACAACAATCTTATTCTTTTTTATTTCAGGAAATATAGATATAAAAATCTTCTTTACTAAGAATTCGCGAAGGAAGCAATTTTGGGATGGTACGGCTTTGCCGTACCATCCCAAAATTGCTTCCTTACTTTCTCATGGAATTTTGTGCCGCTTGCATCATTGCTAAGTTAAATTGAGTCTAGAAAGAGTCAAAATTCCTAAAATAAATCTTCGTTAAAAAATGACTGCGAATTTATCTACCTTTAAAACAACCGCATCCCAAGAAATTTTTGCTAAAGCAAAACAATTAATGCCTGGTGGTGTAAGTTCCCCCGTCCGTGCCTTCAAATCAGTTGGTGGTGAGCCAATCGTATTCGATCACGTAAGTGGTGCATATGCTTGGGACATCGATGGCAACAAGTACATTGACTATGTCGGTTCATGGGGCCCTGCGATCGTTGGACATTCTCATCCTGAAGTCATCGAAGCTTTACATAAAGCTCTTGAAAAAGGGACTAGCTTTGGTGCGCCTTGTGTCCTCGAAAATATACTTGCCGAAATGGTGATCGAAGCCGTGCCAAGTGTGGAAATGGTTCGCTTCGTTAACTCTGGGACTGAAGCTTGCATGTCTGTATTGCGCTTGATGAGAGCTTTTACAGGACGTGACAAAATCATTAAATTTGAGGGATGCTATCACGGTCACGCCGATATGTTTCTTGTCAAAGCAGGATCTGGCGTAGCTACCCTCGGCTTGCCCGACTCTCCTGGTGTGCCAAAGTCTACAACTGCGAATACGCTGAATGCACCCTACAACGATCTTGAAGCTGTCAAGGCGCTATTTGAGGCAAATCCTAATGAAATCTCTGGGGTAATTATTGAGCCAGTAGTTGGTAATGCTGGTTGTATTGCGCCTAAGGAAGGATTCTTGCAAGGATTGAAAGATCTTTGTCATGCCAATGGCGCGTTATTAGTATTTGATGAAGTCATGACAGGATTCCGTGTTTCCTATGGCGGCGCACAGGCTCGTTTTGGCGTTACACCAGATCTAACTACGATGGGCAAAGTCATTGGTGGTGGGTTGCCCGTGGGAGCTTATGGTGGTCGTAAAGATATTATGGCGATGGTTGCACCTGCTGGTCCTATGTATCAGGCTGGGACTTTGTCAGGTAATCCTTTGGCGATGACCGCAGGCATTAAAACCATGGAAATCCTCAAACGGGCTGGCTCTTACGAGTACCTTGAACAGATTACCAAGAAGCTTGCGGAAGGAATGCTAGCGATCGCCCATGAAACTGGACATGCGGCTACGGGTAACATTGTTGGGGCGATGTTTGGAATGTTTTTCACCAGTCAGCAAGTTTATGACTATGAAGATGCCAAAACTAGTGACACTGCTAAGTTTGCCAAATTCCATCGTGGAATGCTAGAACATGGTGTCTATCTTGCACCTTCTCAGTTTGAGGCTGGTTTTACATCACTTGCTCATACTGATGCTGATGTGGAAGCGACATTAGTCGCAACTCGTGCAGTATTGTCACAAATTGCCGCTTAAAACAATTTTAAACAATTTTGATGAGGTGAGTTTTGCTCACCTCATCAAAAAAAGTTCATGTTGTAACAGCTTTCGCAAAAAGTCATTTACAATGTTGGTTAATTATTTCTATGCTTATTGGCTTAAGCACATTTCGCAAGCTAATTGGCTTAGATCATCAAAGCATTGAACTTTCTCCTACACAAACCCGATGCTGACAGAAAACTCAACTGCTAGTACTAAATCTATTAATGGTAATTACAACGGCTCCCCTGCGCCTTTACCAAGAGCCGATTACTACATGAGCTTACACAAAGAGCTAGACCATCTTGAAGAAATGGTGCTGGAAAGTGGCCCTCGCGTGATGGGACATACCGTCATTGACGAGGAAAAGCTATGTCAGCAGATCGATCGCGTAAGGCTCTCTGTACCTGAGTCGATCGCAAAAGCTGAAGAGATTCTCATTTACAAGCAAGACCTAGTTTCTGAGGCTCAACAATATGCTGAAGATTTAATTAAATCTGCTGAGTTAAGGGCAAGTCAGCTATTAGAAGAATCGGTAATTATTCGCCAAGCAGAACAAGAGGCTAATCAAATCCGCCGCGAATTGCAAGAAGAATGTGAACAAATGCGATCGCAAACTCTCAATGAAGTCAATCAAATGCGCCGTCAAGCTCAAAAGGATCTTGACTTGTTGCATCAGAGAGTGACTGGTGAAGTCCAAGATATGCAGCGCGGTGCAGATGAATATAGCGATCGCGTATTAGGTAATCTTGAGACTCAGCTGATTGACATGATCAAAATTGTCCAAAATGGGCGAAAGGAGTTACGACTATAGTCGCTACAGCGCTTTGCGTTCAAACCCAAATCCTTAAGGCTGCGTCCCTGCGGGGCGCAACCTTAAGGGTTTAGGGGATTTACTCCGCACAGGTACTTATAATTTCTTACAAGTCAATTAATTTTAATAACTCTTCTTCTGAAAGACATTGCACTCCCAAAGATTGAGCTTTTTCTAACTTAGAGCCAGCATCGGCTCCAACAACTAGATAATTTGTTTTTTTGCTCACAGAGTCAGTGACTTTTCCGCCAGCGGATTGAATGAGAGCTTTAGCTTCATCTCGCTTTAGAGTTGGCAATGTCCCAGTGACCACAAAAGTTTTACCAGTGATATTGGGGTTTATAGCGATCGCCTGATTATCTTTCTTCTCGCTCACAAACTGTAATCCTGAAACTTGCAAACGCTGGATTAAATTCTGATTAGCTTCTTTGCGAAACCACTCATAAATAGCTTGAGCAATTTCTTCACCGATGCCAAAAATAGAAGCGATCGCTTCGGGGGTAGACCTTGCTAATAAATCCACATTTGGAAAATTATCTGCAATATTTTGAGCGTTCACACTGCCCACATGCCTGATGCCCAAACCATAGAGCACTCGTGCCCAAGGCTTATTTTTGGATTGGGCGATCGCAGAAATGATCTTGTCGGCGGACTTTTGACCCATGCGATCAAGAGTTTGTAACTGGTCACTAGTTAGATCATAAAGATCGGCTACGGAAGTTACATGATTTTCAGTGACTAATTGCCTGACTAATTTCTCGCCAATTCCATTAATATCTAGCGCATCACGGCTTACCCAATGCTCGATCGCTCCCCGCACGATCGCAGGACATTCCAAATTAATGCAACGGGTTGCTGCTTCGTTTTCGGGCTTAAAAACTGGTTGATTGCATTCTGGGCAATGAGTGGGCATGACAAAACGAATTGCGCCATTAAGTCGCAACTCAGGCAGTACGCGCACTACTTCAGGAATAATCTCTCCCGCCTTGCGCACGATCGCCGTATCTCCAAGATGTAAATCAAGTTCGGCTAGGCGATCGCTATTATGGAGAGTTGCCCTTGAAACTGTAGTTCCAGCTAGCAAGACTGGACGTAATTCGGCTACTGGTGTAAGTGTTCCTGTGCGACCTACTTGCACGGTAACAGATTCGATGATCGTGGGCATTTCTTCGGCGGGATATTTCCATGCGATCGCCCAACGCGGAGTTCTTTGGGTAAAGCCGAGTTGCTCTTGTTGTGAGAAAGCATTCAGCTTCATCACCATCCCATCGGTCATATAGGGAAGTTTGAGCCGTTCCGTTGACCAAAAGTCATAGTAGTCTTGCAGTTCCTGTATGGACTTGCAGAGTCGTTTATTGGGATTTACGCGAAAGCCTATTGTTTGGAGGAATTCTAGAGCTTGCCATTGAGAAGAAATATCAGGCAGATTTTGCGAAGCAAAATCTGCCTGATTGATATGGATGGTATAAGCAAAGAAATCAAGTCGGCGTTTGGCGACGATGCGGGAATCGAGTTGACGAAGAGTTCCTGCGGCGGCGTTGCGAGGGTTGGCGAATAGAGCCTCTCCCTGCTGCGATCGCTCTTGGTTAATCTCATCAAAAACAGCGATCGGTAAAAATGCTTCGCCGCGAATTTCGAGGCGATCGGGTGGATTCTCTAAATTTAATCTTAAGGGAATGGAACGAATGGTTTTAATGTTAGGAGTAATATCTTCTCCTGATGTCCCATCACCTCTAGTTGCTCCACGCACTAAGACCCCATGCTCATAGGTTAATGCGATCGCCGATCCATCAATCTTCAATTCACAAACACTATCTAAAAAACCGTTAGAAGTACTAACTAATCCCTTTTGACATCTTTCTTGCCAAGCTTTTACATCACCAGAAACAAAGGCATTTTCTAAACTAAACAGCGGAATGTGATGCTGAACTGATACAAACTGAGTAGTTGGTTTCTCACCTACGCGCTGCGTGGGGCTATCAAGAGTAATTAGCTGTGGATATTGCGCCTCAAGTGTTTGCAATTCCCGATAGAGTGCATCATAGACTGAATCCTCCATTGTGGGAGCATCAAGGACATAGTATTCATAGCTAGTGCGTTGCAGTACTTTGCGTAGTTCTAGTAATCTTGCTTGAATTTCAAGATTGGGGAAGATTTCAGTCACAATATTGCTGTATTACAAAACTTGATATGCTTAATTATATAGCAGTCAGCGATCTGTCTTATTTAGATGGATTTTTAATTGCGCCCATGAAGAGAATTGTGCCAGTACGTTGATCGCTAATTGCAAAGAAAAATGGGCGATCGACAATCATCTGGAAATCTTCTGGGGAGCCAAGACCTCTAGCTATATTAACTAAAGTAACTGCCGCCGCTTCCGTTCCTTTCTCATTCACATCGACAAAAGTTTTGTGAATCACTTCAGTAATAAAAATTCTCTCTGTGGAAAGGTTACGAAAGTCTGCGGCTGAGCTAAAAGCAATTTGCATACCCATATTTTTGAGGGTTCCAACCAGATCAATTCTATATTCAATCTTAAATTTTGGTATTTGGATCAATCCCTCTCTTTTAACAAATTTATCTGACCAAACCTGCCAATTTTTTGCCGTTAATTGTTTTTGAAACTCAGTTACTCATGTTACGCAGAAGCCTAAAAAGGTTTCAGAGACTGCCATTCCAAGTGAGATTGCTGCAAAGCCTTGATATATAATTTGGATTTGAGAGCGAAGTGATTGAGCTTAGAATTAAGTTTGA
>JBIKYZ010000439.1:0-3020 GCA_044354985.1 Pseudanabaena sp. | reverse complement strand
CTTTGTTTTGCCATGCACTTAATATCTTGTGCCGTAAATCAAGCGAATATGCTGACATATTTTGTTTAATTTTAGTGATGCTTTAGATTACTAGACTTGTGGCGCGTTTGATCGGTATTTGCTGTAGGACTTACGCAAATCAACCAAGAACTAAAGTTCTTGGCTCAAAGCTCAAGTCAGTTAAAACTGACTAAAGAAAGCCTCAAACTAACCTGTTTCAGCAGGTTTAAGCTTTTAGCCCGCAATTTATTGCAGGGCAGATGCGTAAGTCCTATTTATATTTTTAAGCTTCGCCTGTAATTGATAGCCCCTCTACCCAAATCTGTGGCGCTACACCTGAAGGCGTAATTTTTACCTCTGGCTCTACATAAACGATCGCCTTTAGTAGTTCTAAAATATCACCTGCTACAGTTGCTGATTCGACACTGATGCGATCGCCTTTATTGACTAGCCAGCCATCAAAGGGCAAGGAGAATGAACCTTGAGATGCTTGCACACCTGCATGAAGCGCTTGTAAATCGTCGATTAAAATTACGTTCTCAGCAGTTGCCAAATCATAAACTGTCTGATTGGATGCATTCGCCTCGCTACTACGTTCAATATGGAAAAAATTAGGACTAACGGAAACCTTTGCGCCAACGCTACCATTGCCTGTGGGCTTGGCATTTAAGCGTTTCGCTGTAACAGAACTATGCAAGAAGTTAGTTAACACTCCATTCGCAATTAAAGGAGTGCGGCGAGTAGGAGTTCCTTCACCATCAAATGTTGAAGCTCCTACATTTCCAATATGAAGCTCATCATCGCTTACATTGAGAAGGGGTGAAGCAATTTGTGTGCCAATGGATTCTGGATTGGAGAGACTATTTTTGTCAAGAATGCTCTGAGCGTTGAAGAGACTTGAGAAAGCACTAACTAAGCTCAAAAAGGCTTCAGGAGAAAATACAACTAAATATTTACCAGATTTAATTTTGTCGTAATTCAAATGGCTAATCGTTTTCTCTGCTGTTTCCTCAACGCAACCCTTGACATCGAGATTTTCAAAACTACGGCTTACGCGATATGCACCGCCGCTGCGAGGTTTTCTACCTTCTTCTTCAGTTTTGGTATAGAGATAAATAGAACTAAGTGAACTACTCTCATTTCGCATTGCGCCATCGCTGTTCAAATAGAAACGACTAACATCACGCTGAGATAAGCCATTGTAGGGAACACCTGCGATCGCAGTATGTTTTTCCAATAATTCCTTTTCTGCTGCCAAGAGGGTTTTGACTAGCTGTTCGATCTCTGTTTGTGGTGAAGTTTGTGATTCGCGGAGCGGGATATCTGCGATCGCTTCGGGGCTAAAATCAGGGATGTTTTCTTTAGCGCCAAAGAAACTTGCTTCGTGGGCACTTTGGAGGGCGAGTTCTAGCCCAATGCGATCGATATTGGTGGTAGAGGTAACGCCCACAGTACCTTGATCATTCCAAACCCGCACGGTGATGCTAGCACGGTTGGAGGCTGACACCTGTTTGGGTTCGCCGCTATCGACTTCGGCGCTGGTTTCATCGACGATCGCGCCATAAATATCAAATTTGTTAATCTTTAGCTTGTTTGCTGTCTCTTTAGCATCGGAGACTAACTGTTCTACACTGAGCGCTGATGACATAAACCTTTTGATCTTTTTAGTTGATTATTTCATTTTAGCAACTATAGCTATAGCCATACCAAAGCACAAAATAGCGAAGCCATCTTGAGCAAAAGATTATAGGCGGCACTTCGCGCTAGCTGTAGAGGTTTTTAGTTAAATGCGGCACAAAAAATGTAGGGGCAATTCATGAATTGCCCCTACATTTTTTGAGTCTAGTGTACACAGGTCATTTGAACAGCTCCTATCATCTTTTGAGCTATAGCCCGTTGCCAATTAGAAAGAATGCAGACCAAAAGTAGGGATGATCAAATGGTTCGCCGCCTCGGATTAATGATATCTGGGCTAAACGTAATGACTCCGTAGGGGAAACACCCTTTTTAAGACTGGCGTAAAAGGCATCCATCAGCTTCTGCGTTCCGCCATCACTAACTGTCCATAGCGACGCAATTACTGCCCTCGCCCCGACATGCTGAAATTGATAGCCCAAGCCAAGTACTTCTGTCCCATCGCCATACTTACCGCCGATTCCTGTTTCGCAAGCACTTAAAACTACTAAATCCACTCCCTTGAGTACCCAAGTTTCGATTTCCTTCAGTGTCAAGCGATCGCTATCTCCAAAGATCAGAAAAGACTCATCTGGCGTACCTGTATTAAATGACCCATGAGTTGCTAAGTGAATGATGGTATGAGAATCAGTTCCTGTCTTAGTTGTGGGTTTTGTAAAGCTAGAGTCAACTAGTTCTGTCACAGATGGGAATATTTTGGCAATGTTTTTAACTTCTTGTTTGGTGGCTGGAATAGCACCAAAGGAAATAGGCTTACCCAGAACAGTGACACTATGGGCGATTGTTGAAGCGCCAGCTAGAACTTTAGGCTGATTGACTCCACGGCGATTAAAATTTGTCAGTGAACTTGCCGTAATGTTGTTGATGTTATATTTCTCAACTAAAAACTGCTTGCCATCATAAAGTGTCGCGATCGGGATATATCGCAATCGACTATCAGGAGCATAAATGATGGTCTGCACATTTGCTTGTTGTAACTCAGCTTCAATAGGAGCGATCAGCCATTTATAAAACTGCTCGGAAGAATCTTTGAAATCAAAATTACTACTATCTATTAAGTTTGACCGAAATTTCTCAACAGCAGCATTGATATCTCTTTGTCTGACCTGAACTGTGCGATGTATTGGTGGAGCCGAAGGCGTGACTAATACGATCTCCAGACGGCTTTCGAGTACAAGTGGATAGATAATCACCGCATTTAATTGGAGTTTGGAAAAAATTGAAGCAAAAAATGGATGAACGGCACATTAAGAGATGCCCAAATATTGGGCATGAGAAATCGAAGCACTAATGATTTAGGAGTACTAAGATAGTAGTATTTGCCA
>JBIKYZ010000191.1:0-10196 GCA_044354985.1 Pseudanabaena sp. | reverse complement strand
AAAAGTATTTGTATCTATATGTAGCCATGTTTGAGTGGGCATACAATCTTAGCTGGATTGATTTTGATTTCCTTCGTCGTCTTCTTATGCCTCCTTCCACCTATTTACCTAGATGAGCCAGGATTTTATCTGTTCTCAATCCAATATTTATACTATCTGGTCTATCGGTGACTTTGACGATATAGGAATTAAAAGAAATGGAATCGTCAATAGCGTTTGCAGTATCAAAACTGAATGCATGAAAACTATGAGCAGCATTAGTTAGCCGAACCCTTTCATTTGTAACATTTGCCTTTGCCTTACGGATACTTTCAGCAACATTAAACTTTCTTCTCTCCTCTTGTGCTTCACTTGAATCATCGGTTTTGCGCTGTGATATGTAAATAGCTGTACCCACTCCACCAACAGCTAAGCCTCCACCAAGGATCTTGAGCATACTTTGAGAAGTAACGAACAAAGTAAATAGACCAATCCCAATCGCGACAACTGAACTAACTAAATAATTAGTCTTTATATTTGAAGGAACTGTTTTTGCAAGTTCAGAATTATATTCAGGGATGCGTTTGAAAGAAAGTTCAATTGTATTAATATCAACCATATTTACTCATTTATACCACCATATCTGAATTTTACCAGAACTAGTCGTCTCCCATAATCTGATCTAAAAAACAGCAAAATTAACTAAGTCAATCAAACCGAGCTACAGATGACTCCAAATATTCAAGAGACAACGCAAATACTCTTTAGCGAAATTCGTCAGCTTATTGATGCCGCCAAACAACGCGCCGCAGTTGTCATCAATGCCGAAATTACTATGCTCTATTGGCAAGTCGGCGATCGCATTCAAACCGAAATCCTCCAACGCCAACGCGCCGAATATGGCAAACAGGTTATAACAGAACTTTCTCGTCACCTCACCCAAACTTACGGTAAAGGCTGGAGTGAACGACAACTTCGCTATTGCATCCTGATAGCCGAAGTTTTTCCAGATCGAGAAATTCTGCATACACTGTGTGCAAAATTGAGTTGGTCACACCTCAAGCTAATTATGGGCATAGGTGACCAACTGAAGCGCAATTTCTACATTGAGATTACACAACTCGAAAATTGGAGCGTTCGCCAACTACAAGAACGCATCAACTCCATGCTATTCGAGCGCACCGCCATCTCCCGCAAACCCGAAGAAACCATTCGCCATGATTTAGAACAACTACGCGAAAACAAGCAAATATCACCCGATTTACTTCTAAAAGATCCTTATATCCTAGACTTTTTAGATATAAGCGATCGCTACCTCGAAAAAGACCTCGAAGATGCCATCTTGCGGGATATCGAGAAATTTTTATTAGAACTTGGTTCAGGATTCACCTTTATCGCAAGGCAAAAACGTATCCAAATCGACAACGATGACTTTTATATTGACCTGCTGTTCTATAACCGCAAACTCAAACGCCTTGTCGCGATCGACCTTAAACTAGGAAATTTTCGCCACGAATACAAAAGCCAAATGGAATTGTATCTAAGATGGCTTGCCAAATATGACCAAGAGAGTGAAGAACAATCACCTTTGGGAATCATTTTATGCGCAGGTAAAAAACAAGAACAAATCGAATTGCTCGAACTAGACAAAAGCGGTATCCATGTTGCTGAATATCTCACCGTGCTACCACCCAAACAATTGCTTCAAGCAAAATTACAAGAGGCGATCGCCTCTGCCCGTCGCCGTTTACCTTCATCAGAATAGGATTGAGCTATATTCTTGCGCGATCGCCTTTAAGCTACTTGACTAAAAGTACTAAAATCAGATTAGATCGCCAAACTAAACTAAAGCTCCATGACCAATGCCAACCTGCCCCGCCGTGAAAGTTTAGTCAATCGCTTGATTTTTGGGCTGACCACAAGTATCTCATTACTAGCCACAGCAACATTGATCTTGTTGCTGCATATCCAACAAGGCACACCTGAACTAGAATCCTTTACTACATGGCTAGCGATCGTTATTTTCTCTGCGGGTTTAGGTTCGGGGCTATTTGTCGCCATTTCCATTATTCGGAGTATTCAACCACCGCTATCAGAGCTAGCAGAAACAGCCGAAGAACTATCTACAGGTAACTTAGCCGCGCGATCGCAATTAAATCGAGCTGATGAAATTGGGGAATTTGCCAAAGTATTTAATCGCATGGCAGCGCATCTAGAAACCAAAACTGCCACCTTAGAAGCCCGTGATATTCAATTTGCTTTACAATCACTTGATCGCGTTTTAGTCAACACCACCGATCAATACAAATTAATCAAGGCAAGTTTAGAAGAAATTTGTAAACTTACAGGTGCACAACTCGGTAGCATTTACCTTTGGGAAATTCCGACCTCACGTCCTGAAGGATGCTTAATATTAGCTGCCGAGTGGGGCTATAAAACTAGCCAAGCATTAACAGAAATCACCCTTGGGGAAGGGATTATTGGTCAAGCAGGACAACTACAAGAAGCGATTATTTGGGAAGGCGATCGCCTCAAAGGACAGACTCTGGTTTATCGTACACCCGTAGGAGATTTATTACCTCAGAGCCTTTCGGCATATCCGCTCATGCTTAGGAGCAGTCTTGTAGGTGTGCTATTTTTGGCAAGTCTCACACCGATGTCCGATCGAGGGCGCA
This sequence comes from Pseudanabaena sp., assembly GCA_044354985.1. Taxonomy (GTDB): domain Bacteria; phylum Cyanobacteriota; class Cyanobacteriia; order Pseudanabaenales; family Pseudanabaenaceae; genus Pseudanabaena. Next base: position 7,542 of record JBIKYZ010000191.1, on the reverse strand, counting down.
ACATTCTCCAATCCATTGGTCGTCGTCTTGCCACCGCAATTAGCAATGCTCAGAGTATTGAAACGATCGCCCGTCAGCGAGAGGAACTAACTACTGTATTCGAGCAGCTTGCCGATGGCGTATTACTCAGCGATCCTGCGGGACGAATTCTCAAAATCAATTCCGCAGGGCGTAAAATCCTCAGCTTTAATGCTGTAAATGCAGGTGTCGCCGCTTCACCTGTAATTGCGAAATCAATGGAAGAGATTGTCAAACAATTTGACATCAGACATCAGGATGGCGAACCTGTAGACTTAGCAAATCTGGTAGTTTTTCGCGCCATGTCCACTGGGGAAGTCGTAGAAGATCAAGTAGTTTTACGACCGCCTGAAGGGAATGAAATCATTCTCAGTACTAAGGCTGCACCACTAGTTGGCACTGAATCAGAGCTAATTGGTAGTGTGATGATTTTGCGCGATGTTACGGAGCAGCGTTATCGCGATAAGGTGCTGCAAGAGACAAATAAAATCATGATCGAGCAGCAAAAGCGGATGAGTATTTTGCAACGGCTTACCAACTTAATTAACCAACAGTTGCAAGATCTTGATGTCCTTTTGGAATCAGTGGTGGAAGCGACTTGTGATGCAATCATGTGGGCCGAGATATGCGTGATTGCTCTCTACAATCCTAAAGAGAATCGACTAACGCTATCAGCGACAAAAGGCTTGCCAGAGGATTTCCCACTGCAAGAATCCTTTGATTTAGATGCCCAAAATCTGATTGCACAGGTATTTAAAGAAGGAATCCCTGTCGAAATTAAGGCTGGCGAATCACATCTCATTGAAGATCTACCTGTTAAAAGTGCTTTATGTGTGCCCATCGAGTCTAGTCGCTCTGGCCGTTTGGGCGTATTAGCGATCGGACATGCCCAGTTAGAGAGAGCTAGCTCTCGCGAAGATTTGAATCTATTAGCTTCTTTTGGAGTGCAAGCTGCGATCGCGATCGGTAATGCTCAGCTAATCAACCAAATTGAAGCTCAAAATGCTCAATTATTGGAAGCAACTCAACTTAAGAGTCAGTTCTTGGCAAATATGAGTCATGAACTACGCACACCGATGAATGCGATTATTGGTTTTTCTCAAGTACTATTACGCCAACGCCGCGATGCCCTCTCATCAAGCCAAGTTGATATGGTAGAACGCATCCTTCGTAATGGCAAAAATCTACTGGATTTGATTAACGATATTCTCGACCTATCAAAAATTGAAGCAGGAAAGATGGAAGCTCATCCAGAAATCTTTAATCTTGATGAATTAATTCACCATACCTGTGAAAGTCTGCAACCCCTAGCGAGTGTCAAATCTCTCAATTTTGTATTTGAAAATCATATTGGCACTTGTGCAATTTATCATGACTCGATTCGGATTAAGCAGGTGATTACCAACTTAGTTTCTAATGCGATTAAATTCACTGACAGTGGCGAAGTCTGTGTGGAGCTAACATATGCGGAAATACCAAATACAGGGCTAGACATATCTGCATCTGAGATAACTACAGATCCCAATGATCCATCTAGCGAAGAAGTACAAATTTCTCCTTTCGCAACATCAAATATTCTCATCTCTGTACGCGATACAGGCATCGGTATTGAGCCTGAGTTCCAGCGCACAATTTTTGAACAATTCCGTCAAGTCGATCAATCCTCAACACGCAAACATGGTGGAACAGGGCTAGGTTTAGCAATTACCGAGCAGCTTGTTTTGTTGATGGGCGGCACAATTTCCGTAGAAAGTGTAGTCAATCAAGGCTCGACATTTACAGTCGAATTACCTCCACGATTAAAAGGAACAGGAATTACACAGTAAAAACCAAGGCAATTCATTATTGATTCATAAACAGTTCATAGTTCACTCATTATCAGTTCATAGTTCACTCATTATCTATAATGTAGCTACAGAAAGGCTTACATGGCTTTTTATTAGCTCTCAAACACATAAAAATTCTCTCTATATGATTTACAATAGAATCTAAATAGTATAGAGAATTAAGAGATTGCTGCAAGCTTTTACAGCCAGTTTATTGCTAATTACGATTTCGGAATTAGGGGATAAAACTTTTTTTATCGCTGTGATTTTATCGATGCGCTACAACCATCGCATCGTGTTTTCGTCAGTGCTAGCAGCACTAGCTTTGATGACAGTATTATCGGTTCTGCTAGGACAAGCTGTCTCACTATTACCGAAGGTATACACTCACTATGGCGCGATCGCCTTATTCTTGATTTTTGGTGTCAAGCTAATTGTCGATGCAGTGCGAATGCCGCCTAATTCAACTGAGGAAGTCGTAAAGGAAGCCGAGGAAACTGTTACAGGGCAAAATCCACAAACTTCAATTCCCGTTTTTGGCAAGATTTTAGCGCGTTATCCACAAATCGGCGTTTGGATACAGGCTTTTGTGATGACTTTCTTGGCAGAATGGGGCGATCGCACGCAAATCAGCACGATCGCGTTAGCGGCAGCAAATGATCCGATTTTTGTGACCCTTGGTGCAATTTTGGGACATGGAATCTGTACAGTGATCGCCGTGATTGGTGGTCGTTTAGTTGCGGGGCGAATCTCTGAACGGGTAATTACAGGAATCGGTGGCGTTCTGTTTCTAGTTTTTGGGGTAACTGCTTTCTTTCAAGCTTAAAAAAAATCGGCACTCAGTGCCGATTTTTTCTAGATTCCTTCGACCTTACCGCGATATTCACTCGCAGACATAGTGCCAGCTAGTTCGCCCACATCTTCAATATTTACTTTAAGCAACCATGATGCACCGTAAGGATCATTGCCAATGATTTCAGGCTCATCGACTAGAGCCGTATTAGATTCCATTACTGTACCAGTTACGGGGGAATAGATGTCTTCTACCGCTTTGACCGACTCAATTGTGCCGAAAGTTTGACCTTTTTCTACCCTTGTCCCCACTTCAGGAAGATCGAGAAACACAATATCGCCGAGTTGATCGATCGCAAAAGCCGTAATCCCCACTGTGGCGGTGTCATCTTTCAGTCGAATATATTCGTGGGAGTTAGTGTATTTCAAGTCATCAGGATATTCAAACATCTGGCTATTTTCCCTTTTTCTATCTTGATTATTGTAGACAAAAGAGAGGAGCGCTTAGCGCTCCTCTCAATAAATTATTTGGTTTGCTCTGCGATCGCCTCAATTTCATCGACTGGCTCACGTTTAGAAAATCCCCAGATAAAAACTAGTCCGATGCAAGTCAGCATCAACCATTCGGGAGGAACTAAGCTATCAGAAAACACTTTGATAAATAGACGTAAACCTACAAGTAAGACGATCAGATAGCCTGCCGATTCAAGGTGTGTAAATTCTGCTAACCACTTGATAAATAGTCCTGCTAGAAAGCGTAATGTGATAATTCCCGCGACACCACCAATCAGCACTAGCCAAGTCTCTTGAGCGACTGCCACTGCTGCGGTCACACTATCAAGTGAAAAAGCCAAGTCTGTTAATGAGACCAGAGCGACAACTTGCCATAATTTATCTGCCATCCGCACTGGATGCTGTGCATCATGACCTGCTTGGGACTTTTCTAAGAAAAATTTTCCTGATAGCCACAGCAGATATACCGAGCCAGCTAGTTCAAATTGCCAATATTTAATTACCCATGTTGCCGTAAAGATCAATACCACCCGCAATACAAATGCCCCAATTAAGCCGTAACGTAGCGCCCATTCTTCTTGCTTAGGGTCTGGTAAACTACGCACGATCGCAGCAAGGGCGATCGCATTATCCGCAGACAGAATTGCCTCTAGCAGAATTAGTACTCCCAAAATTGGAATAACTTCTGGGCGAAATGACAAACCATTTGTCTCTAGAAACTGCTCGAACATTCAATACTATCCATAACAAAACATTAACAAATACTACAAGTATACAAAATCATCAGACCATCAACTATGACTATCATCACATAAAATCCAAAAGAGAGCTGCGTCGCTTCGCGATGCAGCTCTCTTTTGGATTTTATTTCTTAACATGACTGGCGACAACAACTAAAAGTAATGCAGACGCTTTGCACCTTCATTACTTTTAGTTTTTTGTTACATTTTGCGGTGTTGTATAGAGGGCGCGTATGATAATTATTAAAGAGGGATTGCTCAATTTAGGTACTTTTTTATGAAGTCAACAGCCTTTACTCACTCCGTGACTGCGATCGCTAGCGCCTTTGTGGCTAGCTTCATGACAATGGGCATAGCATCAAGCGTCCAAGCGCAAAATGCTGGACATCTCCAAGAACTTTTGACTCATCGTACTTGTCAGCGATGCGAGCTAAGTGGCATTGCGGCAAATGGGGTCAATTTACGTGAATCATTCCTTGATGTTGCTGATCTACGCAAAAGTTCTCTCTCTGGGGCAACTTTGGCTTTTAGTACCATGTATTATGCTGATTTTCGTGGTGCAGATCTCAGCAACTCAGATCTACGAAATACTTTTTTGATTCATAGCGATTTGATTAAAGTAAATTTGTCTGGGGCAAATGCTCGTAATAGTCGCTGGAAATATGCTGATTTAACCGAAGCGAATTTGCAAAACTCTAATTTGATTGATATCGAGTTGGTTTATGCCAAGCTCAACGGCGCTAATCTAGCTAATGCTTCTTTACGTAACGCAAGCTTGTATGGTGCAGATTTGACTGGCGCAAATCTCAAGGGTGCGGATTTGTATCGTGCTGATTTGACTAATGCCAATGTAACTAATGTAGATCTAAGTCAAGCTAATCTTTGCCGTGCAACCATGCCCGACGGCAAAGTTTCTATGCAAGGCTGTATGCAGTTTTAAGAATTGTGCTAGATCCCCCCAGCCCCCCTTAAAAAGGGGGGAGAATTAAATTCTTCCCCCTTTTTAAGGGGGATTGAGGGGGATCTCTTGGAGCTTTTGACGTAGAAAGTACTTCTTAGAGAGTTTTTTAATGACGATCGCCACACCATCAAATCAAGCGCCTGATCAAGTACGTTGGCTCCAAGTATGGGGCTTAGCATCAGTTCAGGGTGCAATGACTCTGACTTGGATTGCTTATGCGATCTATTTACCGCAGTTTATCGAACAGGTTTTTGGCTATCCAACTAGTCAAGCAAAAGAATTTGCAGCGCTAATACTGGTAATCGAAAACGTGATCGCGGTAATCGTCGAGCCATTATTTGGTGGTCTGTCCGATCGCTGGCAGCGTTGGTATAGCACGCGAATGCCCTTTATTATTGCCGCTGCGATCGCCTCAACAGCTTTATTTGTTGGACTACCCTGTGTTGTTATTTTTGGTGGCGCAAACGAAATTACGCGCATACTTTTGCTCAGTCTAGCCATCCTCTGGGCGATCGTGATGGCAACATTTCGGAGTCCCGTCATGTGCTTGCTCGGAATCTTTGCGGGAGCGACAAAACTACCGCTAGCTGGTAGTGTGTTAACACTAGTCGGTGGTTTTGTTGCTTCGATCAGACCTTTGGGGACGAAATTTATTTTGAGTCTGGGCGCACCTGCGACTTTTACGATCGCTTCGATTGTCCTGCTTGCAAGTGTGGCAGGTTTGCGGAGTGCCATGACGCATATTCCCAAAAATCTCAATCCAGAATTAGAAAAACAAGAATCTTTACCAATTCGCGATTGTTTGAGCAACTTAGCGATTGTCCTATTTGTTGGTGCGGCGATCGGTCTGGGAATGCGCTTGCTGATGGGGGATGTATTACCTCGAACGATCAAAGCGGATATTACAGGATTTACAGGTTTATCTTTTGAGCTATTAATGGGAACAGCTTTGATTTCTCAAGGCTTTATAGCTTTATTTACAGGTAGAATCTCGAAGTTAATTGATAACAAACGCCTAATGATTATTAGCTTGGGCTGTGTTGCCGCAGGTTTAGGCTTGTTATCTGCTGGCTACGGTGCGATCGCATCCATCATCTTCATTCTATTTATGCTCACCTGTCTTAGCGCGGTAAACAATGGCATGATTGCCTTCGCGCTAACAATGGTTCCTAAATCCCTAAGTGGATTGACTGTAGGAATGTTCTTTGGAGGGCTATCGGGAGCGATCGCAGTTTTTGGTTATCTGGTTCCTAAACCTGCGGAGATGATCTCAACGCCAAATGTAATTTTGTTAACGGCGATCGCCTTTCTTGCCGCAGGTGTGGGCATAGCATTAGGAGAGCGCATTACTAGCAAGTTCGTTGCTGATTAACTGCTGTGGCTTACCACGGGTTGCACCGATAATCCAATTCCCTAAAGCGGGAACCATCTGACATAGGCTCACGCCCATATTTGCAAGGGGAGGCTGGACGAAACAGTTATGCATGATTCTGCCAAGTTGCAAGCGCGTTTGAAATTCCTTACGCCATGCGATCGCATATTGCTTTTTAAAGGCAATATCACTGATTTGGTGCTCCAGAAACTGGCTAACAAAAGGAACAGCGATTTCGGCTGAACGCAATGCCATCGCCATACCGTCACCACAAAGCGGCGTAATCATCCCTGCTGTATCACCAATCATGCAAATATCATTGTGAAAGTTCTCTTTCAGTTCAAAGCTAATCTGGCTTAGTCCTTGCAATGAAGTGGAAACTCTTTGCATATGGCGAAAGCGATCGGCTAATACAGGATTTTGGGCTAAGGATTCAGGAATATCTAATTCTGGATGCGTTGGCTCTTTCATCACCCGTTCATGGGCAATCCAACAAACATTTATTTCCCCTGTTTCGATCTGCGATAAGCCGCAATAGCCGTTGGGGAAAGCATGTAATTCAATCACATCGGCAATATCTACGCCTGTGAAATGTCCTTTGTAAGCAACCCAAGGCGATCGCTTTTGCACAAATGCCCGATTGAGACTGCGATCGAGCGATGAGCGTTTACCAAATGCACCCAGTACGATCCGTCCAGAGAATTCTCCTTTAGTCGTATTCACTGTAAACCCTTCCGAGAGAATGCCTGTAACGCCTGTAACCTTGATATTATCGATACAAGTTACATTCACCGCTTGCGCTCGTTGAAATAGCATCAAGTCTAGTTGATAGCGGCTTAGTCCTAATGCTGTGCTAGGGAGCTTACTCCGAAATGATGCACCGTTAGCAGTGGTTAGGTAAGCGCGATGTATTGGCTGAGCACCAATTTTATGCACCTGCTCTAGTATGCCCAGATGCTCAAATGCTGCGGTTACTTCAACGGATAGAAACTCGCCACAGAGTTTGTGCATTGGGTAATGACTTTGCTCCAGCAAAAGGACGCGGTAGCCAAGTTTTGCTAGTTGAATGGCAGCGCTACAGCCAGATAGTCCTGCCCCGATCGCGATCGCATCGTAATTCATGTTTTGCCTTGACGGAGTTTCTCTATGTATTAATGTTACAGAGATCAAAACCCATTTTGGTGTTTTTAGCGCTGTAGATACTGTCTTAAAAGTCAACAAGTAAATGGAAAAGAATGTGGGCAGTTTACCACAGCTATTTTCGTTCAAATCCGCAACAGAATTTATGCTAAGAGTTTTACTACGCAAAACTCTTAGCAT
>JBIKYZ010000190.1:0-10209 GCA_044354985.1 Pseudanabaena sp. | reverse complement strand
CTGGCAAATACTACTATCTTAGTACTCCTAAATCATTAGTGCTTCGATTTCTCATGCCCAATATTTGGGCATCTCTTAATGTGCCGTTCATCCATTTTTTGCTTCAATTTTTTCCAAACTCCAATGGATCAATAATCCATTCAAACTCGACAGGATTGATCATAAAACCTAATTCTAAAAGTACGGATGGCGCAGTTGTGGGACGGGCGAGGGCAAGATTATTCCAATAAACTCCATAATCCGCACGATTTAGCTTTTTCACGACATAGGTATTAATAAACTTGGCAAAGTCTTCAGCTTGTGGATTGTACCAAAAGCTTCCCATCCCTGACGTATTAATTGCATCCCCATTATCAGGCAAAGCATTGTAATGAATACTAATCGCTAAAGTTGGTTCTTCTTGATTAATTTTATCGACCCTTGGTTCCAAAAGAACATCTGAGTCATCAGTGCGCGTCATAATGACAATAGCACCGCGATTTTGTAGCTCAGTTTGGAACAGTTTTGATGTAATCAATGTGACATCTTTTTCGGGATATCCTGTGGGACCTCTCGCCCCTAGGTCTTCAGAGCTTCCATGTCCAGCATCAACGAGAATCTTCACCCCTTGCAGTGGATGAGAATCAGCCGAACTGGATGTAAGAACGGGTGGATGCTTTAGGGATAAAATCAGATTTGAACCTTGATAGCGAACTTTATATCCCCATTGCTGCTTGGGTTTGAGACTAATAGTATAGGTCACCTTATTTGGGTCAGTTTGTACCCATTCCAGCTTATTAATAATCGATTCTGGATCAACTGAAATCGTATCTGTTTGAGCAGTCACATTATAGAGAGTGAGAGAAAATACGCGATCGCCTTGGTTAATTGCTATAGGTACTGGTGCTTCTAGGGGAATTGTCACCTCTGTCCACAGATTATTTTGATTGGATACTCGCTTAGTATTAATGCTGCGGACAATTGAGGGTGGTGGGGTCTCTGCGGCTTCAAGCTTTGTCATACTCTTCCTTACCCAGCCGCCATAGTCAAGCCGTAGCCAATCGCCCTGTTTGCCTGTCACTACAGCCTTGGTTCCTTTAGGCAAAGGCGTGATTCTTGAAAAATCAGCGCTTGCACCAGTTCTCGCGTCAGCCGCGATCGCAGTTATTTCGGCAACTTGAATATTGTTCGGGGAGAGAATTTCCAAGCTGCCTTTAGCTTTTTGCTTAACTACGCGATCGCCCAAGCGCATTTCATATTCAGGTTGTCCCAATTGACTTGGCTTTTCAAAAGTTGTACACCCACGGAAATATCCTGATGGTGACTCGGCTTTGGCTTCATTGTTGCCTGTCAATACAGAGGAATTTGGTGGTAATTGGATATTACGACGACGAGGCAAGAGAGGAATTTCGCGATCGCTGATTCTCACTAAAACCGTGGAATTGGGCGTAGCGATCGCATCGAAGCAAATTCTTTCATTGGCTTGTCGAGCAATATCTACCGTGGGTAACAGTGATTCTTTGACAAATCCAATATCTTTCGGAGGCAGAGTAATCCGTGACTCCCTTATAACTTTGACATTAATCAGACGCTCACTATTGCGATCGCCTGTGCTATCAACGTACTTGATCGCAAAATTATTTTCACCCAACTGAAGCGGCAAGCTTGGAGCAAAATGTCCTTTATCAGTACGCGATATAGCTTTGCCATTAATACTGACATTGCCATCTTTAGGCGCAGTCCCAATAAAAAATAGGCGATCGCTGGTGGTGGTATGTTGCAAGGGCGGATAGGTAAGATGCAGTTGCGTAGGTGGCACAAAATTTTGTGCGCCCACAGCGATCACAAAGACAAAGCTCAACAGTCCAATGACAAAAATTCCGATCAGTCGCCGCATAATTCAAATTACTTGCTCAGATTGGCAATACAAACAGACCATTTAATACTAGCGTCATCGCGGAATCTACAGCGCAAAACGATATATTCTGAGATTAACAAAAACAAAATCTGTACCGCCCGCTACGCGGGCGGTACAGATTTTGGGATTTGTAAATGTAATTAAAATCAATTAAAAAATGAAAATTTTAGTAATGGGTGGCACAAGATTTATTGGTGTGCCGCTAGTCAAATTGTTGGTGTCACAGGGACATGAAGTAACTTTATTTAATCGGGGTAAAAAGCCATCACCCGTAGCAGGACTTCGCACAATTATTGGCGATCGCACTGATTCAAAGCAATTGCAAGATAAACTTAGTGGCGAATCCTTTGATGCAATTTTTGATAATAACGGTCGTGAACTCAGTGATACTCAGCCACTAGTCGAAATTTTTCGCGATCGCCTCCAGCATTTTGTATATATGAGTTCCGCAGGCGTGTATCTCAATAGCGATATTCTGCCCTACCACGAAACCGATGCCATTGATCCCAAAAGCCGACATAAAGGCAAGCTGGACACTGAAGCCTATTTGCAGCAAGTCCGTGCTGAATCTGGATTTCCTTACAGTTCCATTCGACCAACCTATATTTATGGACCACGAAACTATAATGATGTAGAAGCATGGTTCTTTGATCGCATTGTCCGCGATCGCCCAATCCCGATCCCTGGCAATGGCAAGTTTATTACCCAACTCGGTCATGTTGATGATCTTGCTGCTGCAATGGCAGCCGTCTTAGGCAATCAAAAAGCGATCGGCGAAATTTACAATGTTTCTGATACGCGCTATGTCACATTTATCGGTCTAGCCCAACAATGTGCGATCGCGGCAGGCAAAGATCCTAGTCAACTCAACTTTGTCTATTACAATCCCAAAGATTATGACTTTGGTAAAAAGAAAGCATTCCCATTTCGCTTACAACACTTCTTTGCTTCAGTAAACAAAGCCCAGCAAGATTTAAACTGGAATCCCCAATACGATCTATTATCTGGTTTGAAAACATCTTTTGAACAAGATTATCTTCCTTCTAATCGTCAGCAAGCAGATATTGATTTTTCCACGGATGAGCAAATAACTCAAAGCTAAAAAATAAAGGCGGTGCTTCGCACCGCCTTTATTTTTTAGCTTTGTAGATCGTGTTTGAGAAGTTTTGCTTCTGCCCCCCTAGCCCCCCAATTCTGGTGGGAACCAGATTAAAGCCCCCCAGAATTGGGGGATTTAGGGGGCGAGAACATTGGCTTTAGCTGAAAAATTTGCGCATATTGACTTCGCAAACATGCTCTTAAAAGAAGCTTGCAGTAATCTGCATCACGGCACTACAACTAGCATTAGGCTCAAGCACAGTTAGATACTCTTTAGTGTTTAGAGAATTACGAGTTGCGCTCCAAGGTTCGAGACAATAGAAGTCCTTGCCCTTAACAGTCCAAAACACAAGATAAGTATAAAAATCATCGTAATCGATCGCAATCTTCAGTTTGCGATCGTTATCAGTCACTGAGGTTGAACGACTGGAAAGCTTGCCAAATACCGAGTCTATCTCATCTTGCTCAAAGTTAAACTTCCCGTCAAAAGCGAAATTCTCTTTAGTACGATTATCTTGATAGCCAACTGAAGGAATATCTACCTCGATTTTACTTTTGTCCCCGCAGAGGAAGTAAGGATGAAACCCTGAGGAGAAAGGCATTGGTGTTGAGGAAAGGTTTTTGTATTCCTGACGAACCTCTAAAGTATTGCCGCGCAATACATAGGTAAAAGCTAAATGGAAGTCAAAGGGATAAACAAGTTTGGTTTGTTCGTTACTGCTTAACTCAACCGTAACACTTGCACCGTCACTATTGCTCTGCGCTGTAGCTGTCCAAGGTAACTCACGGGCAAAGCCATGCTGTTTGATTTTGTAATCAGTTCCGTCAACATTGTAAGTGTCATTAGGCAAATTGCCACAGAGAGGAAATAAAATCGGATTGCCACCTCTAACACTCAGATCTGGATGCGTAAAGCGTTCAGAGTCAAGATAGAAGACCTCTTGACCATTAATGCGCCAACTAGTGACGATGCCACCACGTTCTGGAACAACTTCTATCTGAGAACCTGCACTGTCATCAGACAAGGTATAGGTATTGTATTGATTTTGCGCAGAGGAGACTTTATACACAGATTTTGCCCTGTAACTTTCCAAAAATAATTATATCGCTTAGAACCCCCAAAAAAAGGATGATGGCGCTAAGCGCCGCCATCCTTTTTTTGGCTAGGTGGGATAGGCGGCGCGAACGCTGCCTATCCTTACCCATATAAATACTTCCTTTTTAGACCTACCCTTTTTCGAGATAAAAACAAATTAAAAAACAAAAAATATAGGGGCAATTCATGAATTGCCCCTACATTTTTTGGGTCACTTCTTGCCGATCGCAGCACAGCCAACAGGGTAAGCAGTGTGATATGTGCGATCGCGTTTTCCAAACAATTTATAGCGATTGTCTCGTATCTGGATATAGGTTGAATCTCCAAGAGCTTTAACTGGTGCGATCGCCCGATAAGCAGCAATTAAAGCTTTACCCATAGGCAATAATCGCGTAATTTCTTCAGCGGCATCGCTACCCTGCCATCTTTTTGTAATATCTATGCGATCGACTAAAATCATGCCCATTTCACAATCTTCGTGTGTGACATTAAATTGCTGCAATGTCTGATCGTCTTGCATCGGGATATAGCCAAACTGACGACCGCGATCGAACTTCTCTAAGATGCTGACAAAGTTTGCACAGAGATTACAATTACCGTCATAAATTACAACGTAGGGCATAGGTGAAATAGACTAATTGTTTAGAACTTACAAGGACCCTTCTTACTATTCGGACAGATTGTTTCCTCATCTGTCTTTGGTAGTTTAGTTTTATCGAACTGAACACCATTAAGGTTAATACCATTTAGCTTTGCCCCACTCCAGTTAGCCCCATTTATCTCACCACCAGAGAGGTTTGCGCCACTAAGATCTGTATTTGTCATGTCAGTAAAGTTGAGCTTAACATTAGTTAGATTGGCGCGTTTTAGGCTGGTAAAGCTTATATTTAAACCTGATAGATTTTGTCCAGCCAAATTTCTTCCTTCGCGAGGTTCATTAACTATTTGCCAAGCGAGCAAAGTGGTTGGACTAAATTTTGTTGCCTTCTCAGTTCCTTGAGCACCTATTTTAGAATCTTTTAGATTAGCTCCTTCCATCTTAGCGCCAACAAAATTAGAACGAGTCAAATCTGAACCCGCCAAATCGACAAGATTCATTTGAGCACTGCCAAACTCTGCCCAAATTACACTAGCTTGAATCAATCTAGCTCTATTGAGATTTGCTTTAGCAAAGTTCACTCCATCAAGGTTTGCCCCTTGAAAGTTTGCCCCAACAAGGCTAGCATCTTGCATCTTTGCACCTATGAGAGTAGCTTTGCTGAAGTCCACATTATCCAGCTTGGCTCCTCTGAAATCTGCATTTGTAAAGTCTCTTCCACTAGCATCTTTAAACAGACCCCACCGCAGACCCAAATCAAAAATTGGTCTATTGAGAAATGTATAAAGTAGAAAAGCTCCACCGATCACACCCAATCCGATCGCAGGAATTTTGAGATAATTTTGCCATAGCGACTCCAAACTGACGCTAGGTATAGTTAATTTTTGCTTGCTAAAAGTTTTTTCAGGCGGCGGGGCTGGCTGTTCATAGCCACTATATACATCATAGTTATCTTCAGTAAACCGATTAAAATCGATTTGATCGGGAGGCGCACTCATTCTCGCTTGTGTAGAGTCACCAAAGCTTGCCATTGGTTTGCGGCGATCGCGCCGAATTTCCCTAGTCTCACTCACCCCAGTCATATCAGAGCGGGAATCAACTATGGGATTAGTTCTAATTCGAGAAGGGAGCTGTGTACTTTGAGGACTAATAGTGGTGATACTATCAGATAAATCACCACTATCCAACAGCCCTGACCAGTCTGTATTGTCGTCATGAACTTCTAAGCCAAGATCATTAAAATCTGGCAACCCAGTTTCTTTGCGTCCAGAAATACTCGAAGAAGAATTACGAGCTTTCCTTTCTCCACCTTGCGAAGCTCTTCCCGAAGATTTACCTGCACTATGATGCTTACTGCTCATATCAGAATAGGAAGGTTCCGACGAAGATCTTCCTCCAGAAAGTACGGTATCAGCATCTAATAAATCTGACCAGCCCTCATCAATTGAGCCGATAGGTTTGTTGCGATTTCTATGTTTATCTGGTTGATCATGAAATCGATCAAAATCATCTTCTTCACTTCTTCTGCCCATTCTATTTTGGGGTAGCGGCCGACCGCCAGTATTTACAGCAGGATATGCTGGTACTGGAGGAGTTGTACTACCTTGAGTAGGGTTACGCTTTGGAGGTAATGGTGGCAAGAATGGTGGTGGTGGCGGTAAATTAATAGATGGAGAAGTTGGTTCTTGTTTAGTTAGGGGAGGAAGACTCGCAGGCATAGGTGCAATCGGTGGCGCTGGTGGAGTTAGCCCAGTAGATATTTGAGCGGAGGCAAATGCATCGTTAAATCCGTCGTCATCAAGTGGATCGATACTTTCTAGATCAAAATCATCTAAAAAGTCGCGATCTGCTCCTAGATCGAACTTTGTAGACGCTGCTATATTTGAGTTTGGAGTTGGCATAGGAGTTGGCATAGTTGGAGACTCTTTTGCTGGCACAAAACCATCTGATTCTGAAACAAGACCATTAAGCAAATCATGGGCTAAAGCTTCTTCCTCAAAATTTACTTCTTCATAGTTTTCGTTAAGTAAATCATTTACCAAAGCCTCTTCAAAGGGATCGGCTTGTAAAACGAGATTGTCTGCAAAACTATCTATAGAATTGATTGAAGACTGTTGATGGGTATATCCTGAAGTGATTGAGTCATCTGAAAATGCGTCAGGAGTAGAACGGACTGGAGTGAGTGTTGTAGGAGTATTGCTAAAGTTGAAGTCGGGATTAGAGATATCCAACAAACTATCTTCATCAAAAGCGGCTAGATCAAAATCTTCATCTAGCATACTTCCAAGATTATTATCATCTTGACTGGATAAAGCATTTGCTTCAGTTGTGCTGGGCTCCGAATTAGAGCTTCCTAGGTTGTCTTTGACTGTTGAGGCTATATCATTACTAAAACTATCAGCATAATTATCAGTTAGCCCTGAGTCAGTAGCAAAACTATCAGCATAATTAACATAATCAGCAGCTAAATCAGAATCAGAAGCTACACTATCGGTATAACTAGCAAAGTTGTCAGTCAAACTTGAGTCTGTAAATTGCTCCACAGCAAAGCTATCAGCATAACTAGCAAGGTTAGATTCTGTAACGCTCGTTGCAATAGGTGGACTGAGATTTTCCCATTCTGAAGATGCCGATATAGAGTTTCCAGAAAAGTCAAATTCACCATCTTCTAATCTTGCTTCTATATCATCAAGCGATGGATCAATAAATTCATTGAAATCAGCAAATTGTTGTTGATCGGCAAATTGTTCAGGTATATCTACATTTTCTGATATATCACTATAGCTTTCATCCAGATTATTGGCGTGATCTGCGATCGCCCAATCGTTGACTTCAAGATTCTCGGCAAAGTTAAAGTCTTCGCTGATAGACTGCTCTGCTGTGCTATTAACTAAACCTAGCAAGTTATCATTAAAAATTTCAGAAGATTCTTCTGCGGATATTAAATAATCTTCTGACTCAACTAAAGCTTCATCCCAATTGACATCGTTACCATTACTAATTTCAGCTTCTAGACTTGCGCTCCAATCAACTTCTTCACTAGAAACCTCAATCTCAGCTTCTAGATCTTTACTCCAATCAGCTTCTTCACCAGAATCAGTGATACTTATGTCATCATCTCTCGATGAATACAAATTTGTCTCATATCCAATATTCTCAGCACTGATTTCATTAGCTTCATCAAGCTCCACACCCCAATTTTCATTGTATTCAATTTCAGCTTCTAGCTCATTATCTATCTGATCAAAAGACTGTTCAAAAACTGGCTCAGGCTGTAGACCATATTTTGACTCAAGCTCTGACTCAATAGACTCTAAGCTAGAATCTACATTAGCCAACTCAAAATCAACATATTCTTCTACTTCAGAGGGATCTAGAGAATCTATAAGAGGAAGATTTAAGTTAATCTGTTCTTCATGTTCTTCTAATTCAGGTTGATCTATCGTTGGCAAGCTCTCCCAAGCGTTTGAAGTCCCAAAAGCATTATCAATAGATGCGGATGATCCTCGATCAGTAGCTATGCTAGGAGTAGTATCCCAAGACACATCAGACACTTCAAAAGAATTTAGATTTGGAAGATCAAAATCAATATTTTCTTCTGCCTCAGATTGGTCTATCTTTGGCTGGCTTTCCCAGTCATCAGTTATACCAAAGGCATTGTCAATAGATGTAGATGATACCAGATCATTAGCTATGCTAGGCGTAGTATCCCAAACGGCATCATCGATCGCATTTTCGGCAATCACTCCCCAATCATTAGTGAATGTATTTGCAACTAAATCATCAAGGGCGGCTTCAGCCTCAAAATTTGACGCAGTATTCGACCAAAACTCATCTTCAGCCAAACTTGGAGCTAATGATTCTAGAGAAGGGACTACGCCAAAGTTGTCATCTAGTTTATTATCAAATTCTGATTCTGATTCGGGACTGCTAGTTCCAAATCCATCAAATCCAAGAGACTGGAATGTTCCAAAGTCATCACCTAGTTTATTACTAGATTCTGCTTCCAGACTAACAACTTCAAATTCATCAAAAGATAGATCTTGATCTTGTCCATTTAGCAGATCGTCTTGAAGATCGTTTTGAAAGCCATTCCTAATTTCAAGATCTTCAACTATCAGATCCTCTTGAATCTGATCTGATAAATCTAAATCATCGACTAATAAATCTCCTGAAGCATTATCCTCAGAAAACAAATTAGAACCTAAATCTATATTTCCTGAAGCATCTTCATTAGCTCCAAAAATTTCTGAAACTTGAGATGGAATTTCAGGAGATTCATCGGCAGCGTCTAGATTTGGTTCGCTAGATAACTGATCAAAATCGTTTTCAAAGATTCCTGAAATACTATCCCAATCATCATTTTGTTCATCAGCAACTAAATCAAAACTGGAGTCATCGTTATCATCCAGCAATTCTGCTAGTCCTCGGATCTTACCTTCGGTATTATCGATCTCATTTTGCAAATCATCAATACTTATTGAGTCCGAAGTACCCAAGCCTAGAGAATCTAGATCAGGAAAATCAGAATTCTCTAAAAAGTCAAACCCATCTAAATCCAAGCCGAGATCTTCATCTAGACTATCCACAATATTATCTGTTCGTGGCTGAAGTGTGGTCTGAGATTGACCTATATCTTGATATGAAGGATTGGATTGTGCTTTACTCTCCGCATTTTCCTTTCGGGCATTGAGATCAGTCACAATTAACCAATCAATATTGTTAACCTCATTATTATCAGTAGCTTTACTGCCATAACTACCTGATATATTTGCTTTACTCCTTAAAGAAGATGGGCTCTCAATTGCATCATCCAAACCTATTGATCTCAAAAATTCTAAATCATCAAGATCATCGGTGGCATCTTGGTTAATAGATATTTGCGAAGGCGATCTTGCTGGAGATTGATTCGCGCTTGGTTTGATTGCTGGAGATCCGCCAATTCGCGTACTAATATCTGACATAATCATCCAATCAACATCAGCAGCATCAGACTGAACTGATTGTCTCTTATCTGGTTCGTTAGCGCCTTGGCCTTTTTGTGGGATGTTTTTATTGGAAGCCATGAATCAATCCTCAGCATTATGTTCGGGCTCGCACCATTAGGCGCTTTCTAAAATTCAGATCGCAACTTGGTTGGATACATCTGTGTTGTTGCAAACAATAGCTTAACAACAGCATAAATATGATTTCAACAAACAACGATTTTTATCAGCAAATCTTAAACCTGTAGTTGTAAGCGTTCTATTTTAGACTCTCGCAGGCTTTAATTATTTCTTCGCAGACAAAGTTTAAAGTAATCTTAACAAACAAAGCCAACAAAAGTAGAGTTGATAAAACTCTAAAATCTGAACAGCCTACTTAGAGGTCGGCTCAGATTTTAAGTATGTTTTTTTAATTACTCACCTTACGCAGATAGAAAATCCAGAGATTTGATTTAGATAAAAGAGTCTGAGAATGTATACTGAAACAAAGTTTGAACGTAATTGCTTCATCGAAACTAAACCAAGAGTAGCACAT
>JBIKYZ010000189.1:0-10284 GCA_044354985.1 Pseudanabaena sp. | reverse complement strand
AGGGTAGAAAGGTTATGGATGGTTTCAAAGAAAATCTACCTATTGTTTTTGATGAATATCTTCCTAAATGGAACTATAGAGCCATTCCTCAAAATGCATAAGTTATTTATTTTTCATTCCTAACTGCAACTCAAAATTTGGATCGTCAAGATCGAAATATGGTGGAGCATGTTTTCCTGCGATCGCTAGCTCTGGAAAGCGTAATTTTAATTTCTGCTCTAATTTATTAAGTGTTTCGACCGTTGCGCCAAAGAGATAAATAGGTATGTTTTCTTGCGCCGCGCGATCGCACCAAGCAAGCATTAGATCTGGCCCATAAACTCTCTGTTGTTTTTTTTCGCCTAGCGATCGCAGCCCCCATACAAGTGGCATCCCATCAGGGGTGACTATCTTTGCCCTATCTAATACTTGGCGATAGTCTTGATGCCAATAAGCTGTCATTACTACATGTACGTTCGCTGCCACGATGTAGCAATGTGTCGCTTGCTGGACGAGAGTGGCAATGCGATCACAAGTATCTGCATAGCTAGTTGTGTCAATGCCAACATTAATAATGGATATACGCTGACTCATAAAAGTTCAGAAATTTAATAAAGAGCCAATTTTTAGTGGCTTGGGCGTTGCCCAAGCCACTAAAAATTGGCTCTTTATTTTACTGTTAAGCTCTGAATTAGTAAGACTTTTTAGTTAGTGAGTTAGTTAGTGAGTTGTGAACCGATTTGATGCTATTATCGTTAAGGCAAAAAATACGGCTTTGGAGTTTTGATTCGCTCAATGAATACAGAAATTGCAGAAGATTTATTCACTCAAGGTTTAGAGCGCTACAAACAGGGTGAATCTGCGGCGGAATTAATTCCTGTGTTTGAAAAAGTATGTGAGCGTCAGCCCAAAGTTGCTAGCGGTTGGATTTGTCTATCTTGGTTGTATTTGCTCGATAACAATGCCAAACTCGCGGTCAAGGCAGGACAGAAAGCGGTCAAGATTGCACCTGAAGATCCTCAAGGTCACATTAATCTAGCGATCGCCATGTTAGAGCTATCCCAAAAAGGCGTGCGCGAGCAAGTTGAAGCGGCTCAAAATTGGCTAATGATTTTGAAAGATATTAAGCCAGAAATTGTTGAGAATTTTGAAGAAGGATTGCGCCGTCGTCCAGATTGGAAAGCCCTTGAAAAGGTTAGAGACTGGGTACTAAGCTAAAATTTAGTTTATGTATTCTTGCTAATTTCGGGCTGTTGTCAACATTTGTGAATCACAATTGTTGAAACTCAATAAATAACTTTATCTAACGTTATAGAACTTCATAAGTGCTGCTCATTTGTCAGAAAAACTTAACACGGGATTTTTGTCAAGGGTGCTAGGCTACATAAATAATAAATAACTGAAGCTGATAACTTTTTAATTACAGCGAAGTGCCAATTTTTTTATTTAAAAGGAAGTTAATAAAATGATCTTAGAAAATGTCAGAGTAAAGCGCGACACACGCAACCACAAAGGATTTTTTGTGTTGGAAGCTTCTTACAAACTCGTTAATATCGATGGCAATGGTTGGGCTTTAATCTGTTTAGATGACTATGCTTGTCATTATGTCGATCCTGATGATTTGAAGTTGCCCAGAGGTTGGAAAAAAACAACTAGTAACGAAGTTGTGCACGCTTAGAGATTGCCTTTTGGAGTTTCTTCTATGATTGGAACTAAAAATCCATCAATTCTTAAATTAGATAAATCAAATTTCAAATAAAAAAGAGCAAACTTAAGTTTGCTCTTTTTTTTACTCAAAATAGAGTTGCAGAGCTTTGCGCTGCAACTCTATTTTGGGTTTTATGAGCAGATCCATCCTTCAAGACGATCGCAGTTTTCAGGAATCCCAAAATTAGGTTGTCGAGAAGCTGATGATGATTGGATTGTGGCAAGTACTGCATCAAGTGTATCGCCCGAAGCATCACCCACGCATTCACGGCTAAGTTGTTGATCTATTTCGATAACAAATCCGTACTTTGTCTTGAATATAGGCGATCGCACCTGATTAATTATTTCTTGACGCAAAAACTGCATTTCCGAAGTTTGTTTGTGCTTATCATCAGACTTATAGCTTTGCTTGCCGATTATGCTTCTTGACATTAGTGCAGGATAAATCTCAATCACAATTCGTAGATCTTTGGTGGGATGACAAGGCAAAATACTGAAACCTGCTGCTAACATTCTTGGCGCGCCTTCAAAAAACATTTTACCAACAGGTACACCGTAGACTTTCATCGGACTAATTGACTTTGTATCCCGATCAGTATGGCGTAAATGTTCGCGATCGCCCGCAGCTCGATCTTGACGATATTGGTTTAGGGTTTCGACAAACTCCTGTTTACTCATCTGCCCTACGAGATCGATATATTCAGCCCAAGTCTTCCCCCACTGCAAGTTTTCGATTAATTTCCGAGGTTGACCTAATGGAAAATCTACCCCTGCAATCCAGACAGGCGATCGCGTCAAAAAGTCCATAAAAGAAAGAAAATCAATAAAACGATGAAGCTTCTGAATACTAAGAACATCTGCTTCTAGCCAAGCTTCTGCACAAGCAATTACTTTATTTTTACTAGGTGCGCTAGTAAAGTCAATTCCATATATTTTCATAATGTTCTCAAATTCATAGCTGTCACCAAGTTAACCTCACAGGAGAATTGTGGCGCTTCGCGCCGCAATTCTCTTGTGGGGTTTATGTTCGTGTCTAGCAACAACTATCAATATGGTGCTTCGCACCATATTGTATTTATCTATTTCTAACTTTGATTTCTATTTGTGGAGGAGGAGGTGTTGGTGCTTGTGTTGGAGTTGCCACAGGTGTAGGTGTATTTGGAACAGGTGTTCCTAGTGAGGGAGTTGGTGATGCCAATGGAGATGTTAAGGGAGGAGTTGGAGGAACGGAAGTTGGTTGCGCGAGCGCCGAATCCTTAAGACTAAATTTTAATTGATAGGGAATTTCAGTTGTCCCTCCAATACCTTTGAGTTGAACTACATAGGCTCCATCAGATGGAATTGGCACATCAGCATTCACAACATTAACAGCATTGGAGAGAGGTATGCCTTGAGCATTCAGAACAGTAAGCAATAGTCCAGTACCTGTAATCGAAGTACTCAGAAATTGTCCAGATTTAGCCTGAACTGTATAAGTGTGAATCGCATCTCCCAGCATTTTGTTAGGGACAACCAAAGATTCTTTATTGGCTTCCAAATTTAGGATTTGATTTACAGCTGTGTTCGTAGGTGTTTGGACAGGACTAGGGTCAGTAGAGATCGTCTTAGTGGCAGGAATTGGTTGATTGCTGACAATAATCGATGGTTGGTTATTTCGCATCATCGCGGGT
Organism: Pseudanabaena sp.; assembly: GCA_044354985.1. Taxonomy (GTDB): domain Bacteria; phylum Cyanobacteriota; class Cyanobacteriia; order Pseudanabaenales; family Pseudanabaenaceae; genus Pseudanabaena. Next base: position 6,928 of record JBIKYZ010000189.1, on the reverse strand, counting down.
AAAGCAAAAGCTGCGATTACGGCTACTACTGCTAAAAGCCCACCAAATAGAAAGAGAACTCCTGAGTTAGAGCTAGCAGATGGTGCAGGAACTGAGCGTCGAGTTTGAGAACTAGATTTGTAGGAAGTAGGAACATTTGCAACAGTTGAGTTGCTAGAGCCAGTAAGAATTGTTGACTTGACAATCTTGCTTGTAGTTGCCTGGCGCTCCACTTCGGTCATCGTGGCAAAGGTTGTTATACCTTGATTGACTTCGCGCACTGACTGGTAGCGTTGAGTATAGTGATAGCGTACCATCCGAGTTAAGACCATTGCCAATCCGTTGCTAACCTGTGCTTTGTCTCGCCAGACTAGCTCTCCTGTTGCAGGATCGGTTGGGAGATCAGTTGGGCTATATCCTGTGATAGCTTTAATCGCCACCATGCCTAAAGCATAAATATCACTGTTATAAGTTGGTCGGCCTGCACATTGCTCACTAGGCATATAGCCAGGTGTCCCGATGGTCACGGTAAATCGTGATTCCCCTTTTTCATTAGCCACAAGTTGTGTATTAGCATCTTGCACCGCCTTGACCGCACCAAAATCGATCAGCACTATCTTTTGATCTTTCTTACGGCGAATTAAGTTATCTGGCTTAATATCGCGATGAATCACTCCTTCAGAATGAACAAAGTCCAAGACATCAAGAACATCTTTTAAAATCTTGATTACTTCAACTTCGGCTAGTTGTTTGTCTCTGGTTGGGGCATCAATATTTTCTAACTCAGCAAAAAGACGATCTTGAGATTCATTATCTAAATCTGATACTTCAGGCAGGGCTGCTTTCAGTTCGTCATGAAGCGATCGCCCTTCCACAAATTCCTGCACCAAAAAAAACTGCTTGTCTTCCTCAAAATAGGCAAGCAATTGTGGAATTTGATCGTGGCTGCCAAGTTTTTCTAGGGTTTCTGCTTCCGTGTTAAATAGTCGCCTTGCCTCACGAATAAAATTGGGATCATCACTAGCGGGCTTAAGTTGCTTAACTACACAAGGTGGGGAGCCAGGGCGGCGCATATCCCTAGCAATAAATGTATGCCCAAATCCACCAGCTCCAATCTGTTTAATCAGTTTGTAGCGTCCATCTAGTACTTTGGCTGGCATGGCGATCACCCCTCTAGTTATAGGCTATGTAGCTAGGCACAAAACTCCAAAATCTATACCGCCCGCTACGCGAGCGGTATAGATTTTGGTTCTGTTTTTTTAATTATGCCGAGGTACTGGTACTTATGTCTCATTGTATAGGATTAGTTGGTTCTGCAAAACTTGAGCGCGGTAAGTCGTATCATAAGATTAATAATTAATAATTAATATTCTCTTGCCTCAAAGTTAATGAATTTGACTGCTGAAACGAACTCACTTACACAACAACTCCATGTTATTGACGCTCAATTATCTAAGCGATCGCTAGCTCTTGATCCCAGTGGTTACTTTATTATTTATGTTGATCGCCAACAAAATTTAATTTGTGCTAAATACTACAGCAACATTATTAATGACCAAGGCTTAGCAGTTGATCCTGAAACAGGTAAACCCATTCCTGCTAGAGGTAAAGTTGATCGCCAAGCAATGCATTTATTTACAGGGCGAACTGCTAAGGAACTCTGCGTAGAAATCTTTGAAAAAACTCAACCTTGTCCTGTTACACTGTTTGACCATGCTGCCTATCTAGGACGCGAAGCACAGCGAGCAGAATTATCGCTATTGCAGCAACAGGAATATATCCAAGACTAGAAATTGTTACGATATTCAGCGCTTTGCGCGATCATACTATCCCAAAATATAATTATTCATCTCATAGTCATAAGCGCCAGATGTCACTTTCGCTGATCGCACCAAACAACAGTTGGTGGGAAATCCAAGTTATAGCCGAGCAGTCTCTAGAAGAGCAAATTTTTTGGCGGTTACAAAATTTTGGCTGTCAAGGAATGGCAAGCCAGAAAAAAGATGGGCATATAAGTGTTAGTAGTTATTTACCAGTTGAGAAGGGCAATGTTTTGGATCTGGCGGCGCTTGCTTTATGGCTAAAGCAGGATGCGATCGCGCTAGATTACGAAGCCCCAATTACTCAATGGACAGTAATTAACGATGAGGACTGGTCATCAAGCTGGAAACAACATTGGAGTCCACAGGAAATTGGCGATATGTTGGTGATTTATCCTGCTTGGATTGAGCCACCGACTGATGGCGATCGCAAAATTTTACGTCTTGATCCTGGTAGTGCTTTTGGTACGGGGGCTCATGCCACCACTCAACTTTGTTTAGAAGCCTTAGAAATGCGCTTATGGGGTGTAAAGCCTGAAGACAATATCGTGGTTGCTGACGTTGGTTGTGGTTCAGGTATTCTCAGTATCGGGGCTTTACTGATTGGAGCGAGTCAGACCTATGCGATCGATAATGACATTCTGGCGATTAAGGCAACTAACCACAATCGCCAACTTAATGATATTCCTGAAGACAAGATCTGGGTGCAAGAGGGCAGTATTCAAGATTTGATTGCGAATATGCCTGTACCAGCGAATGGCTTTACTTGCAATATTCTTGCGGACATCATCGTTGATATGGTTCCCTATTTCGATCAGCTTGTTGACGAGAATGGCTGGGGAATTTTAAGTGGAATTTTGGTTGAGCAAGTACAGAAAGTTGCCGAGGCTCTTGATGCTCATAAATGGGTGATCGCTACATTCTGGAAGCGTCAAGAATGGGCTTGTTTAACGATTAGAAGATCAGAATATTAACAAGATATATCAATGTAAGTTTTGTTTAAGACATAAAACCCAAGAGATGAGTGGCGGCGCGAAGCGCCGCCACTCATCTCTTGGGTTTTGCGTTGCAATTTTTGGTTAATTGACGGGACGCGCTACCATAATTCCGATCGCATGATCCACACCTTCAACGTAACGCTGTAAATCAGCAGAGACTTTGACCTTGCCCGATGGTGACGCATGGATAAATCCCATCCCATTGACGGTCGGATAAACAAAACCTGTATGTGTGGCATCCAGCCCTTTAAGATCTGTCGTCACAGCAATAATGTCGCCAGCTTTGAGTAATGAATAGATCGAGCGAATCTTAAAGGATGGGATATATCGTAATGGTTGCGATCTCGTCTCTAGTTCTATCTTCTGCTCCATTGCTAAAATACATTGATGATTAGCTTCATTGTTCTTTAGGCGTGGATATTTCTGCCAATTACTACTCATAAAGTCTAATTTCTTATTGAGAGGAACACCTCCCAATTCAGAAGTGAGGTCACGCACAATATTGCGTTTCTGATTGTCGCGTATCCATTCTGAAAAATAATGTAAACGACTGCAATAGCCATCTAGCTTGCCATCCGCATAACGAACTTCTTGGATCTTCTCCACAAAGTTTTCGTAGCTGGGACTTGGCGATCGCAAGTTGCGAGAGAATGCTAAAACTGTCTCCACAAATAGTACACAGTCAAATTCTGTAAGTGATACGAATAGCTTTTCAGTTGTATCTTGATCTAATAAACCTTCGCGATAGGTTGCACCAAGAAATTTAGTAGAAACAGTTTGCAGAACTTCGTCTATAGGGAGTATGGTGATTTTGCGATCGCCTAATATTTGCATCAATCGTTGATATTCGGCTTTAGTTGCAGAAGTATCTAAACTCGATAGATTCTCAGAATTATTTTGAGGTAAATTTTGATGGATTGATGGGTTGCTTTTGGCAGTAACAAGAACTGAATCTTTGTGGTCAATATCTTTAATATTAGGAAGGAAGTAATCGCTAAAGGATATTCCTAGCAAGGCACATAGTAATAATGGTTTGATAATTTGTGACATGAATTCCTAATTTATGACTTCTTCAAAACTCTTTGACGAGAAATAGAGATGTAGGACAAAATACTACATCTCCGATTTCACATCTCTGGAGTCAAGTGGGAACAAGTTCCCCTGGGCGTAATTTTATCCATTTCCCCATCTCTGGTGAGAAACTCTCGCATCCAACAACATCCCATTCCATTTGAATATCGCCAGATGTCGTTTTAATATTGACATTAACCGTTGGTGAGTTTGCCTCAAAGTCTGGATACTCAGTCAGATGCGGTTGCATATGTTGTGCTTCAACAGCGTGATAGGTGATGCAGCGATCGACATAGGTGCAGTTGATGCAGATACACATGGCAGTTATACCTAATTCATAGGGCTATGCTAACAAAAAATACTTGGGTCGATTTTGTTTTTACTGATTTAGGCGCTGAGAACAACATATCGGTTTGCTATACAATACCTACTAGTAGTTTTAAATCCTTAATAATTTGTTGCATTAAACACTATGGCACTAAAGAAAGGCACACTTGTTCGCGCTATTCGCGAAAAATTAGAAAATAGCCCAGAAGCAACCGCTAATGATACTCGCTGGTCGTCATACCTATTTGAGACTTGGGGTGAAGTGTTAGAGTTTCGTGGTGATTATGTCCAGATTAAATTCGGTAAAGTATCGACCCCTGTAATTTGGCTGCATAAGGATCAATTAGAAGAACAGGCAGCTTAAACAGCAATAAAATTCAAAAGCCTTGCAATGCAAGGCTTTTGAATTTTATTGCTGTTTAAAAGGGAAAGGAGTATGACAATTATTTTGACCAATGATGATGGCATTGATGCTGAGGGCATTTGGTCTTTGCAAAAAGCTACTGAATTAGTATTTGGGTTTAAAGGCGCGATCGCAGCCCCATCTCGACAATATTCGGGCTGTGGACATCAAGTAACCACCAATGAGCCGATCGCAATTGCTAAACGCAACGAGCATGTCTATGCGATCGCGGGTTCACCTGCTGACTGTGTAAGGGTGGCGATCGCACATTTGTATAGTGATGTGAAATTGGTGCTATCTGGCATTAATCATGGTGGCAATATGGGCGTGGATGTCTATATGTCGGGGACAGTAGCAGCAGTGCGCGAAGCAGCTTTTCACAACATTCCTGCGATCGCTATTTCCCATTATCAAGATCGTCGTAAAGCTTTTGATTGGGATTGGGCAGCACATACAACGGCTGTAGTCATTAAGCAACTTTTAGAAGTTAAACTCCCACCTCAGTCATATTGGAATGTGAATTTGCCCCATATTGATCCAACTGAGAGCAAAGAAATTCCAGAGATTATATTTTGCGAAAAATCGAGTCAACCATTGCCCCTAGAGTTTAAATCCGATGGCGATGGTGTTATTTATACGGGTCGTTATAATCTTCGAGATCGCGAGTCTAATACTGACGTTGATGTTTGCTTTTCTGGCAAAATAGCTGTCACACAAATGAGCATTTAATACTTAAACGCAAAATGGCAAAGCCAGTTTATAAACCCGAAGAAGTGGAGAGCGGCGCTCTCCACTTCTTCGGGTTTTTTGTCTGAACATGCTTGTCCTCTGGGCAAAACCAGATAATATTTTAAAAGCCTTGTAAAACAAGGCTTTTAAAATATTATTTTTGTAAATATTATGAATGTAACATCGCAACTAACTCAGCAATTAGAAGAGAAAGTTATTTTAGTAGATACCAGCGATCGCCAAATAGGGATTGCTGAAAAATTACAAGCACATCGCGAAGGGCTACTGCATCGAGCTTTTTCAATTTTTGTGCTCAACTCACAAAATCAACTATTACTACAAAAACGAGCTAAACATAAATATCATTCGGGTGGACTCTGGACAAATACCTGTTGTAGTCATCCACGCCATGAAGAGACAACCTTACTAGCCGCCCACCGCCGACTCCAAGAAGAAATGGGCTTTGATTGCGAATTGCTCGAAGTTTTTAGTTTTATATATCAAGCCAAATTAGATAATGAATTAACCGAGTATGAATTTGATCATGTATTTGTAGGATATAGTGATCGCGAGCCTATTCTCAATCCTGAAGAAGCCGAAGATTGGAAATGGATAGATTTAAAAGTTTTGCAAACAGATATACAAGAAAATCCACAATCTTATACCTATTGGCTACGCGATTGCTGCGATCGCTTTATTGCTGAGTTAGGGAAAGCAAAAGAAAGATTGATCCTGCAATAATAAGGTAATCATTAAATATCTAGTAAAGCCGCCATGTTGCCAGCCAACGGACTAGAACAGCCAGAGCATATAAAAGATTTATACATAAAAACTGCTAAAAAGCTGAAGGGAACTGACCGCAGACAGTTCATGGCTGAGGTGGTAAAAAGTGTGGGCGTAGGAGGACAAACACTTGCAGAGCGAGAACTAGGTTGGAATCGACGAACAGTGAGAAAGGGAACGAAAGAATTAAATAGCGGTGAAGTGATTGAGGATGGTTATTGGCGCAGTGGACGGAAAAAAGTGGAGGTCAAACTACCCAATTTAATGGCAGATATAAAAGCGATTGTAGAGCCACAAAGCCAGAGTGATCCGAGTTTTCAAAGTACGCGGCTGTATACAAGAATCAGTGCTGCTGAAGTGCGCCGTCAACTAATTCTGACTAAAGGTTACGAAGATGAGGCATTACCCAGTTGTGAAACGATTCGCCATCGATTAAATGACATGGGTTACAGCCTAAAGCGAGTTGCGAAGACGAAACCACAAAAGCGTATTCCCGAAACAGACGCAATTTTCCAAGAGATTGAAAAGATCAACAAAGAGGCTGATGAAGATCCACACACATTAAGAATTTCTATTGATGCCAAGGTTGCCGTGAAAATTGGAGAATTTGACAGAGGCGGTAAAACCCGTGTGCCAACAAAGGCTTTAGACCATGACTTTGAAGCGGTCATGACACTAACACCTTATGGCATATAGCAATCCTAAAAGAGTTGTGAGAAAGTAGAAATTGGGAAAATAATTTTAGATGAGGTAAAAATGACCAAAGAACTGCAAGAATTTATCGAGGGAAATCGGGACGCAAGAGAACTAAAAAGAGG
>JBIKYZ010000438.1:0-3067 GCA_044354985.1 Pseudanabaena sp. | reverse complement strand
TCAAACTTAATTCTAAGCTCAATCACTTCGCTCTCAAATCCAAATTATATATCAAGGCTTTGCAGCAATCTCACTTGGAATGGCAGTCTCTGAAACCTTTTTAGGCTTCTGCGTAACATGAGTTAGGAGAAAACAGTCGTCTAACTTACGGTTATAAAACATATCTAGCGTTTGCTATGTAAATACTAGTAAGTTTGTCGCTTTTCAAGTGATTGTTTCGAGGTTTTAGGTAAATCATTAGATTTTTATTAAATATCTAATCAAAATAAGGCTTTTAATAAAAATTTTTTCTTGCTCTCATGCCCTCGTCACCCGTATCAGGAAATATTAATACAGCCAATGTCAAAAACATGTATGGAATGGATGGCAGTTCAGCAAACATTTCAGAAAATTTGGGGATACGCAGATTTACGTCCATCTCAGCGAGAGGTCGTTACGAGCTTGTTGCAAGGGCAAGATAGCCTAGCGATTATGGCTACAGGTGGTGGGAAGTCTATTTGCTTTCAGTTACCAGCAATCCTTAATGAAGGCTTGACATTGGTCGTTTCTCCTTTGCTTGCCCTGATGGAAGATCAAGTACGAGATTGTAAATCTCGGAATCTCCCCGCCGCTTGTTTGCATAGTAATTTATCGCAAATAGAACGCCGCGAAGTCTTACGCAATCTAGAAAACATCAGATTGCTTTATGTTTCTCCAGAAACTCTCTTAAGTCAGCCTGTTTGGGAAAAACTCAGCGATCGCCAATTAAAAATTACAGGTTTGATGCTCGATGAAGCTCATTGTCTAGTGCAATGGGGAGACTCATTCCGCCCTAGCTATCGACGATTAGGGGCAGTACGCTCAGCTTTGATGGCGCAAAAGCCTGATCATCATCCGCGTATTGCCTTAGCCGCATTTACCGCGACTGCCGATCGCGATACAACGGCTGAATTGCAAGCTTGTTTAAAGTTAGAAAATCCCAGTATTGTGCGTACCAGTCCCTATCGTCCGCATTTGAGTTTGCAGGTAGCGATCGCATGGACACCTGCGGGACGTAAATCGCGCACCCTCAAATTTATCCGCGATCGCAAGGGACAATCGGGCTTAATCTATGTCCGCAGCCGTAATGATGCTGAGATGCTTGCGATTTGGTTACAAGAAAATTCTTTTAAAACAGCTGCTTATCATGCAGGTTTGCCACCTCAAGAGCGTCGCCATATCGAGCAACAGTGGCTGACTAATCAATATCCTTTTGTAATCTGCACCTCAGCTTTTGGGCTCGGCATTAATAAACCTGATACCCGTTGGGTATTGCATTTTCATCCGCCTTTGACGCTCTCGGAATATATCCAAGAAATTGGTCGAGCAGGTCGTGATGACAAACCTGCGGAGGCTCTAATGTTAGTCAGTGAACCGACTGGACTACTTGATGATAGCGATCGTCAGAGAGTAGATTTTTTCTTGCAGCAACAACACAAACTACAACAACAATCTCTAGCTATTTTGCCAAAACTCCCCCGCAAAGGTAATTTCGCCGAAGTTGCCAGACATCCCGATGCAGCGCTTGCGTTGGGGTTACTACATCGTTTGGGCGATCTCACATGGCATACGCCATTTACTTATGAGATTCATCGCTTGCCTAACCAACAACAACTCAAACAACAATCTGGGGATCAGCGTGCGATCGCTCAAATGCAAGCTTTCATAAATACAAAAGGCGATCGCTGGAAATTTTTACTCAATACCTTTGGTTTTGAAGAATAAGCTAAGTCCCTGCTAATATTTAAGTATTAACTTAATTTTTCTTAACAACAAGGAAATAATACGTGTCGTCTACGACTATTCATCGGATCAATCTCGACAACCCGCTTACCGATACATCTTCGACATCTCAAACCGAACTTCCGTTTACCTTCCAAGATGTAAAAGCTGCTATTCCTACCGAATGTTTTGCTCCTAACGTATGGCGATCGCTCGCCTATTTTTTTGCCGATGCGGCGATTATTGTGGGCTTGTACGCTACCGCCACTTACCTTGATGCTTGGTGGTTTTATCCAATTTTTTGGTTTGCAACGGGAACTATGTTTTGGGCTTTCTTCGTCGTCGGTCATGACTGCGGACATGGGTCTTTTTCACGGATTAAATGGCTCAACAACCTAGTCGGACATCTGACCCATATCCCCATTTTGGTTCCGTATCACGGCTGGCGCATCAGTCACCGCACCCACCACCAAAACACAGGTAATATTGACACTGATGAAAGTTGGTATCCTGTCACTGAGAGCCAATACAAGTCTATGGACTGGCTGGGGAAATTCATCCGCTTTGATGCCCTGTTGTTTGCTTACCCTTTGTACTTGTTTAAGCGATCGCCTGCTCGTCCTACCGCTTCCCATTTCGTTCCCAATAACGATCTATTTCGCGAATCGGAAACTACTGATATTCTCACCAGCAGCAGCCTATTTGCAGTGATGGTTGGCTTTTTAGGATGGTTGGGTTTTACCTATGGTTTCCTATTTCTATTTAAGTTTTATATCGTTCCTTACCTAATCTTTGTAGTATGGCTTGATCTCGTCACCTATCTACATCATTCCGAAGCTGATATCCCTTGGTATCGTGGTAAAGATTGGTATTTCTTAAAGGGAGCGCTTTCTACCATTGATCGTGATTATGGAATCTTCAATAATATCCATCATAATATTGGTACTCATGTTGCACACCATATATTTATTGGTATTCCTCACTACCACCTCAAGAATGCTACTGAAGCAATCAAACCAGTTTTAGGCTCATATTACCGAGTCTCCAACGTTCCCATCTGGAAATCGTTCTTCGCTTCTCAAAAAGCCTGTCAATTTGTCCCTGACACAGGCAGCGAAGTTTATTATCGCAATTAGTCCACTGTAAAAAAAACGATTAAAGAGAGAGACGTAGTACGTCCCTCTCTTTTTTATGTAAAAGTACTTAGTACAGGACAAAAAGTTGCAAAAGTAGACAGGAAGGGGTTTTATAAAAGATAACCACATCGCAAATAAAACCCCTATGAAAGAGATTAACCTATTTCGCGAAAAGTTGCATGAACATCTGC
>JBIKYZ010000188.1:0-10291 GCA_044354985.1 Pseudanabaena sp. | reverse complement strand
TAGCCATTCATAGCACGCTTGCTCATCTAGCAATTGGGTTAGGGGAAATTTGATCATCTTAATCTCTGAAAATTCAAAACGACTTACTCCTATTTTGCCATTTCACCTATTTACCCAGATGAGCCGCTTTTGTTTACTATCGTAGAGTTGTTGAGAATCAAAAAAATAGAATAATTGGAGAGATTGTAAAAGTTTCGGAAAGAATAGGTGCATCAGAAGACAAGATCAAACCATTAAGAGATGCTATTAAAGAAACGCAATTTAGCAAGGCTCTAGAAATGGCGAAAGACGCTATGCCTGAGAGTTTGCTTATTAATGGACACAGTCCGATTTTACTTTTATACAGTGCCTTGAGTGAAGGTATACATGCCCTGACTGATGAACAATGCTTGGAATTAGCAAGTAGTATTCGTGTGGTACTAGGGGAACTCTCGGAAAGATTATCACAAGCTCTAAAAGACGAGGTTGAATTAACAAGAGCGTTGTCTACATTAATTCAGCATAAAAAGGCTAACAAGTAACTTAACTGTTGTCTTACTTATACTTTTGCCTATTTTTAAACAAGATTTGGTAAGCGGAAATTGTTGTTTTTGTTGATGAAGGGGATGAAGCAATCTCAATATCGTTTTGCATCAATCTGATGTTGTGTAGGACTGGATGTGAATAGCGCGATCGCCTATGCTGATTAAATTTTAGGTGATTAGTTAGGCGATCGCAATGTAGAAATAATTGGGAGAATGTGATTATATGGAGCTTTGGATTTCTGTATGTTTGTAAAACAATTTCTTGTCTTCGCGTTTGTTTTGCCAATAACGATTAGTTGCTCCAAGTCAGGAGGCATCGAACAGAGAATAGGCGATCGTGTAAATGCATGTAAGCCGACAGAAGCTTGCATCATTAAAATCAAAGAATTGACAGACTTCCAATGGGATAAAATGTACGTGTTTACGAGTGGAGCTAGAAATGAGCATATAGACAAAGCTCTTGGGATAAAATACCCTGATCTTATTGAATTTACTAGGCTTATGGTTTTTACCAAAGACGGAAAAATTGTACATCGAGAAGAGCAACCAACAGATATAGAGGGCGCTGTCAATGGTCAGGTTGATTTTCAAGGGTCATACATAGATCGATATAGTTTGTATCTTTCTGATACCGCCTTGTTCAGAGCAGAAAGGATAGAGTTCAAGGAAGGGAGATATTATAAATTGACACAGATGAAATAATTCTTTATCGAAATGTTTAAAGTTGACTAACATTAGTGTAAAGTGATCGCTTTGCCTCGACTTGATATTTTGTCGGACTGGACACGCATCGCGCGATCGCAAATCATCAATGATTATTCGGATTGCATTAGACAAAAAATTATTTAGAAGTGATTTGACAAGAAAAAAAGTTGACTTTAGAGATAATTGTTGTAAAGTGACTTTCGATCCACTAGCATGAATAGATATTATTTGACCGTGACTAGCCAGAAATGATTTCACCTTTGGTGAAGTTACCTATAAGAGAACTATTTAGAGGTTATTGAAGGAGTTCCATCTAATGTCAATACATATAAGTTGTCAGTGTGGAGAATCTTACGACTTAAAAGATGAATATGCAGGAAGAACACTTAAATGTTCCAAATGTGGCGCAAGTCTTCAGGTTGGCAGTGAGCAAGGTATTCGCGAAAACAAGTATTCATCTGATTCAGCTTTTAACCGAGACAAGTTTCTTCTTCGTCAAAAACTCTTGACTATTTCTGAAAAGTATGATGTTTGCGATGAGCAAGCAAATCCTATTCTCTATGTCGAGCGCCCTGCCCATCTATTGAGAAACTTGGGAGCAGCCCTAGCAGGGATAATTGCTGGAATTGCTTTTGTCATCTTTATAGCCATGATTTTTCGTGCCGTCCCTGAACAGCTAAAGGGATTTCTCATAGTTTTTGCTATATTTGGTTGGCTAGCAGTGACATTTGTCGTTAGCATCTTGCTTTATAAAAAGCGAAATGTCACTATTTATCGCGATAAAAGTAAGCAAGATCCAATTTTGAAAATTTTACAAGATAAGAAAGTGGAAATCTTGACAGCAACTTTTACACTGAGAGATACCAATGGTGACTTAGCAAGATTTCGCAAGAACTATTTATATGACATCTTTCGCAAACGCTGGAACTGTTATGCTCCGAATGGTTCTCTAATCTGTGTTGCCAAGGAAGACTCACTTATTTTGTCACTGCTTCGACGGTTTTTAGGTACATTTTTCGGTCTACTCCGAACTAACTTCATCATCGTGCAAGGCGATAGCGATCGGGTTATTGGTGAATTCAATCGTAATTTTACGATCCTAGATCGTTATGTGCTAGATATGAGTGCTGACCAGCAACACATCCTAGATCGAAGAATTGCGATCGCGATAGGCATTATTCTTGATACTGGCGAACGACGATAAAAAGTTGCAAATTAAACCCCATGACAACGGAACCAAATCCATCTCCAGATCCCAACTTTAATGAGGAGTTTTCTTCTGAAGAAGAACCTCTTTTAATTACCGATGAAATGTTAACCGCTCATCCCGAAAGAGGCAGAGCTGACTTTGAAAGTGGAATGTCTAGCTTTCCACCGTTAACTCTAATATTAATTGCCTTAAATATTGCAGTATTTGTGTGGCAAATTAATACTGGTTCACTATTGAGTAAGGATGCAATCATTGCATCTGGAGCATTAGAAAGATCGCATCTATTCCGAGGCGAATTGTGGCGACTATTCACTCCAATGTTCCTACATGGAAGTTTAGACCACTTGATTGGCAACTGTTTTGCTCTGTATGTATTGGGAATCGCCTGCGAACATGCGCTTAGATTCAAACAGTTTGGAATTGTCTACTTTTTTAGTGGCTTTTGTGGTTCTTTACTTAGTGTTATAGTGCAGCCAGGTCCATCTGTGGGTGCATCTGGAGCAATCTTTGGACTAATGGCTTTCATCGTTGTATTCCTATATAAGTATCAAAAATCTTTTTTTATTAGAGATCGTCGAATTGGTTTTGTTATAGCAGCTTGGGGACTTTTGACAATTGTGTTTGGGTTTCTCTCCCCATATATTGATAATTTTGCTCACATTGGTGGAGCAATTGGTGGGGCAATTGCTATTCTATTCCAAAAACCTTTTCTGTTAACTAAAGTACATCGCTCTTAAAAAATTTGGTCTATTTATACCAAAACACAAAATGGCTACGCCATTTTGTGTTTTTAAAACCCTTATAGGGTTTGATTTCTAATTCGATGATCGCGATCGCGCTTTTCTTTGAAGGTATAAAAAAGCCCAAAAAACTCAACCTAAAAACAACTTATAGACTGGATTTTGGCTCTCATCCCAATAGCGATAGCCGAGAGTATCGAGAAATGCTTGCCACTCTTCCATCTCTGACGGAGGTACTTGCACACCGACAACAATCCTTCCATAATCCGCGCCATTATTACGATAATGGAACAAACTAATATTCCAATTTGGACTCATCGAGCTGACAAACTTCATCAAAGCTCCTGGACGTTCAGGAAACTCAAAACGATAGAGAAGCTCATTATGAGCAAGAGGCGATCGCCCTCCGACCATATGTCGTAGATGTAACTTCGTGAGTTCATCATCGGTAATCTCGATCGCAGTGAACCCATTCTCAGCAAAAGTGGTTGCGAGATTTGCCGCATCTGCGCGATTGACAATCTGTACACCGACAAAAATATGAGCAATTTCTTGATCGGCAATCCGATAACTAAACTCAGTTAGGTTTCGCTTACCCATTAGTTCGCAAAACTTCCTCAAACTGCCAGCATGTTCAGGAATCGTCACTGCAAAAATCGCCTCGCGATGTTCGCCTAGTTCCGCTCGTTCAGCCACAAATCGCAGACGATCAAAGTTCATATTCGCGCCACAAGCGATCGCAACTAGAGTCTGTCCTGTAATACCTTCACGTTCGACATATGCCTTGGCTCCTGCGATCGCCAAAGCTCCAGCAGGTTCTAAAATCGAGCGTGTATCTTCAAAAACATCCTTAATAGCTGCACAAGTATTATCAGTATCGACCAGCAAAATCTCATCGACATATTGCTGACAGAGTCGAAAAGTCTCTTGCCCAACTTCGCGCACCGCTACACCATCGGCAAATAGACCAACTTGATCGAGGCGCACTCGAAGTCCAGCCTGTAGCGATCGGGACATTGCATCAGAGTCAACTGGTTCTACGCCAATAATTTTGATTTCGGGACGCAAGCGTTTCACATAGGCTGCTATGCCAGAGATCAGTCCACCACCACCGATCGCTATAAAAATTGCATGGATTGGTTTCTGATATTGGCGCAAAATCTCCATGCCAATCGTTCCCTGCCCTGCAATCACATCAGGATCATCAAAGGGATGAATAAAGGTGAGATTCTTCTCTGCTTCCAATTGCCTCGCATGGGCATAGGCATCATCATAGGTATCGCCATGCAAGACCACTTCACCACCACGCATTTTTACAGCGTTCACTTTCACCAGTGGCGTAGTCACTGGCATGACAATAATTGCTTTTGTTCCTAACTCGCGAGCACTGAGGGCAACTCCCTGAGCATGGTTTCCCGCCGATGCGGCAATCACACCATGAGCAAGCAATTCAGGAGATAATTGCGCCATTTTGTTATAAGCACCACGCAATTTAAAAGAGAAGACTGATTGCATATCTTCTCTTTTTAACAGCAACCGATTATTCAATCGCGCTGATAGATTAGGGGCAAATTCTAATGGGGTTTCTTGCGCGACATCGTACACGCGAGCTTTGAGGATACGTTCTAAATAGTCAGTCTGCACAACGCTATCAACTTAATTATTAATTTTTATAGGTTGCTACGCTATGAGAGACTGCAACCTATAAAAATTGGTTTAGTGAGCTATAATTCTACTCTTTTTCTTGTATCTTTAATCAGAAACTTACCCAAAAAAGCAAAGCGCCTGTTTAGTGGGCGCTGTGCTTTTTTGAGTAAGGGACTCATCCTCAAGATCGAACTTCTGCGAAAATCTTGTTAAGAATATCTTGAGCGCCCTTATCCTTGAGTTGATGGGCTAATTCTAGACCGATCGCATCAGGTTTGGTTAAGTCCCCAGTGACTTCTCCTTTGATAAGAGTTTTACCATCAAGACTAGCAACAATTCCTTTTAATGTGAGCTGGTCAGCATTAATGGAAGTATTCACACCAATGGGAACTTGGCAACCACCTTCAAGTTCGCGCAAGAATGAACGCTCTGCGAGGCAGCGTTGAGTGGTGGGATAGTGGCTGATTGGTGCAAATAAAGCAAGGATTTCTGGATCTTCAGCTCGACATTCGATCCCTAAAGCACCTTGTCCAACTGCATGAAGAGAAATCTCTGCATCGATGATCTCATGGACGCGATCGCCCATTCCTAAACGTTGCAAGCCTGCGGCAGCAAGAATTAGTGCATCATATTCACCAGAATCTAGTTTTTGCAGACGAGTATTGAGATTCCCACGTACATCCTTAAAAGTAAGGTGAGGATAGTAATGGCGCAATTGAGCCAAGCGACGGAGTGAAGATGTGCCAACGACAGTACCTGATGGCAAAGTGTCTAGGGTTTTGTCCTTTAGCTTTTCATGAACAACCAACGCATCAGCAGGATTTTCGCGCTCAGTTACAGCACCAAGCATTAGCCCTTCAGGCAAATTTGTGGGTAGATCTTTGAGGCTATGCACTGCCAAATCTGATTGCTTAGACAGCATTGAGACTTCTAATTCTTTGGTAAATAAGCCCTTGTCGCCAATTTTAGCAAGAGGAACATCAAGAATCTTGTCACCCTGTGTGCTCATGGTGACGACATCAAACTGGAGATTAGGATGTGCTTTGCTTAGTTCAGCCTGTATCCAATGGGTTTGTACCAGTGCTAGCTGACTTTTGCGAGAACTAATGCGAACTGTTGAGGATGCGACCATAGGACAAACTAAATAATATGAAAGAAATAAAAAACAACAGAATTTAAAAATTAGCAGGAGAGGCGCGTTGCGCTAATCTTACTTAATTAAAAGCACCATTTTCTATTCAAACAGGTTTTGCGGCTATTTCTATGCGATCGCCTAAATTTAAAGTGTAAAGAATTCTTACAGGTCAAACCTCAGCTAGATCTAGTGGCTTGTAATTAAAATTCGCTAATATAACTTGATGCGAACTGACACAATATTTTTTCAGCTATTTCAAACCTTTGATAGTTTGCTGTTTGAATTGGTGGGATTACCGCCAGAAACAGCAGCAGGATATCGCTTTACTTCTGTGGAAATTAAGGAAAAAGCCTTTCGCTTTGATGGCATTTTTATACCAGATTCGATGGATAAAAATATCTGGTTTGTGGAAGTGCAGTTTCAAAAACGAGCCGAATTTTATTGGGAATTTATTGGTGAGATATTTCTATATTTGAGCCAGTACAAGCCAGAGCATGATTGGCAAGCGGTCGCCATTTTTGCCAAACGTAGCATTGAGCCTGAGATACCTAAACAATTTAGGGCGCTATTTGCGGGTGGACATATTGCACGGATCTATCTGGATGAGTTGCCAGAGTCTGAGTCACTGAGTTTGGGGCTAGTGAGGTTGATCGTTGCGCCGAAGAAGGAAAGCATAGCCTTAGCCCATCAGTTAGCTGATCGAGTGGGGCAAGGCGATCGCGAGAGGATGATAGAATTTATTGAGACAGTTTTGCTGTACAAGTTTCCCCAAATGAGTCGAGAGGAGGTTGAGGCGATGTTTACATTAGGTGATCTCAAGAAAACAAGGGTTTATCGGGATGCGCTCCAAGAAGGTCAGCGACTCGGTGAGCAGCGTGGTGAGCAACGTGGTGAGCAGCGTGGCAAGCTTGAGGGTGAAAAGATCGGGGCGCAGCGCGGTCAAGTTTTGGGACTAAAGCAGGGGCTAAAGCAGTTTGCGATAAAGTTGCTGACGCGAAAGTTTGGTAAGGTGACGCTGAAGACGGTTAAGCGGTTGGATAAGCTGTCGGCGGAGCAGTTGGAGGATTTGGCGGAGGCGGTGTTGGATTTTGAGAAGGTGGCGGATTTGGAGGCATGGTTGTCAAGTAAAAAGTAGAAAGGTAAAAGGAAAAAATTTGTAATGGTCAAGCATTTGCGCCACAATTTTTAAACTCTTCACAGAAATCTCTGTACGCAAATGCTTGAAACTCTTGTAGGTTTGTAGGTTATCTTTGACTGCGGGAGGTTTGGGCGCAGCATTACCGTTTGGCGATTGGGGTGATATGCGTAAACAGTTGCGGTAATGCTGCGCCCCTACGAGAGTTTGTGGTTTCTTGCAGAGATAGATCGACTGTAAAAGAAATGATATAATGCTGACATAGAATCAGCCCTATCAAATCCTCAGAAAAAATGGTTGTTTTACAGCTTGATGATGAGCAAGTGATAGAACTCGTAAATCAGCTTTCTAATGAGAAGCAATTGCGGTTATATCAGTTGTTGATTAAAAAACGACGCGATCGCTGGATTGAGTTATCTAATATTGGTCAGACTGGGGCAAGGCGTGCAGCTAGCGATCGCGGCTTAGATTGGGATTTGTTAACTGAAGATGTGCGAGAAGATTTTGTAAATGAGCTAGTTCACGAGGATAGGGTGTGCGCCTAGTCGTGGTTTTTGATACGAACATTTTGATATCTGCGCTTCTGTCTGTGGGTAGTAAACCTGATTTATGTATTAATCTTGCGAGGAATGGGGAAATTGAGTCTGTCACTTGTACTGAAATTCTCGGCGAATTCCATCAAAAGCTAATTCAAAAATTTCATTATCCTGTTGTAGAGGCTCAAGGTGTGATTGATGAGATAGTAGGTTTTTCGCGGATAGTGGTTATTCCTAATACGTTACAAGTTGTTGAAGCCGATCCGAAGGATGACATGATTGTTGAATGTGGTGTAGTTGGCAAGGCTAGTCATATTATTACGGGTGATAAGAAGCATTTACTCCCGATGAGGCGATATCAAAATATTGATATTGTTACGGCAACAGATTTTTTGACCATGTTTTCTGTGAATCAGTAAGTTTAATAATCACCATCAGCACCAATAACTTGTAGGGGGTTAAGCATTTGCGCCACAATATTCAAACTTCTCACAAAAAATCTCGATCTGCAAATGCTAAACCCTCTTCGCTCTCGCCGATCGCTTGTGGCTGCGTTGTGAAGTTTGGGCGTAGCATTACCGTTTAGAGGTTGTGGTGAAATGCCTAAATGGTGGCGGTAATACTGCGCCCCTAAGATAATTTTTACTTTCTACTTTTTCCTTTTTCCTTGCTTGGGTGAATGTTTAAAAAAATCGGGGAGATGGAGGCACAAGAAAATTTAGTGATATATTGACTGTGCAGATTGTAGGGTTTGGGATGTAATCGCGCCCGAAAGCCCAAAAACTCCCCCACTTTTTCCTTTTGCCTTTCTAATTTTTCCTTGAGGATTGGTTATGGCTTCGCGGTTTTATGCGTTGATGTTTGTGGCTCTGACTGGAGTTTCGGGCATGGTGTCGCCGCCTGTTTTGGCTTTGATGACGGTGCAGGCGCAGACAACACAAGACCGCAAAATAGAAGCAGATCGGCTATTAGAGGCTTGTCGAAATAACTTGAAGGCTAGCAAAAATCAACAGGCATTGCAAGATTGTCAACAAGCGGCAGAGGTTTACAAAGCTATTGGCGATCTGAGTGGACAATGGAAGGGCTTAGTTAATCTGGGAAACGCTTATTATTCCGTCGGCAAATATGAGAAATCGGTTGATAGCTATCTTCAAGGCTTAGAAATAGCAAAGAAAATAAAAGACCGTCTCGGTGAGGGAGCAGCGCTGGGAAATCTGGGAAACGTTTACAATTCCCTCGGTAAATATGACAAAGCGATCGAGTTCTATCTACAAGACTTAGCGATCGCGCGGGAAATAAAAAACCGTCGTGGTGAGGGACAGTCGCTAGGAAATCTGGGAAGTACTTACTTTTTCCTCGGCAAATATGACAAAGCGATCGAGTTTCAACTGCAAAGTTTAGAAGTCGCACGGGAACTCAAAGACCGTCGCGGTGAGGGACGGTCGCTGGGAAATCTGGGAGGCGCTTACCAAGCCCTCGGCAAATATGACAAAGCGATCGAGTTCCAACTGCAAGGTTTAGAGATCACGCGGGAAATCAAAGACCGTAGCGGTGAAGGATCGGTGCTGGGAAATCTGGGAATTGCTTACCATTCCCTCGGCAAATATGACAAAGCGATCGAGTTCCATCAGCAATACTTAGCGATCACGCGGGAAATCAAAGACCGTCGCGGTGAGGGAAATGCACTAGGAAGCCTTGGAATTGCTTATTATTCCCTCGGTAAATATGACAAAGCGATCGAGTTCGATCTGCAAAGATTAGTGATCGCGCGAGAAATCAAAGACCGTAGCGGTGAGGGAAATGCACTGAATAATCTGGGACTCGCTTACTATTCCCTCGGCAAATATGACCAAGCAATCGATTTCCAACTGCAAAGTTTAGCGATCGCACGGGAAATCAAAGACCGTAGCGGTGAGGGAAATGCACTGAATAATCTGGGACTCGCTTACTATTCCCTTGGCAAATATGACCAAGCAATCGATTTCCAACTGCAAAGTTTAGCGATCACACGGGAAATCAAAGACCGTCTTGGTGAGGGACGGTCGCTAGGAAATCTGGGTATCAATTACCATTCCATCGGCAAATATGACAAAGCGATCGAGTTCCAACTGCAATATCTTGTGATCACGAGGGAAATCAAGGATCTTAGCGGAGAAGGCTTAGCGCTATCAAATCTAAGAATTATGTTGTCTGAAGCGAACCAACCCGAACTAGCGATTCTCTTTTATAAACAATCGATCAACGTCCGCGAAGCGATCCGCAAAGATATCAAAAAACTCGACAAAGATCTCCAACAATCCTATTTAGCCACAGTTGAAGATAGCTATCGCCGACTCGCCGATCTCCTCCTCCAACAAAACCGCATCATCGAAGCCCTGCAAGTCCTAGACCTCCTCAAAGTCCAAGAACTCGAAGACTACCTCAAAAACATCAAAGGCAGCGACAGATCTGCACAGGGAGTCCGACTATTAGCACCAGAAAAAGCTGTTAGCGATAAGCTGTTGGCGGTTAGCTTTGACAATAGCAAAGATATAAATTGGACTTTGGACAAGATTGAAGCAAAGAAAGAGCGGGATTAAGCGAAAAGGGATAATGAGAGTTTCAACTTTCAACCGAAAACAAATCATTATCCCTAAACCCATTATGCCAATAATTGTCA
>JBIKYZ010000437.1:0-3076 GCA_044354985.1 Pseudanabaena sp. | reverse complement strand
TCGCTTAGCGAAATATAAAACTTCACCATCTCTGATTCAATCTCTTCGCAATAGTACATAATTAAGCCTTCTTTTCTTATTTATTCTATCCTCATTTGCACAAGTTATTTAATTCTCATTCCTAAGGTTAAGTTCCTGCCTCCTTATTCTCCTGATTTATCACCAATCGAGTTATGTTGGTCAAAGTTAAAAGAAATTATTCGCTCTGCTAAAGCTCGTACAATTGAGGCTCTTGATGCAGCTATCACTATGGCTATTAATGCTATTACTGATGAGGATGCTCTTAATTGGTTTCATCATTGTGGCATCTGCTTTGAGCCTTTTCGGTAGGTTCTTTTGTGGCGGGTTTGATCGGTATTTGCTGTAGGTTTGGGCTATCAGATGCAAGCCGCAGGAGCAAGGGTAGCGATCGCCTCACTGTGGGAGGTGAGTGACGATGGAACCCAAGCACTGATGGAAGCATTTTATGCCGAGTTAAAAAAAGGCAATGTCACGGTTACAGAAGCATTACGCCGCGCTCAAGTGACTATGATCAAATCTAGTAAATACAATCATCCCTTCTACTGGTCAGCATTCTTTGCGATCGGCAATGGATTATAGAGAGTAAAAATCACCAGATTAATTGCTGTGTCTTGTTTGTAACGTCTGATTCAGAAATAGCGATCGCGCTCGTGCTACTAAGTAAAGAATCAGATCCTAAATTTAGGTAAAACTCTATGAGAATTCGTAGACGGAATTTTTTGCAACTAGTAGGAGGAACTACTGGAGCAATTTTTACCAACGCATTGACTAGCAACGCTCAAGGTAAAAGCCCAAAAATAGTCATTGGCTATCCAGCCGTAACTCCAGCCTTACCTCTCTACTTGGCTTTAGAAAAAGGTTATTTCACAAAAATGGGATTAGATGTGGAGGCGATCTCCTTTGCTAATCCTCAAGAAGTTGTCGAAGGAATCATTAAAGGCAAGATTCAGGCTGCGGGTAATGGAGTTTCTTCTGGGAATTTAGCGATCGGCGAGGATAAATCCCCAGGGTTTTTCAAGATTATTTGTTCCAATAGCAGCAATACGAAGTTTGTGCTTGAACAGTTTGTCGTTGCCAAAAACAGTGAAATCAAGCAGATTAGTGAACTCAACGGGAAAAAAGTTTGTTCAGGATTGGGTCCTCAAAATATTGCTTTAGCCAAGGCGATTTTGGCAAAAAATGGCTATCCTAATGCCCAAATAGTGCCTTTGTCCTTTGACAAGCATATTGCCGCGCTCGAATCAGGAGAAGTAGATGGCGCTTATACCTTGGAACCAATCGGCACTGTGGGACGTAGTGAAGGTAAAACGCGCACACTTGAAGCAGGAGTTGTTTCTAAGTATATTCTTGGCGATCCTTTAGCGCCTTGGTTTGGAGGCTCAGCAGCAATCAGTACTAAGTTTCTTCTAGAATATCCTGCGATCGCGCAAAAATTTATTACAGCCTATCGCATGGGAGTGATGGAAGTTCGTCGCAATCCAATTCTATCGCGTAAATATTTGCAGCGTTATACTAAAATCAATCCTGCTCTGACAAGCCGTGTGCCTCTGCCAGATTACAGAATGTTTGACGAGTTTTCTCCTGAAGATGTTAAATATTTTCAATATTTCTTTGATTTCCTAACCAGTGAGAAAGTCCTCAGCCGCAAAGTGGACGTGTTGCCATTGCTATTTCCAAAATAATCTCGCTTCTAAAACTCAAAAAAGCAAAGCGCCTATCTCATTTGCCCTGCAACGCTAGAGAAAATGTAAATCATTTCAAAACCCAAAACAAAAGTGGCGGCGAAATCTGGCGATCGCTATTAATGCAATCGTCTAAGTCAGTCTGAGCGGCAATCCCTGTCGATCTCAGAAATTCTTCAACTAACGATTGAATTGCTGATTTAAGCGATCGCCCTTCTAGCGGCTCACTTCGTAACGTGCTCATCGATGCACGGACTTCTCTTAACAAAGAGTTCAAATATTAATTTAATGGACAGGAATTTGAGATTGCAATCGGTTAGGATATATTGCTAAAGTTGTCACCAACAAGCTAGCAAATGCTATGTCATTTCCCAAAAGCCTCTATCAAAATTTATGCTTATTAATTGGCACAGTTTTGGCAGTCATACTCCTAGTTCAACCTTTCGCGATCGCTCAATCGATTGATGATTGGGTTAATCCACAACAAAAGGAGGGGAAACAGCCGTGGATTTACGATCGCGCTGATTTATTGGATTGGCAAACAGAATTAAAGTTGAATCTTCGCATTAACAAATTAGTTGGCAGAACCAGCGCTGAATTAGCGATCGCCACCATCCCAAAAATCGAAACCGAGCAATCTCCTCGTGCGTTTGCCTTAAAGTTTTTTAACGCCTTGGGCATCGGTAAAAAAGAGACTAATAATGGAGTGTTGTTATTTGTCAGCAAAAGCGATCGACGCATTGAAGTCATTACTGGCAAAGGATTGGGGGAATTCTTGCCAGATCGGGAAGTTGGCGATTTGATTCAGCAAGAGATCGTGCCTTCATTTCAGCAGCAGCAATATGCTACAGGAATTACTCAGGGCGTAAATGCGATCGCTCAACGATTAGAATTGCGACTCCCTAGTACGATTTTCCCAGATTGGATGCCGATGTTCTTCCTGTGGATTCCTTGGTTAATTGCGATCTGTGGCTCATGTTGGGCGCTTTTCAGCACAGTGCAAGTGATGAAGCTAAGCTTCACTCCAGTACTAATACCCATCCCCATGCAAGGATTTAATAACGATGCGTTTTCATCTTCTCACCTATTAGCTTCCTATTCATTCCCTGCTTTACTTGCTAAAGTTTACCCACTCAAAAGCGATCGCACTGACGAGAAAATTCCTAGCTTAGCCATCAATATCTTGGCAGGTGGATGGATATTGGGAATTGGATTGATGTATGGATTTTGGCAATTTGTCTTGTTGCATTTGGAGTTTGGAAAAAATTGAAGCAAAAAATGGATGAACGGCACATTAAGAGATGCCCAAATATTGGGCATGAGAAATCGAAGCACTAATGATTTAGGAGTACTAAGATAGTAGTATTTGCCAG
>JBIKYZ010000436.1:0-3092 GCA_044354985.1 Pseudanabaena sp. | reverse complement strand
AAGACTTTATGGAAGTCTTAGCTGATGAAGTCAAAAAAGGACGCATTCAGTCAGTAGGTGTAAGTAACTACTCCGCAGCACAGATGACTCTTGCCCATCAGTATCTTTCTGAAAAGGGAATTCCTCTTGCTGTAAATCAAGTTCCCTATTCTCTGTTAAACAAACAAATTGAACAAAATGGAGTTCTCCAAAAGTCGCAACAATTGGGTATAACGATTCTCGCCTATAGTCCCCTTGCTCAAGGTTTACTTACTGGTAAATATACGCCAGAGAACTTGAAGACCTTGCAAGGTGCGCGTCGTATTGATCCTCGATTTAGTCCTCAAGGTTTACACAAGCTTGAGCCTCTATTCTCAACTTTAAAAGAGCTTTCGGAAAAGTACGACAAAACCCCTGCACAAATTTCTTTGAATTGGTTAATATCTCAGGGAAATGTCATTCCTATCCCTGGGGCAAAGAATGCTAATCAAGCTAGACAAAACGCTGGAGCATTGGGTTGGTCTTTAACCAAAGAGGAAATCGAACTACTTCGTCAAAAAAGTAACTAAGGTTGTCTAACTAAAATTCAATAAAGTCAAAGCTTTTAACTATTGGAAATCCCTCAGCTTCCGTAGCATAATTGCCAGATCTGGCAGTTAGTTTGCCAATTGAGATCGCTCAAGGACTTTCTCAGTAAATGCTTCAACATTTCGTGCCACTGTTTTACTCATATCCTGATTCCATGCCTAAACTATCTCTGCCATACCAGAATAGTCATAAGCCTCCAGATAGCCCAAGCAATAAAGCCTTAATTAACCAATCGAAACAATGAACCAAGAAACAGACATAGTAGTAATTGGCAGTGGTATCGGTGGGCTATGCTGTGCAGGACTACTAGCGAAATATGGACACAAAGTCCTTATTTGTGAAAGCCATAGCATTGCAGGAGGATCTGCCCATAGCTTTAGTCGTCAAGGTTATAACTTCGACTCAGGACCATCGCTGTTTTCAGGAATGTCTGTACGACCATCAACAAATCCCCTAGCGCATGTACTTGATGCTTTAGAAGAAAAAATTGAATGGTTAACCTACGATGGCTGGGGCTGTGCCATGCCCGAAGGTCAATTTTTTGCCGCCGTTGGTAACGACTCGTTTAGCGAAATCTTGACCAAACTGAGAAGCAAACAGGCAGTTCAAGAATGGCAAAGATTACAAAAAGTTATGTTGCCACTAGGAAGAGCCGCCACCGCTTTACCGCCGATCGCTCTACGCAATGACTGGCAGGTAGCCCTATCAGCAGGTAAATATCTCTGGAAAATGCTGAGAGATTTACCACAACTCCCAATGCTGACCCAGCCCTTTTCCAAAATCCTAGAAGGAGAAGTAACCGACCCATTTATCTTGAACTGGATGAACTTACTTTGCTTCATGCTGTCAGGATTACCCGCCAATGGTACGCTCACCGCCGAAATTGCCTTTATGTTTGCCGATTGGTATCGCCCTGATGTCCAACTTGACTACCCCAAAGGCGGAGTCGGAACCGTGGTAGATGCATTGGTAAGGGGAATGCAAAAGTATGGAGGAGAATTGCGGCTCAATACCCATGTACAGGAAATTATCCTCGATGGAGAAAAAGCGGTTGGAGTGAGGTTAACCAACGGTGAAACAATCCAAGCACATCGAGCCGTAGTCTCAGGAGCATCGATTTGGGATACCTTAAAATTATTACCCCTAACCGAGCGATCTCCTAAAGGGCTGCATCAATTACACAAAGAACGCCAAGCAATCCCTGCCTGTCCCAGCTTTATGCATTTACATCTAGGTATAGAAGCATCGGATTTACCCAAAGATTTACCCTGTCACTGGCTAGTTGTAAATGATTGGCAAATCGGAGTAACAGCCCCACAAAATGTAGTCGCCGTATCCATGCCTTCCGTCTTAGATCCATCTCTCGCGCCAGCAGGCAAGCATACAATTCATGCCTATACACCTGCAACGGAACCCTTTGAATTATGGTCAGGCTTAGATCGTAAATCTGAGGCTTATGAACAATTAAAACAAGAACGGGCTGAAATTCTATGGCAAGGGATAGAGCGTTATATTCCTGATATAAGAACTCGTTGCGAAGTTACTTTGATTGGAACACCCCTAACCCATGCAAGGTTCCTGAGAAGAGATCGCGGCAGTTATGGACCAGCGATCGCGGCAGGACAGGGGATATTTCCAAATGCTAATACTCCCTTATCAAATTTGTATTGTTGTGGTGATTCCACTTTCCCTGGTATCGGCTTGCCTGCGGTTGCCGCCAATGGCGAAATTCTGGCTAATTCTTTGGCTTCGCTGAAGCAGCAGCAAAATATGTTGAACGAAATCTTTTAAGCTCAATTCTCTCTAAGCAGTTGCTCAAAGAGAATTGAGCTTAAAAGATTTAAAAGCCACAGCTTAACTTTGCATACAGCCCTAAGCAATGTATGTTGGGTACATGTTACAAAAATTGGGACACAATAATGGGTATGCCCTGCGAAATCAATAGTATTCTCAAACTTCCGCCATCACAATATCCCCAACAACTTATCAAAGGAGCAAAACATCAAGCTCAAAAACAAAGTTATCGTTTAATTCCCATTGATGTTCCTATTGCTCTAGTTGATGAAAACTGGCTTGCTCATGCCGACATCATAATCAATAAACTAACTTGGGAAAACGGTCAAACTCATATCAGCTTTGAAATTGATCGCCTATATTTAACACCATTTGCAGTCAAAGTATGAGCCAGTCATCTAAGCGATTGTACATATGATAACTACAGAATCTACTCCTTTTTTACTCAAGAATTAGCTGTACTAATTCGGTGGCAACCTCCTCAATACTTTTGGTTGCTAAAGTACTGAGAATCATACCAACCCCTGCTTTAGCAGCAGCTCTAGCCGTGGCAAGCTCCCCTTCAGGATTAGCGAAACATTGAAAAGCCATCGGAGCAATTAAAAGAGGAAATTGCAGAATATGCCCCAAGATTGTAGTTGTCAGATCTCGCTTACTTACATCAACCAACATTTTTGGACGAAGACGAAACCGATCAAAAGCAGATCTATTATCTCTCAAAGTCACTTCAT
>JBIKYZ010000026.1:0-31819 GCA_044354985.1 Pseudanabaena sp. | reverse complement strand
GCAAATACTACTATCTTAGTACTCCTAAATCATTAGTGCTTCGATTTCTCATGCCCAATATTTGGGCATCTCTTAATGTGCCGTTCATCCATTTTTTGCTTCAATTTTTTCCAAACTCCAATGATATAAAGATTCGATATTATTGGGAAAAAGTGCGTTTGTATATATTTCGTAAATCTTTTTGAGCGTTATGAGAACCAATATGTCGCAGCGATCGCATTTGATTTTCGACCATGAGCTTAGCATCTGCTCGCGGAACTGATTCAAACGAAATACCATTAGGACTAATAGTAGTCAATAAAAATAATCTTTGAGAGAAGAGCGTAGTAAACAAACTATGGAACTCATCAACCCTACATAAGCAGGATATTAAACCAAAATTGGGATGATTTAAATAGTGTTCAGCCATTTTGTAAATTGGATAATTGAGTAAATTCAATTTGTCAGTTTCTTAGCTCTATCAAAAAGGTTGATACGCTTTGCGTATCAACCTTTTTTAATTTTTGATCGCAGGAGGCATGATTACCTTAGTTGCTAATCCTAAGCTCCGTAGTACTTGGATTGCCCACCAAGTAACATCAACTTCCCACCAGCGCCATCCAGCCTTTGCCACATGGGGATAGGCATGGTGATTGTTGTGCCAGCCTTCGCCATAGGTAACGATCGCAGCCCACCAGAGATTTCGTGAATTATCATTGGTCTCAAAGGTGCGATATCCCCACATATGCGTAACCGAGTTGATAAACCAAGTGCTATGCCACAGTAAAACTGCTCTCAAACACATTCCCCATATCACATATGACCAACCACCAAGGAGATATAAGGCAACTCCTAAAGGAATTTGCAATAGTAGATAGTACTTATCTAGCCATAGATAAAAGGGATCGCGAGCCATTTCGGGAGCATATTTGCGATACAGGGTTGGATTGAAAAACTCTTCTTTAGGATAGATCATCCACAGCATATGACTCCACCAAAATCCTCTACGGGCAGAGTAAGGATCTTTCTCTTCATCTTCAGTATGAGCATGGTGCAAGCGATGACCTGCGATCCAAAAGATTGGGCCCCCTTGCAAAGCTGTTGCACCGACTAAAGCGATCGCATATTCGAGCCATTTAGGAACTTGAAAG
The DNA here is from genome assembly GCA_044354985.1 of Pseudanabaena sp. Lineage (GTDB taxonomy): Bacteria > Cyanobacteriota > Cyanobacteriia > Pseudanabaenales > Pseudanabaenaceae > Pseudanabaena. The sequence goes on along the minus strand of JBIKYZ010000026.1, from coordinate 30,689 downwards.
CTACGATGACTAAGTAAACGGTGATAGCCCAAACAAATACCAATACTGCCTAAGAACCAATGCAGCAAGATCATAATTCCCAATGCTGACCATGAGAAAAACCAAGGTGCTAATAGAGCTAACCCATGCACGATTGTGAAGAAAACTATTGATACCCAGCTAAGTTTTAGCGGTTCAGGAGTGGGGGCAGAAGACGCAGGGAAATGCTCTGAAAATAATCTTGTCATGGTTTGTAAACTAATAATTCTTAAAGATTGGAAAATGAGCCTCTTATTCCCGAAACTTGGCTATTCGCACCTCGCAACAAGAAACTAAATCCACCAGAAAACTGACCAAATATTGTGTCTAGAGGTGAGAATGTACGGTGTGAAGCGCCATATATCCTCACCTCTAGATCCTGTGCTACCAAGATTTGAAAAGAGATACTATTTAGAGAGTATTGGAAGACTTCTCTCTATCTAGATTTGAGATATTTTGTGTGTCTGAAGATCCTTGTGCAGCTCCTTGCCAAGTGCTACAAGCTTGATGAAACTCATAGCGAGGATCTTCTGGCACAGAACAAGGTTGTTCTTCTCTTGTGCAATCTTTGCATTCAATATTGCTCTCACAATGACTAATCAACGGACGAAGCTCGTCAAGCAATATTTGCAGTTGCTGAATAGTCTCTTCGATGGATTTTGCTTTTTTGAGAAGACAATCATGTACAGCTTGACATGTCTGTGATTTTCCATCCTTAGCAGCCAAAATTTCTCTGATGTCGTCTAAACTCAGACCCATCGCTTTGGTATGGGTGATAAACGCTAATCGATCTATATCCTCTTGGCTAAACAGGCGATAACCTGCTTCGGTTCTATGGGGTGAGGGAATTAACCCAATTCGCTCATAGAAATAAAGCGTTTGAGGATTTAGCCCTAATTTGCGAGAGACTTCACCAACTTGCAGCATTGCTATCCTTGCTTTTTGACATCCAACACCTACAGCTTAGACCTTATACTATGGTATAAGGTCAAGAGGATCAGTAAAGTTTCTGCTTTGTAACGAGATTTCTCATTATTCCACTTGGAAATATGATTGCCATTGATGAGTTTATTTAAACCTTTCGATCTGCAATTTGTCTTTATTTCAAAGGTATAGCCTTAGGCACTTTTATCAAGACAAATCAAAACCAAAATAGTGAGAGGCAGTGAGAGGCGGTGCGAAGCGCCGCCTCTCACTATTTTGGTTTTATGTCCTAACAAGAATTGCGACAGATATAATCGTGAGCAATCGTAAATTTAGTTGAATTATCGGTATATTTGGCGATCGCAAAGCTTAGGATCTTTTACATACAAACATTTTGTATAGCGAGTTTTGCTTACCTATGTCAAGTCTAAACTCGTTGTAGCCTTCTCAGGAATGGAGAAAAGATCATGGCGATCGCATCAATCAATCCTGTAACGGGAGAAGTATTAAAGACTTTCGAGCCTTTGACGGATCAAGAACTTGAGCATAAATTGGCACTTGCCGATCGCGCCTTTGCTACCTATAAACATAGTAGTTTTAGCGATCGAGCCCAATGGATGAACCAAGCAGCCGATATTCTGGAGGCGAAAAAAACAGAATTCGGGATTATCATGACCATCGAAATGGGGAAGACACTGAAAAGTGCGATCGCGGAAATCGAGAAATGCGCCAATCTCTGTCGTTTTTATGCCGAACATGCACCCCAATTTTTAGCAGATACGCCCGCAATTACCGATGCTAGTCGCACCCTAATTCGCTATCAACCTATGGGAATTATTCTGGCGGTGATGCCTTGGAACTTTCCCTTTTGGCAAGTATTTCGCTTTGCCGTGCCTTGCTTGATGGCAGGAAATGTGGGACTGCTCAAACATGCTTCTAATGTGCCGCAATGTGCCTTAGCGATCGCGGAAATCTTCCACGCAGCGGGTGTGCCTGAAGGTGCATTTCAAACTTTGCTGATTGGGGCAGATCGTGTGGCAAATTTAGTGGCGGATAGTCGCGTCAAAGCTGCCACGTTAACAGGCAGTGAACCTGCGGGGCAAAGTCTAGCTGCGATCGCAGGGCATCATCTCAAAAAAGTTGTTTTGGAACTAGGTGGAAGCGATCCGTTTATTGTTCTGAAAAGTGCAGATTTGGATTTGGCGGTAAGTACCGCAGTAACGGCGAGGGTAATGAACAATGGACAGACCTGTATTGCTGCAAAGCGATTTATTGTCGAAGAGGCGATCGCCGATCGGTTTATTGCTAAATTTGTGGAGAAATTCAAGGCTCTAAAAGTGGGCGATCCAATGCAACCTGAAACTGACGTGGGGCCACTTGCAACGCCGCAAATTTTAAATGAACTAGATTTGCAGGTGAAAGCCACTGTGGATTTAGGTGCAAAGGTGTTAGTTGGTGGTTATCGCCTGAAAGAGAAAGGTAATTTCTACGCGCCAACGATTTTGGCAGATATTCCCTTGGGAGCGCCGCCCTATCAAGAAGAATTTTTTGGTCCCGTCGCGTCCGTGTTTCGGGTGAAAAATATTGATGAGGCGATCGCCCTTGCTAATAGCACTAGCTTTGGGTTAGGGGCAAGCTTTTGGAGTAATGATCAACAAGAAATAGAGACTGCGATCGAACAAATCGAGGCGGGTGCAGTCTTTGTCAATGGTATGGTCAAATCCGATCCGCGTGTTCCTTTTGGGGGCATTAAGCGATCGGGTTTTGGACGTGAGCTAGGGCTCGAAGGTATTCGCGAATTTGTGAATATTAAAACTATTTGGATTAAATAAACCCTGTTTGGATTCACACGCTTTGCGTGCAACTCCAAACTTAATTTGTGAGGAAGCTATGAACACCGCAGAATTATTAGTTAAGTGTCTGGAAAATGAGGGCGTAGAGTATATCTTTGGACTGCCTGGGGAAGAGAATATGGCGGTTCTTAATGCCCTTGAAAATTCATCGATTAAATTTATCACTACTCGCCATGAGCAGGGCGCAGCCTTTATGGCAGATGTCTATGGAAGGCTGACAGGCAAACCAGGAGTATGTCTATCGACCCTTGGTCCTGGAGCCACCAATTTAATGACGGGGGTTGCCGATGCGAATTTGGACTGTGCCCCGCTAATCGCAATTACAGGGCAAGTGGGAACTGACCGTATGCATTCTAATTCCCATCAATATCTCGATCTGGTTGCGATGTTTGAGCCTGTAACTAAATGGAATGCGCAAATCGTCCGTCCTAGTATCACTCCTGAAATTGTGCGTAAAGCCTTTAAACTGGCTAAGTCTGAGAAACCAGGAGCAGTGCATATTGATTTACCCGAAAATATTGCCGATATGGAAGTGACGGGTCAGCCCTTATTGATTAAAGGCGATCGCAATTCGATGTATGCATCCTATCGCAGCCTATCAGAAGCAGCTCTACTGATTGCACAAGCAAAAAATCCCTTGATTTTGGTGGGAAATGGGGCGATTCGTTCCCAAGCTAGTCAAGCTTTGACTGATTTTGCGACGCGCTTAAATATTCCTGTGGCAAATACCTTTATGGGTAAGGGTGTCATTCCTTATCGGCATCCTTTAGCACTTTGGTCAATTGGTTTACAGCAGAGAGATGTGATTAATTGCGCTTTTGACGAAACGGATTTAGTAATAGCCGTTGGCTATGACTTAATCGAATACTCACCTAAGAAATGGAATCCCAAAGGCACAATTCCGATTATTCACATTGCAGAGTTGACTGCGGAAGTTGATAGCAGCTATATGCCACAAGTAGAAATTGTGGGGGATATTTCTGATTCTTTAATGGAGATTATGCACCGTTGCGATCGCACAGGGCTAACTGAACCTCATGCGATCGCCTTACGTCCACAAGTACTCGCGACCTATGAACAGTACGCCCATGATGAGGGGTTTCCGATTAAGCCACAAAAGATCATCTACGATCTGCGCCAAGTCATGGCAGCCGAAGATATCGTTATTTCCGATGTGGGAGCGCATAAAATGTGGATGGCAAGGCATTACCATTGCGATCGCCCAAATACTTGCATTATTTCCAATGGTTTTGCGGCGATGGGGATCGCTATCCCAGGTGCGATCGCCGCAAAGCTAGTCAATCCTGAGCGCAAGATTGTTGCTGTCACAGGTGATGGCGGCTTTATGATGAATATGCAGGAACTGGAAACTGCAACTCGCATTGGTACGCCCTTTGTAACGCTGATCTTTAATGATGGCGGTTTTGGACTAATTGAATGGAAGCAACAAATCCATTACGGTCGATCAGCTTTTATCAAATTTGGTAACCCTGATTTTGTGAAACTTGCTGAAAGTATGGGACTTAAAGGTTATCGTGTTACTTCGGCAATGGATTTAATTCCTATTCTTAAGGAAGCTCTAGAGCAAAATGTTCCTGCTGTGATCGATTGCCCCGTTGATTACCGTGAAAACATGCTTTTTTCTCGCAAAGTCGGCGAGTTATCTTGCCCGATGTAAGTAGTGAAACCAGATACTGACGCGCCCACAAAGCGGGTGCGTTAGTATCTGGTTTTAAAAGTTCAAAAATAGATCGCCAACTCAAATCTGAAGTGCAACACGTAGGCTAGTATTCTGAGAACACAAAAGTTTTGTTGTGCTCAACGCCTTTCGGCATCAGAGATTCGACACATTGCGTAACGACACATCGCAAATAATGTTTAGCCTGTGCTCAACGCCTTTCGGCATCAGAGATTCGACACAAAATACGCCCCATGTGTATTTGGCGGTTGAGCGATGTGCTCAACGCCTTTCGGCATCAGAGATTCGACACCTTGTTTTGATAAAATCATATACAAATAATACAAAGTGCTCAACGCCTTTCGGCATCAGAGATTCGACACAAATATGGCAGCTTTAACACTATTAGAAATGGCGAAGGTGCTCAACGCCTTTCGGCATCAGAGATTCGACACGATTTGAACGATCCCGCCGCGGTTGCGCCACCACGTGCTCAACGCCTTTCGGCATCAGAGATTCGACACTACTGCCAGCTTGGATTAGTTGATGTAATCTGGATGTGCTCAACGCCTTTCGGCATCAGAGATTCGACACATTAGAACAGGAAAGGAAACGAAGAATTATGACCGTGCTCAACGCCTTTCGGCATCAGAGATTCGACACAACTCAGGCAACAAATTGATCGCAGTCTCATAAGCGTGCTCAACGCCTTTCGGCATCAGAGATTCGACACTAGGGTTTAACCAATTCCTACAAAGCATTAACAAGTGTGCTCAACGCCTTTCGGCATCAGAGATTCGACACTCAGATCGTAGTAAATCTATCGATTTAAGCCTGATGTGCTCAACGCCTTTCGGCATCAGAGATTCGACACCACAGTGAATACTACCCTGACTTATTCAAAGAGGTATTGTGCTCAACGCCTTTCGGCATCAGAGATTCGACACTCTTGACCTTAATAACAAAGGGTTTGCGCCCCGTGTGCTCAACGCCTTTCGGCATCAGAGATTCGACACATGGCTTCCTACAGATTTAATCGATTTCCTAACGAGTGCTCAACGCCTTTCGGCATCAGAGATTCGACACGATCTAAAAATAGTTATCACAGAAGGAAGCGTTGACAGTGCTCAACGCCTTTCGGCATCAGAGATTCGACACAATAAACCGCCATAACGCATTGCTTGTGCTTCTTTGTGCTCAACGCCTTTCGGCATCAGAGATTCGACACTACCATTTCACCTTGACGCGAGTTATAAGCTTCCTGTGCTCAACGCCTTTCGGCATCAGAGATTCGACACAAGCGTTGATTCCCGACGATCATTGGAACGAGTAGTGCTCAACGCCTTTCGGCATCAGAGATTCGACACAAATCGCCTTGCTTTTAGCTCTAGTAGTTTCTGCTCCTGTGCTCAACGCCTTTCGGCATCAGAGATTCGACACTCCTAATGTTGCAAGGGCAATGCTTCTTAGCTACGTGCTCAACGCCTTTCGGCATCAGAGATTCGACACTAGCTAGTGAAAATTAAATGATTCGGCTGTAGTGCGTGCTCAACGCCTTTCGGCATCAGAGATTCGACACAAGGGAATAAAGCAAATTATTAACACTGAGCTTGGTGCTCAACGCCTTTCGGCATCAGAGATTCGACACTCACCTTGACAAAACGAGCCGCGCCGCTAAGAACTCGTGCTCAACGCCTTTCGGCATCAGAGATTCGACACTCAGTGGTAAGAAGAACTCAACGTTTCGCTCTTCAGTGCTCAACGCCTTTCGGCATCAGAGATTCGACACCTAGGAAAAAAAATGATTCATGGTATAGCAGGTTCGTGCTCAACGCCTTTCGGCATCAGAGATTCGACACTGCGACAGCTTGTAATGTTAATAAGCAAAGGATTAGTGCTCAACGCCTTTCGGCATCAGAGATTCGACACTTTGGATTACTCCAATCAAGTAGCAATTTAGAAAGTGCTCAACGCCTTTCGGCATCAGAGATTCGACACCCAATGTGTAGATCCTCATTACAAATCCCCAACAATGTGCTCAACGCCTTTCGGCATCAGAGATTCGACACCTTGAATCATAGGCGCGACACTATTTGCGTCAGCTTGGTGCTCAACGCCTTTCGGCATCAGAGATTCGACACTTATCAGGCTTACGAGAATGTGACTGAAGGCACTCCGTGCTCAACGCCTTTCGGCATCAGAGATTCGACACAACATAGAACTTTGTACCACCTTCAGAAGGGCATAGTGCTCAACGCCTTTCGGCATCAGAGATTCGACACCGTCCAGATCTGTCTGTAAATCAGTTTGTACTGTGTGCTCAACGCCTTTCGGCATCAGAGATTCGACACGGGCATACAGCCTTGTGAAGTCTGTCGTTTTACAGTGCTCAACGCCTTTCGGCATCAGAGATTCGACACGTAACTTAATGCACGAATATCTAATCTCTCCTAAAGGTGCTCAACGCCTTTCGGCATCAGAGATTCGACACATAATCGGGAAAACTATTAGAAAGTAATGCTTTAGTGCTCAACGCCTTTCGGCATCAGAGATTCGACACGCGACACCGACACAGACACTAGTTGCTAGCGGTAGTGCTCAACGCCTTTCGGCATCAGAGATTCGACACCCTGCGTAGAAGTCTGGATATAGCTTTGTGATTTGTGCTCAACGCCTTTCGGCATCAGAGATTCGACACTTATTTGTAGATGAAAATCCTGTAGACAACGTTATCCGTGCTCAACGCCTTTCGGCATCAGAGATTCGACACTTGACCAAGTTCGGCTTTATTTTGAATTACATAAGGGTGCTCAACGCCTTTCGGCATCAGAGATTCGACACAGAGCTAATCACCCGAATTAGTCTCAAAGACCGCGCGTGCTCAACGCCTTTCGGCATCAGAGATTCGACACGACTAGCGCTGCTCGCAATATTTCTGTTGGTGGTTAGTGCTCAACGCCTTTCGGCATCAGAGATTCGACACCTTGTAATTGCTGTTGACCTCTAAATATTAGTACAGTGCTCAACGCCTTTCGGCATCAGAGATTCGACACTGTCTATCCAGAAGACAATGAAGAAGAGGTTAGAGGGTGCTCAACGCCTTTCGGCATCAGAGATTCGACACAATCCCAGTACCTACACTTCCAAATACTATCCGCTGTGCTCAACGCCTTTCGGCATCAGAGATTCGACACTCGCTAATCCGTCGTTACTATCACTCCCATCGGTTCGCAGTGCTCAACGCCTTTCGGCATCAGAGATTCGACACAAATAAAAGACGGAAACAAAAGACGGAAACAAAAGGTGCTCAACGCCTTTCGGCATCAGAGATTCGACACTTTGAGGGGATTGTGTGAGTAGCTGATGTGTAAATGTGCTCAACGCCTTTCGGCATCAGAGATTCGACACTGATAATGGGGATTGACCGATAAGTACTACATAGCAAGTGCTCAACGCCTTTCGGCATCAGAGATTCGACACATGCGAATAGACTCAAAAACAAAACAGTGACTTTCTGTGCTCAACGCCTTTCGGCATCAGAGATTCGACACCGCCACACCAACACAGACACTAATCGCAAGTGGTAGTGCTCAACGCCTTTCGGCATCAGAGATTCGACACATATTAACTTGGTTAATTTCAGTATCCACAGAATACTGTGCTCAACGCCTTTCGGCATCAGAGATTCGACACAGAGAAAAAAAAAAAAAAAAAAGAAAGAGAGAATGGGTGCTCAACGCCTTTCGGCATCAGAGATTCGACACTAATTCGCTATGTAAATACCCGCAAAATTCAAACTGTGCTCAACGCCTTTCGGCATCAGAGATTCGACACACTAGCCCTAGTTGCAGGGACTTCCGAATATGAGAGTGCTCAACGCCTTTCGGCATCAGAGATTCGACACCATTCCTCGTACTCATTAGAGTAAAGATCCCATTGTTGTGCTCAACGCCTTTCGGCATCAGAGATTCGACACATTAGTAGAGTTTTTTGAAAAGGCTCACGGACTACGTGCTCAACGCCTTTCGGCATCAGAGATTCGACACAAATAATATCAGGGCAATTTGTGGGCGAATTGTTTCTGTGCTCAACGCCTTTCGGCATCAGAGATTCGACACAGCGACAGCCAAAACCCTTATAGAGTTTATAACGGAAGCCAATCTTGCAAGCACTTCATAAGAATAGTATAAATCGCCACTAAAGCTAACAACTTTTTCTAAGCCAAACACCCTTAAACTCATACCTAGCATGACAAACAAACAATACAAGCACCTCAGTTCCCCAAAGATATATTGAAACAACTACACATAAGGGCATTGAGGTCTGATGGACAAGCCGAAGCCCAAAACAGACAGTGATCCATGCTAAAAAATCCGATGATGATCGCAGGTCGTTGTCCAAGACTCAGAACGATTGCAAGAAATCATTCTTGACACACAGCGATCGCACATTCCAGCTAATAGCAAACTATCATCAGCCGTCAGGATTTTCTCAAGCTCCCATCTCAACTTTTCGCGATCGCGCATATTCAACGCACAACGAAAAATTGAATATTGAACCCGATCGCCATAGCCTTGCAAAAGCTTATAAGCCTTGCGCCATCTTTTCGGATCGCGAATGTCATAGCAAATTAAATACCAGTTCTTAGTTTCAGCCACTGGACTACCTCAAAACCAACTGAGCAAATAGACCTTCTTCTCCATTCCATTCTTTCTCTAGTAAGCGAACTTCCAATTCAAACAAACGGCGATAGGTTAGCGAATATCCCAAAACAGGATGTTTCCAACTTTCCTGCTTACGCTTCTCATAGATATCAATAAACTTACGCCGCCCCGAATCGCTTAGCCATACCTGACCTCCACGCACCTCAAAATCAGCCTGAATATCCCACTGACCACGATTAATCGAGCCAACGATGGGCATATCAACCAAAGGCACACGAAAAATTTCGATTAGATCTAGCGCTAGAGGAGGGGCTTGTGTTCTTGGCTGATGATAAAAACCAAGGGCTGGCTCTAAACCCACAGATAGAATTGCACTCATCACATCCTTCAATAAAAGTGCATACCCAAATCCCAACAACGCATTAAAACGGTCTTTAGGAGGACGACGATTGCGATCGCTAAACTGCATTTCCATTGGTACATCAGCACCCAAAAGTTTAGGTAAAGCCCCAAAATACAAAGCCGCTAAATTGCCTTCTAATCCTAAAAGTGAAGGAATAGAATTTACCTCTGGAATTTGCTTGAGGATAATTTGCATCTGCTTAATCGCCTTTTCCAGCTCCTCTGGAATTTGCTCCAGACCCCGTTGACCCCGCATCAAAAATTTGCGTTGTCCTTTGCCGCGACAAGTCACCAGTTTCTTAGCCAAATCCAGACACTGATCAGGATTACTCAAAGCACCATATTGGCGAATGCGTCTCTGGATACTGCCATTACGCGGATCGAAACTGCCGACATAGCGCCCACCACCCGACACAAAATGTACCCCAATATCCTGTGAAACACAAAGATGTAGAGCTTGAGTCGAGATTTGTGAGTAACTGTGTAAAACCAACTGTCCTATTTGCTTAGCTGGGACAATTTCATCGGACCGATCGCGTTTTACGATTTTGATTTGTTCGCCTTTCTTGCCAACGCTTGTACCAGCCTCAAGTACATGAATCACCTCGCGTTCGTCATCTTTGGGGAATAACCTCACAGGTTGCCATTCGCGATCGTGGGCTAATCTGGCTTCTTCAGGTAAGCACACAGGAGCAAGAGAGCATCGCCCACAAAGCCTTTCATTATCGGTAACTGGTGGTCGGCATGGTGAAGCCCGTAAATATTTTGATCTAGCGATCGCATCACGCACTAATTTTCTGCCCTCATCATCAAGGGTTACATGAACTAAAACATTGTCGGCATGGTATCGAATCCGTCCTTCTTGAATCGAAAGACCTAAAGACATCTCCAGTAGATAGGCATAGGCAAGAATTTGCAAGCGATCGCTTTCCCATGCGATCGGCTGTTTGTTTTTATCTCGCGCCGCTTTACCCCGTTTATGTTCATAGGGAATTGTCTGACCGTTGCGGGTACGCAGAGCATCAACCTTGCCACGCAAACCTAGTTCAGCACTTTCTAAAAAAAGTTCATCCCAATCTTCATCTTCTTGCTTCTCAAGTTCAGCATGGAGCCGCCGCCCCGCAAAAACTGCGGCATCTTGGGTATAAAGTTCTTCTACTTCTTCAAGATAAAACAGTCGTTCGCAGTAGGCTAGTGCATGGAGAGCCGAGACACGGATCGTATCTTGTGCGGTATCGCCAGTTTCTGCCAATCGTAAATCAGTCCTATCAAATTCTAGTGCCAACATATTTCATTACCTCCAATTATATTTAGGTGCAAAAACGATAAAAGTTAATTTTGCGCCTAGCGGCATCAGAGGTAGAAAAAGTATCAACTTGGGTTAATTTCTGTCCATGAATTAACTGGTGGATCATAGTTAATCTCTGTTTTTTTTAGAGAATAGCGCTGCCATCTAGTTCCCTTTGAGCCAACATGATCGACCCAATAGGGCAAAGTTAGTAAACCGTCCTTATCATGTTCTAGCCATTGCCAATGTCCCGCTAAATCTGTGGATTTAACGAGCTGAATCGAATTCACGAGATCGCGGCTTTCACCCAAGCATAGACCACCAAAACGAGCGATCACTTCAGGATGCTCAAAAGCAGATTGCAGGCGATCGGCTAAATTTGGCTGTGCCGATTCCAATTGAGAATCCAAATACACTACAAATCGAATATCCGTGAGCAATTCCTGATAGTCGGGACGCGCATTAGTCGGATCGGCAATCTCCCTTTTCTTAAAGCGCCGAAAAGTACGGATTACGGTTGATTTTTCAGGCTGTGACAACATTGCGATCGCTAATTTCACACCTATATGTCGATAGCGATTCACTTCACCCACACAGGACAGCAGCATTCCATAAACCGTAGCAGGCGGCGGCACTGGATAGGTTTCCGCGTACTCACGGGCGCGGGATTGCCGAAAACAGGCGATCGGTACTTCCACTAAAAGCGAGATCGACATAATTAAGCCTCCAAATCTCGCTGAATCTTGCGCTTGATATCTTCCACTGCCAACTTAATACCCTTAAAAACATTGACTCCCTTTGCTTCAAGCTTTTCCCCAATTTCTGTATCAAGAATCGCTCCCGCAATCCATAACTCATTGGGATCAATATCCTCTGCTTCGACTCGGCGCAATAAGTCAGGAGCAGAGATCTCACCTTCATCTTCGGTAAAGCAATAAAGCAAACGCGGCGAAAAATCATTTGTCCAGCGTAAAACGATACTATCAGGAGCAAAATCATAGAGAAATCGTGAATGATTGCCAGCTACGCCGCCAAGGTCAATCAACCCATCAAGTACCGCATGAATGCGAGACTTATCCTTGAGGCGATCGGGTGTCATCGCAAATCCATACTGATAGCGAGTTGCATGAACTTCCGTTCCATAAAGAGAAGTCCGTCCTTTCTGCCCACTGGTCGCATTAAAAGTAATATCGCCAGCATAGGGAATTGTCGAAACCGCACGAGTTACTTCCAAAACCCCACGCTTGACCGTAGCAGTTCCTTTCGGAGCCGCCTTTGGCTTCTTCTTACCCATCGGCTCTTGTTCTTCATTCGCTTCAGTCTTGGCAGCATCGGCACGCATGAAGCCCAAGACATCATCATCAATGTAAAGTGCATCATCAAAAGCAGCATTTTGCCAAACGTTATCGTTTTTGCCCTCATCCCATTGACGATTAACCTGATACTCGCCAGAGGTCTGCCAGTAATAGCGCAAAGCCCAACGAATTGCCTCAGCCGAAACAGTTGTATGTACTTCTCCCTGCCAGAGAATCTTTTGCAAAGTGGTGATGTTGCCTTCGTTTTCACCGCGATTGTTTGCAGCCGCACCGTAATTAGTGAGAATATTGCCGAAAAGATGCCAAGTCATAGTTATTTACCTTGAAATAAATTTATTTGATTTCTGTTTTTACGCCTATTGGCATCTGAGGAAAAATCTTTAAAGGAACTGAAGTTGATTTTGTAATTGTTCAGCGGTTCGAGTATTGAGAACAACAAGAACTCTGCGTAAGGTTTCGCCAATAGGTAGTTGTGGGGAGACAAGAACGCCACAATGCTCTTGCGTTCTAGCAACGAACTCGTTGTGCAAAATAACAAAATCTCGCACGTTAAAGCTTAATAAACATCGACCTTGAGTAACTGCAAATTCAAGTTGTTCGCGATCGCTATATCCTTTTCTATGGATTTCTTGAATGTGAACGGCATCAAATCCTCGCTTGCAGAGTGCTTGTGCCAGAGTTGCATGGACATCTTCATCAAGTAATAATCGTATTTGCATAGTTATGTACTACTCGCTTTAGGATGTATGAGTACTTGCGATTTCCAAAACTCGACATCTGAAGCATTAGCCAAATCCCGATCGATCTCTTGCTGATGATCAAAATAGTAGGCAAGTGCCGAAAGCACCTGTGAAGGTCGCAGGTGAGTAAGGGTCGCCAAAATCTCATCAACAGTCATGCCCATTTGGTAATAACCTGCGATCGCCCTTACCGATATTCTAGTTTCCTCAATAATTGGTACACCACCCAAAATACCTACATTGGTTGTAATGTATGGATAAATTGCCGTAGAAACTGTCATTACTTAATCCTCCTCTTCATCATCATGATCTGTCATACCCAAAGTATCATCTTGATCTTGATTCTCTTCTAACACATCACCCTTGTCTCCTTTACCTTTATAACTTGCCAATGCCAACAATGATAAATCTCTAGCAGATTTCCAATCGGTCATCACTAGCTCCATTAGCTCATCCCAATGCTCTTTGAGTACAGGCACACGACCTGCCCTAGCCCAAAAATCGGTGATAAACTCTCGAAATGTATTTGGACTTTTGCATCGTCCTAGCCCTGTCCTGAATTTCTCATCCACCTTGTCAAATCTGATTTGTTCGCCCACTTTGGTTCGTTTAGCCAATTGAGCATAGGTACTGCTAATTGCCTCGTGACAAGACTGTACAAACAAACGTTCGCGATCGCTCCATTGCAGATTTTGACTTTTTACCATTTTGTTTAATCCATCCCTTTCATAGGTTAGTTGTTTAAATAGTTCACCGCTATTGACTTTCTCTGACAAGTCAGCAAACCAAGGTTTACCCCTTGCGAGATTGTCAGCAATCATTTCTCTCGCAAAATTGGTGGCAACCCAACATGTATTGTCCTTTTCTTTGACTACAACGCGATCGCTCAAAAAATTACGGCAAACACGATAATTCTCACGTATTGGCTCATCAGCAATAACGGTATAAAGATCGGTGCGGGTTTTCTGTTGGGTTGACCATGCCACTGTTCCTAGAGTGATCACCTGACAGGTTTTAGCTTGATTCTCTTTTAAATTTTTAGTGATTGTCTCAACAGATAAAAAGCGTAAACCCGCATCACCCAAGCTAGAAGTATAGAAATCACGAAAGCCTGAATTTCTTAATTGCGGATTCTGGCGATATTGGGCGTATACAGCTAGGTTTGTGACTTCGGGAACGATCAAAGCGAACTGAGCGCGTTGATCTCTCAGCTTAGAACGCAGGGCAAAGTAATAACAAGCGATCGGTGCAAACAGCAAAATTAAGGCACTGGGTGCAGTTTCTTCAAAGCAAGTATCACTACTAAAAGCAATATGACGCACGGCAGCACCAGGGTTCAGCCAACCCGCGATCGCTATGGCATTTTCTCGCAATTTCCCAGTTTTTTTGTCACAGAGATTTGTCGCAAAATCTTGATAAACATATCGAGATAATCCTTTGTATTTTACTAGCATTTCTGGCTTATTATCTTCAATTAAGAAACTTTGCTCTTTTATGCCAATTGAACTATGTGTGCTGTTGTGCTGTAAAAGTGTTCCCAAAATGCCTTGATGCATCATCACCAAAGGTTGTATATCCATCGTCTTCGCATCCAAACCACGCAAGGAAATTAAACCATCACGAATTTGAAAAGACTGCTTTAGCAACCAGTCAAGCACTTCCAAATCACTGCCATCCCAAGACAAAGATACTGCGCGATCGCTTAGTTGCCATGACAAACCACCAATCGTTTGTATATTCTCCCTCTCCAGTTGTTTTAGGGTCATATATAACCCTGCTAGACCTGCGCGATGTAAAAAAGTCATATAAGGATCAGCAAGATCGAAATGCAAAGCAGTTTTTTCTGGCTCTTGTTCTGATTCTAGTAAAGATAATTCTATTTGCATTTTTCTTCGGCTCCTGTAATTTCTGAATAATCAATACATTCATCAGGCACACGGTAATAAAACTTAAATCGGTTCCATTCGTACCGACACTCCATTATGCGTACAGGCACTGTCCATCGTTGTGCTTCATGCATTTTTGCTTGCGGGAAAGTCATTTTGGATATTTTCGTGCGTTCTGAGGCGGCTCTGTCGATGTCTAGCATATCTTTTTCCAACAGTACGGTCATGGTGTAGCCTCCTTTACGCAAAGGAATTGGATATGCACACCAATTGTCATCCAGCCAACCTGATCGCACAAATTCAGGAACGGATGCACTTAATGTTGTGGCAACCTTCGCTAAATTCTGTTGAGAGATCTGCGGATTTGCTTGCAGTTGCTTTACGAGTTCTAATCCTGTGTCTAATTCTGCTTGCGAATAGGGATGTGGCTGCTCCCAAGGGTAGAAAATTGCTGGACAAATTTGCCCTGATGTTAGTTGCATATTTCCAGAATCATCCTCAAATACCCGTCGATTCAATCTCCCCATCCGTTGAATTAACGATGCGGCAGGCGCGATCGCACTGACTAATAAATCAGCACTGAGATCAAGAGACATTTCACAGACTTGAGTTGTGATTACCAAGCAAGGATCGCTAGATTTAAACGCTTCAATAACTTCTTTATGTCGATTTAATCGATCTTTATAGCGATAGCGACTGTGATAAATTCGCAACTTTACATGATCTTTAGACAAGGTTTTGAATTTCTCCTCGGCTTGTCTATAGCGGGTCACACAATCTTTAACCGTATTAGTCACCCATAAAACTTTTTGATTCTTGCCGTTGCTTTTCAGGGTCTGTAAAATCACTTCCCAAACTTCATCAAGAGATTCAAAATTAGCAACCTCAGAAATATACTCCATTCGATAACGGGGAATAATTTCTAATTTCTGTTCGCCATCAATAATATTTACCTCTTCGCCAAGATCATGCACGATTTGACAAATTGCCTGCTCTTGCTCCTTGCTCAAACTAGCACTCATCAGCAAAATGGGCGCACCGCGAAAAGATTTCAAAAACCTTAATAAAGTGCCAAATAGTTGTTGATCAAAGGAATGAATTTCATCAAAGACAAATGCTCCTTGCGCGATCGCAGGAAAAGAAAATAGAGGTTTGCGATTATTTTGCATCAAGCCCAAAACCGTATCAACCGTGCAGACAATTAGCTTGGCTTGCCATGCCGCAAATGCTTCTAATCTCGACTCAATTTCTTCGGAGTCATCTTCTTCGTGGGAAACCAGAACCTCTTCTAGATCGATCGCCGCCCTTGAGTGCATTAATCGCGATTCAATTTCCGTTTCCGCAGCATAGTCTAAATAACCTTGAGATGCAGTACCAGTAGTGGGGTAGCAAAAAAATAGCTTTCTATCTACTGCCCATTTTTGCGCCCAAGCATATGCCCCAATGGTTTTACCCGTGCCGCAACCCGCCTTAACGATCGTCACTCGCTTAGTAGTATTAGCGATATCTTGTTGAAAAGGACGTAAAGGATTATCGCCTAGACGCTGATTGATTAATTCTTGAAGTTCTATTTCTGATAATGTCAGATGCAATACCTGCTCAATCCATTCCTTGAGTTTTTTCTCGGCATTTGGCAATGCTGAACCTGCTAAATCAGCCGCAATCACGGTTGCTTTCACCGCCGCCAGAAACCTTTGCTGAGATTCATCAAGATTGCTAGCAAAATCAATGCATTCTATTTTTAGAGAAGAGATCGCCTCTTCTAACTCGTCTCTTGTCCAATTCTCATTAGGTAAGACTTCGGGTGGATCGGGTAAATCGAGATACTTTTTTCCCATCTTCAACACCCTGCGAAAATCTTGATGTTTGGTATATATGCGTAACTGTTCACCTGTGCCATCAAGGATTTCCGCAATTTGACTATTAGGTTTATGATCCTTGCCTAGACCAACTTTAAGATGATGTCCCATTGCTGCAAAAATAGCCATCATCAGATTTGCATTTTGACAGCATTCAAGCCATTCCTTTAAAGAATCCTCTCGTGCCAGAATGCTACTAATCACTTCATGACGAAGCATTTGCCTCTGTCCATGATCTTTCCAAGATTTAGATATTTCTTTCTTGAAATCTTTTATCCTGTCATCCGTTGACTTAGTGATAAATTCTGATTTGCCATAAACCATCTCTTGAAAATGTTCACTTGCTTTACCCCAATCATGCAAGAATGCGCCAAGCATCACAGTATTGCGAAAATAATTAACCTCAAGTTCAGTAATACCTAGCTGACTCACAATGCGATCGCCAATCAAATCAAGGATGATCTGGGCTGAATTTAATACTGCGCCAATATGCCCTGTATAGGTCGCGGACTTCGCCGCAGGGCTATTTTTGTCTAAGGGATAAGTCTTGGCAAGCAAAAGTTTCTTCTCAAACATCATGCCCTCTCTTTGACTGGAATAAATACACCACAGCCCATGTGACGTTTGCCACCAAGTCCATAGACTTGTAATTTCAATGAATCTTCTTCACTCATGCGAGTTACTTCTACCGTAAACCCAACCACCGTAAAACGTTTGATTTTGATAGTTTTCCGCGCAGGATCTCCATTACGATCGCTAGGAATCAAAATCTCTCCTTGAATTTCTAATGCTTCTAACTGTCGTTTTGCTGCTGCCAAAAAAGGTTCTGGTTCTTCATAGCCCTTAATTGTGACAATACGCGATCGCAAATGGGCGTGAGGCTTTAGGGTATGAATAGTGGGAATTCCTAACTGCACCTCGTGTATCCCTAATCTCAAGCGTTTTCCTGCCAGTGGATAAACCATTTGGATCTTGCTTATAGGAACGCGCAGCCGAAAATAGGAATTCTCCGTAAGCAAAATTTTCCCTTTACGATCCCCAAACCCTGCCGCAGACAAAATCGCAATGTCATGATGTTCTTTGATATTCGGTACATGATTGGCGATCGCGGCTAAAAGTGCATACCCATGATCGGCAGGTAACTGTGTACCACGCACATGAAAAGATAAATCAATAAACGATCCCAATGACTCGTTGGAATAAACCTGACGAGCCGTTTGTAAAGAAGTAACCATTGGTAACTCTCCTATTTAGTTAAAGAAAATTCTGTAGGCTTGCTTTGAGTGATTGGACACTGTGAAGCAATGAAATACTTACTACGAAAGCCTAAAAGTTTAGTAATCGTTCCACCAGTCAGCTAGAGGTGTGCAATCTGGCGAAAGATGATCTACCCGACATTCGAGTAAGGAATTCCGCTCAGATAGCGAACTGTTATCAAGGCGCAATCGCTGATTTTCGGACTCTAACTCTTGGTAAGCCTTACACTTTAAGCAAAATGGGCAAAGCTGCCCACTTTGTATACGAGGGGGATGTGATAGCATAAACTTAATAATTAATAAATTTTAGAAGTGGGGCAGCCAAATAGTTGCCCCCTTTTTTTTATACTATGCCAAATTATTTGTTCTGTCAAGATTTTTTAATCCTTAACAACCTACCGATATCATCAGTATCATCTTAAAAGTTATAAAACCCAAAGAGGGCTAACCTGACTTGGGTTTATCGCCTTACGGCATCAGAGGTTGAGAGCAGATGGCGTGATTGAAGCAGATCTGCTCGGCACTGATCAACCAACGGAGATCATTAGTATGTGCTCAACGCTTTTGCACAGATCTTTAAAGCATCAAAGATTTGACTGTAACCTTATCATTTTTTAAGGCTTAGCGAGTTACACTTCAGGTTTGAATTGGCGTATTTTTAGTCAAAATTATGAATGAGATCGATGCGATCGCAGTTTTAGATAAGGTTTCATATATATATCCCAACGCTAAGGACACAGTATTAAAAGATATATCGCTAACGATTAAGAAAGGAGAATTTTTAGGCATCATTGGTGCGACAGGGGCAGGGAAAACTACACTATGTCTTGCCCTTACGGGCATCGTTCCCCAGTTTTATGGTGGACGTTTTTTTGGCAAAATTGCGATCGCAGGTTTAGATACCCTTGACCATCCCGTGAGCGAATTAGCGCGTCATGTGGGAATTGTTTTTGAAGATCCTGAAATCCAGATTACCGCTACTTCTGTCGAGAATGAAATTGCCTTTGCCCTCGAAAATCTCTGCGTTCCCCGCGAAGAAATTTTGCGGCGGATTCCCATTGTTTTAAAATCAGTTCGTCTCGAAGGATTTGAAAAGAAAAATCCGCAAGAGCTTTCGGGTGGTCAAAAACAACGTTTAGCGATCGCTGCTGCTCTTGCTCTGCAACCTGATTTATTAATACTCGATGAACCGACCTCACAACTCGATCCCATCGGTTCTCAAGAAGTCTTTGCTACAGTCAGGGAATTAAAAGAAGAACTGGGCGTAGCGATCGTGATGGTTTCCCATGCTGCCGAAGAAATGGCAGAATTTTGCGATCGCATTGCCGTGCTCTCACAGGGTAAATTAATCGCAGTTGGCACTCCAGAAGAAATTTACTCACAGGTGGATCTGCTACAACAAAATAAACTGCGTCCTCCCGAAATTGCTCAAGCTTTTAGCCAAATCCAGCAAAAGGGAATTAATATTCCCAAGATTCCTGTTACCTTGGAGGCTGGAATTAAAGCCTTAAGTGAACTGCGATCTCAAATTCAACCAATAGAGCCGCCCATATTTATCACTCCCATTCGTAGCAATAAACCGCCCGTTCTCTCAGTCCAAAATCTAAAACATACCTACGATGACGGCACGGAAGCACTCAAAAATGTTTCGCTAGATATCCATGAAGGCGAATATGTGCTAATTGTCGGACAGAATGGTGCAGGAAAAAGTACCCTTGTTAAGCATTTCCTAAATTTACTAAAACCCACATCAGGGAAAGTATTGGTACGCGATCGCGATACCAAATATCTATCCGTTAGCGATCTTGCTCAATCCATCGGCTATCTCGCTCAAAATCCCGACAACCAAATCTTTAATACTTCCGTTGAGAAAGAAGTTGCTTTTGCACTGCCTTTCCTTGGTTATGCGCCCGATATCGTCAAGAAAGAAACCGAGCGCAGTCTTAAAGCCATGCAGCTATGGGAGCAGCGCCATGCTCATCCATTATCTTTACCAAAGGGAGAACGTGGTCGCATCGTTATTGCGGCGCTATTAGCCATGAATCCTGAGATCATCATTTTCGATGAACCGACTACAGGACAAGACTATCAAGGATCTTCTTCGATTTTAGAAGTCAGTCGTCAGCTACACCGAATGGGTAAAACCGTGATTGTGATTACCCATCATTTATATCTCATGCCCGACTATGCCGATCGCGCGATCGTCATGGGCAAAGGCACGATTTTGCTAGATGCACCCTTGCGTCAAGCCTATCATCAAACTGATTTGCTAGAATCCACCTACCTCACGCCGCCGCAATCGGTGGAGCTATCGCAAAAGCTCAGTGAAATATGCGATCGCGAATATTCTTTGATTACCCCCACAGAATTTGCTAGTTGTTTTACTCATCTACAAAGCACAATAAGCTAAGATAAGAAGCAACTATACATTTCACTATGACACTTTTAACGATAGATTCTCTTTGTACTGAAGCCGCTCTATTTTCAGCGATCGAGTCTCTTCATCCACAATCAACACTTTATGGCGTAACTGACGGAAAAGCTATTGGAACATACTTAGAACAAAAATTCAGACTATATCTCAAAAACAAATATGATTTTATAGAAGGTAATTCTGCTAGTGGAATTGATTTTCCTAGCTTACTCATAGATATTAAAGTGACAAGCGTTAAGCAACCACAATCATCCTGTCCATTTAGGTCAGCACGACAAAAGATCTTTGGGCTAGGCTACGGGCTGATCATTTTTGTCTATGAAAAAACTGACGATAGTGTCAATAGAACTGGAACACTAAATATTCTGCATACAATCTATGTAAGTGCAGAAAGAACAGGCGATTTTCAGACGACTCGTGGGATTCGCAATATTTTGGCTAATGAAGGCAATAAAGATGATTTGATGGCTTTTATGGTTGATCGAAATTTACCTGTTGATGAAATTGAGTTATCAAATATCGCTGACGAAATAATTGCAGAACCTCCTATTCAAGGTTTTTTGACTATTTCCAATGCTTTGCAATGGCGGCTTCAATATGGAAGAGTAATTGAACTTGCAGGACAAGAAAACGGTTTGATAGCTATTTATAGAAATAATCCATGATTTACACTGATAAAAAAGAAAAAATTGAATATGGAGATTTCCAAACGCCGCTCGAACTAGCAGTAAGAGTTTGTCAGCAGTTACTTCAGCTTAACATTAGTCCTGATATTATTATTGAGCCAACCTGTGGAGTTGGTAATTTTATTAAAGCTGCCTCATCTCTTTTTCCGAAAGTAAATAGGATTATTGGTGTTGATATCAATACTCAATATTTGCAGGAAATCAAAAATAATAAGCAATGCTCACAAGATTCAAGAATTGCATTACAAAACAAAGATTTTTTTGAATTTGATTGGCAATCATATCTTAATCAACTAGATGGAGAAATTTTAGTGCTTGGCAACTTCCCTTGGGTAACTAATTCACAGCAAGGAAGTATTGGTGGTGATAATTTACCCAAAAAAAATAATTTCCAAAAGCATAATGGACTAGATGCAATTACTGGTAAAAGCAACTTTGATATTTCCGAATGGATGTTAATACAGTTTTCTCAATTGCTTCAAAACCGAGAGGCTTGTTTAGCAATGCTATGTAAAACATCTGTTTCCAGAAAACTATTAAGTTATCTTTATTCTCATAATCTTAATCTTGATTATTGTGCAACATATACAATTGATGCACAAAAATATTTTGGTGCAACAGTTGATGCTTGTCTCCTATTTTGCAAGTTTAATCCAAACTCAAAAAACTACTTTTGTGATGTATTTAGCAACCTCAATCAAACAGAATACAAGAAGATAGGATATAGAAATAATATTCTAATTAGAGATATAGCTTCTTTTGAAAAAACGAGTAGTTTATATAATATTAATACTGGAATAAAATGGCGCTCTGGCATTAAACATGATTGTTCCAATGTAATGGAGTTTCGTAAGATTGATGACTTGCATATCAATGGGCTAGGTGAATCCGTTGATATTGAAGATACATATTTATTCCCTTTAATGAAGGGCTCTGATATTGCCCAAAATAGAACAGGATCTACAGATCGGTGCGTTCTAGTGACTCAAAAATTTGTTGGTGAGCCTACAGAATATATTAAAGAGATAGCTCCAAAGACTTGGAACTATTTAGAATCTCATGCTAAGTATTTAAATTCTCGAAAGAGCAAGATCTATCAAAAAAAGCCCAGATTCTCCATTTTTGGAGTTGGGGATTATACATTTGCCCCTTGGAAAATTGCTATTTGTGGACTCTATAAAAAATTAGAATTTAGATTGATTAGTCAGATAGATAACAAACAAATAGTTTTTGATGATACCGTTTATTTCTTAGGATTTAACGATGAAAAAATTGCTCGAAAGAACTTTGAATTGATAACTTCGGAGCAAGCGATCTCTTTTTACTCATCGCAAATCTTTTGGGATGAAAAGCGTCCAATTAAATCAAGTATTTTAAATAGCTTAAATTTAACTACACTACTAGAAGAGAAATATGAAATTACAAACAGTTAAGTATGACTCTCTATTTACGCGCTTAGATTTTCGCTCTAAGTTGGTGGTGATGCTTTCGGTTACGATCCTTGCGTTCCTATGGGAAAGTCCGATCGCAGGTGGAATTTTGATGCTGAGTGTGATTGCGTCCTGCGTTCTCGCTGGAGTCAGACTCAATTATTTAGGAACTATTTTAAAAGTGATGATTCCCTTTTATATCTTTCTGATTTTGAGTATGGGATTTTTTAATGTGGAGCAGGTTAAGTTACTGACGCATAAAACAGAACTCACAACCCTCTTGAGCTTGCCACAAACATGGTGGTTAGTAGGAAATGCAAAAATGAGTTTAGAAGGAACTCTCTATGGATTAAATATTGTCTTTAAGACTCTGACAATGATTTTGATCATTCCATTGGCAATTTTTACTACCGATGTTAATCAAATGACGGTAGGTATGGTACGTGCCAAAATCCCTTACAAAGTGGTGTTTATCTTTTCATCAACCTTACGATTTGTGCCACTTTTACTAGAGGAAGTTCAATCAATCATTGAGTCACAGCGCTTACGCGGCTTGAATTTTGAGAAGATGGGATGGCTAAAAAAAGCGCGGGTGTATGCCAAAGTTGCTGTCCCTTTAATTCTAAATTCACTCTCGAAATCGCAAAAATTAGAAATAGTTTTGCAGTCAAAAGGGTTTTCGGGTAGTTCCGATCGCACTTATTTGCATGAGTCAGCTTTAACCATGCCTGATTACCTATTGATGATTGGTTCGAGTCTGATATTTGTAATTGCGATCGCCTTATATTTTGGTTGGGGAATTGGCAAATTTGCTTGGCTGCTCTATACCTAAAAGCGTCACTTGTAGGTATAGAGCGATTTTAAAACGATATTTGCAGAAATTTGCAAGCAATCGGCTTTTTTAGATTGGTATTCAAGAGATGCTAAAAGACCATTTTATTTTTGGTAAAATTGGTATGCCTCATTCAATAATTCTAAATTGGTATGCGATCAACTTTTTTAGTAATAATTCAGGAACTTGTAAACGATCGTTAAAATGATATTGATAGCGATGGAGATTTCTGTGAATTGGGTTGCGATCGCTCTATTCGGGAAGATCACCGAAAAGATCTCTGTATTTTTTTAACAATGCCTCCGCTTGTTGTTGAGCAGCCTCCGCTTCACGCCGAGCCTGTTGCTCATAAGAGCGCTCCAACTCTGCCTGATACCTAGCATGTTCCGCCTCAGCATGAGACCTTAAAGTCTGCTTAGAAATCGGGTCATAAAAACGGAAAGTCTTATCAACAAAAAGATGTAAACCCAAACCTAACGTTTGACTATGCAGAGACAAAGTACCATCAGGCAAAGTTGAAACAGGAATTGGCACATACTTACCATTTTCCAACCGCACCCCCTGCAAAGAATCAGGCTTCAGAGACATCCCCGAAGGATCATATTGAAAATATTCCTTCACACCCAAATCTCGATAAATCAATGGATTTTCCTTACGGTCTTTCGTCACAGTTCCCTTAGAAGTTATTTCCAACACAAAATCAGGAACCTTCCCATCTTCTTCCCAAACCGTATAACTTACCCGATCTTCTTTACTCGCTCCAAACACAACAAAGATATCAGGAGCAATTCTCTTTTCTGCACCATCCTCTTCATACCGAATAAATAGATTCCCAGAAACATACACATCTGGTAATTTCTCAAACCACAGTTTCAAAGCCTCAGTCGCATAACTCAAATTACGGCGTTGTTTATCACCTTCGGGCATTGGCTCAAAGTCCTCTAAAGGAGAGTCAAGTGTTTTAATTAGCTTGCGATCGCCAGAAATAGTCATAAAGGCACTCCAAGTCAGATCCATAGATTAACCTAGCATATTTGAAGGAGAAATAATATCTGTCGAGTCAGGTATTAGCTCGGAGTGGTGAGTGTGGTAATCGCACTACGTTAACAGAAGGATAGCTTCAGGAGCTAGGCTTTTGGCAAATCAGGAAATGCTTCGGCAACCGCCGCATAAACAATATTTCCATTCTGGATATTTACGCCTTTTGCCAAAGCGCGATCACGCTTAATTGCATCCAAACCAAAATCTGCCAACGCGCAAGTATACGGAAGGGTCGCATTAACCAAAGCTTGAGTCGCCGTCCAAGGCACTGCCCCTGGCATATTTGGCACACCGTAATGTAAAACTCCTTCTTCCTCATACACAGGAGAAGTGTGGGAAGTAGTTCGTACTGTTTCAATGCAGCCACCTTGATCCACAGCAACATCGACAATCACGGAATGCGATCGCATTTTTTGGACAAGTTCACGTTTTACTAATGTTGGTGCGCGTTTGCCAGTGATTAACACCGCTCCAATGACCAAATCTGCCGACATCACTGCCTCGGAAATATTGCTGGCTGTGCTATACAGCAACTGAACCCGCGAACCAAACAGAGATTCTAATTCACCCAGACGATTAAGATTGACATCTAAAATTGTCACCCTTGCGCCCAAACCGATCGCCATTCTCGCGGCTTCAGTACCGACTACGCCACCACCTAGCACTACCACATGTCCTGCTTTTACCCCAGGAATACCGCCTAGTAACACACCACTACCACCCTGTTGCTTAGTCAAATAATGCGCACCAAATTGCACAGATAATCGCCCCGCGATAATGCTCATGGGTACTAGTAAAGGCAATTGACCATTATCTAATTGCACCGTTTCATAAGCAATACAAGTTGCGCCCGACTTGATTAATGCGACCGTTAATTGGCGATCGGCGGCAAGATGGAGATAGGTAAAGAGAATTAAGTCTGGATGTATCAAGTCATATTCGCTGGGCAAAGGCTCCTTAACCTTAACCACCATTTCTTGAGCATAAACTTCTTGCGGTGTTGCAACAATTTTTGCCCCAGCTTGAATATATTCCTGATCGCTAAAGCCAGAGCCAATTCCTGCATTTGTCTCTACAAAGACTTGATGCGATCGCGCCGTTAGTGCCGTTACCCCAGCAGGAGTCATTCCCACTCGAAATTCACGATCTTTAATTTCGCTCGGTACGCCGATCTTCACGGTTATTGCTCCTGAAAATTTAAGACTATGTTGAAAGTGGTGCAAAGCAGCACTTTCAACAAAAAATTTATTTAATTTTATTTAAAAGTATCTTTCAAAACTGTACGGGCTGCTAATTGACTTCTAGTCGAAGATAAAATTTCCGCTTCACGTCGCAAACGTCCAGCCGTATCGAGGGTTTCCAGTAATGATTGCTGTTCTATGCTTGCACCCTGAAAGTTGCTGGCGACCCAATAGGATAATTCGATTGGGCCACGGGGAATCTTCGGTAACTCTATTTCTTGATCGGTGAGCTTTTGCGATAGACGGATTACGTCATTAAGTAACTCTCGCACTTCTGTGGCTAATAAAAATGGTGCGTCGCTACTAGGCTCGTCTTCAATCCACTCTACTAAACCCACTCGATAGGGAGTTTCGCGCACATATTCCAACACTCGAAAGCGCTGCTGTCCCATAGTCAAAAGTTTAAAGCGATCATCTGGCAAGCGATGATACTGTACGATTTGAGCAACACAGCCGATATTTGCAGGTTTACCCGTCTCCGAGTCCCACATTACTACCCCAAACATGCGATCGCTTTCCAGCACGGTATTGATCATCATGCGATAGCGATACTCAAAAATATGAAGCGGTAGAGACTGTCCCGGAAATAGTACCAACTCAGGTAAAGGGAACAGCGGCAATTCACGAACTGAAATCGATGATGAAGTCATTGTTGCTAAACTTGGCACTAGTTAAGACGTTCTACCTAGTTTAGCTTGAGTTTTATAGCGATCGCCAAATAAATTAAAACCCTAATAGCAAAGGCGGCGCGTAGCGCCGCCTTTGCTATTAGGGTTTTAATATTCTCTAGGATTTTCTTCGTCACGCACATGAAAGCGAAATCTTGCCTGTTGAATACAAGGACGCATCTGTTCGTATAGCTCTCTTACGTCAGTTGGTAGACGATTTAATAGCAACTTGGGGGCAGAAATATCACGGGTTAACAAAAGCATATTTCCAGTACCCATAATGCGCTGATTGAATGGCATTTCTAACTGGATATCATCAACTTGATAAATTTCTAGAGTTTCAATATCTTTTGAGAAAACACCTCTCTCTATAACAATTCGTTGTGACGTAATCAGATATTTCGTATTGATCGACTGCAACCAATACCAGATTGCACCAATACCTAGGGTGAAAATCGAAATCAGCAACCTTGTCACACTACCAATAACCGCAGGATGACCTTTAAAAAGAATGCGCTCATCGGGTAGAGGTACTTTAGTCATAGAAAAATTTGCCAGTTAATTGCTAATTAATTGATAGTTTTATGACATCTTACAGCGCCTTGAGCTTTCTCAAAACTAAAAGCAAAGGCGACGCTAAGCGCCGCCTTGAGAAAAAGCTAAAAGCTAAAAGCCAAAAGCTAAAAGCTATCTATTTTTCTGAGCCCATACACGAATAGGCATACCCCAAACATAGATAAATCCTTCAGCAGCCTTATGATCGAACTGGTCAGCACTAGTATAAGTAGCCAAGTCTTCGTCATAAAGTGAATTCACAGACTGACGACCAACGATGATCGCATTACCTTTATGGAACTTGACGCGGACAGTTCCTGATACACGCTCTTGGCTGCTGTCGATGAAAGCATCGAGGGCAGTCTTGAGGGGACTGTACCAAAGCCCGTTATAAATCATCTTGCCATAGGTATCTTCAAGACCACGCTTGTATTGCGCCAAGTCAGAAGGCAAAGCAAGGCTTTCAAGATCGCGGTGAGCATGGATTAATACCAACATTGCAGGAGCTTCGTAAATTTCACGAGACTTGATCCCCACTAAGCGGTTTTCCACCATGTCAATGCGTCCAACACCGTTGTTGCCAGCGATCGCATTTAGAGCAGTAATCAATTCCACTGGTTCAAGCGCTTTGCCATCGATCGCGACAGGAATACCTTTCTCGAAGCCAATTTCGGTATAGGTTGGCTCGTCGGGGGTATCAGCGATCGCCTTGGTCATCGCATAAATTTCTTCTGGTGGCTCATTCCAAGCATTTTCGAGAGGGCCAGCTTCGATGCTACGACCAAGCAAGTTGCGATCAATACTGAATGGCGAAGATTTCTTCACTGGTGAAGCAATCCCAAATCTTTCACCATAAGCGATCGTCTCTTCTCGGCTCATTCCCCATTCACGGGCTGGAGCTAATACTTTAATGTCTGGATTGAGTGCAGCGATCGACACATCAAACCTAACTTGGTCATTGCCTTTACCAGTGCATCCATGGGCAACGGCATCAGCACCATATTCTTCCGCCGCTTCTACCAAAATCTTGGCAATGAGAGGACGTGCTAGAGCTGTCGTTAATGGATAACGATTTTCATAAAGCGCATTAGCTTTAATCGCTGGGAACGCATAGTCTGTGACAAATTCTTTAGTTACATCTCTAACCAGAGAGACTGACGCTCCCGAATCTAGAGCTTTCTGTTTGATGGGATCTAACTCATCGCCTTGTCCTAGGTCTGCTGCAAGGGTAATGACTTCTTCAACACCCCATTCTTGCTTGAGATAAGGAATGCAAACAGATGTATCAACGCCGCCTGAATATGCAAGTACGACTTTTTTCGCCCGACCCATGAATCTCTCCTGAACCCATTGCTAAACCTAAAAAAGTAGCCCGGGTACTACGCCTATCTCAAGCATCCCTTAGTGCTGCTGTCTTCCGACCCTGACACGATTCGGGCGTTGCGATCGCGTAGATCCGAGCCATTCATAAGATTACCACTAAGCGGGAAAGTTACATCAATAGTTAAATAAATTGTTGGCAAATCCACACATAAGCAGCTAAGCACAATTAGATATAAAACCCAGAGTCAAAAACTGTATCGCCTGCGCCGCAGGCGATACAGTTTTGGCTCTGGGCTTTAACATTATCTTAGATGGACTTATCCGCCCTAAAAAGAAAAAGCGGTGCAGAGCACCGCTTTTTCTTTCACGTAAAGAGATTACGTTGAGATATCTCAAGCTGCTGCCATAGCTCTGCGATTTGCAAATACGCTTCTTTCGCTGAAATTTTGCCACCAGTCTCTAGACTGCAAATAATGCTGACACGGTGGGAAAACTCTTGTAAATTGGCATTAAACATCAAGTTCTCTGGCGTAAATGTGCCGTAATAACGAGACTGGGGAAACAGACATTTGGTGGTTGCGGACATAATCTTCCCTCTGTAGATTACAACTGAGAGTGACTCTAGATAGTCTTAAGATCCTGAAAGGCTCTGCTTTGGCAATATCGCCACCACAGAGCCTTCGTTAGAAACATATTTCGATGACTATGGGTATGAGTATTAGACGTAATTAATTTTATTAACCTAATCTTAACCTAGATTTAATTTATTATGACTGCCTACTTTGTGATAAGTTCCCTAAATATTTGTGATCTAGCACCTAGGAGAGCAAGTTTTAAAGAGCTTAGTTCTTTAACCTGAGGCTGCTGTAACAAGAAATCCCCCCATGGATGAAGCTACGGTGTACACACAAGTCATAAAACCTAGTTAAGTCAACAATTAATCGCCCCCTAGCCCCCAATTCTGGGGGAACAAGAAAATAAAATTCTTTCAAAGTCCCCTAGAATTGGGGGATTTAGGGGGCTTAGATACATTTCAACGATGACAGAGAGCCTTGTGTGTACACGGTAGATGGATGAAGAGGAGTATTAATCAAAATCAAGACTGACAATATCTATAGAATGAGAATGAGAGAATAGTCCTCAAATCCGCAACAATCCTTCTAGCAATTGTCAATAGGTGTAACAATCGTGGCTGTTTCTAACGTACCCCCAAGTTTGAGCAGATCTAACTACCTTAGCGATCTTTAGGTGATCTTTATAATCTTTATAAATTGACAACAGAGAATATTAGTCGATTAGCAAGGCAAAGTGATGCCCATCTTGACTCTCAGGCAAAATATGTTTCTATTCAAACCAGCGATCGCCATCATGAATCGGCTGAAATATCCCCAAAAATTTTTTCTGATCAGTTTGCTTTTTGTGTTGCCACTAGCATTGGTGATGAATCTACTGTTGTCAGAACTTGATAGCCGCATAGAGTTTACCCAAAAGGAAATTTACGGGAATGCCTATCTACGCCCGATCAGTCAACTATGGCAATACATTCCACAAAGACAATTAATTTTGCAGAACCAATTTTACAAGAGCCTGCAAAGCATTAACCTGACAGCTCAATCGGAAGTACTCCAATTGCAGACGAGAGAATTGGATGATCTCCAAAGTCTAATTAATAACGAATTCGTAAGCTTGTCAAATGTTGATAAACGACTAGGTGTGACTATTCAAACAGGCGAGAGACTAAAAGATCTTCAGCTTTCATGGCAAGACTTACGGGACATGACAGGGTTTATAGGCTTTCGCAACCATGATTTATTGCTCGAAAAACTAGCCCAATTCCGAGTTCATGTAGTTGATTCCTCGAATTTAATTCTCGATCCAGATTTAGATACTTACTATCTAATGGATGCGAGTGCAGTTAAGCTACCTGAGATGCAAAAGATTTTAAATAAGATGATGCAAACCTCTACGGAAATTTTATTTGACAAAGAAATCACTAATTTAAAAAAAGAATCACTTATTTCTTTACTTAGTTTGTTGGAAGAATATAACAACGATTTAACGTCAAATTTGGAACGTTCCTTTAGAAATAATCCTCGCGGTAATTTACGTGATTCGCTAAGCAGCTCTCTTCGCATTTTTGCTGCTAATTTAAGTGAGGTAATCGCCAATACAAATCAAATAGTCGGCAAAGATGATAAGTTTGCTTTAGCTGATGGCTTTTATCGACAAGCAATAGCAAGCTCTTTTAAATATAGTTTTACGCTCTCACAGCAAATTACTGATCGCCTCGACGAGCTATTGATCTATCGAATCCAAGGATTTGCTCAGCGAAAGCAGTTCATCTTGATTTTTGTGGCTGTGATTTTCAGTGCAATTCTCTATCTATTCATTGGCTTTTATTTGTCAGTCATGAGAACTGTACATCAGTTAGATATAGCTTCTAAACAAATGACATTGGGTGGAGCAATATCAATTAGATTTGTTGGGAAACAAAAGCACAGCACAGAGTAGATTTTAGCTTTCAATCCATTTTTAAGCAGTATCTAAATAGAAGTTCCATAAGCCAGCCGCATTCAACATGAGACGGTCATCAAA